>NZ_JBJDOS010000029.1:0-1277 GCF_044900935.1 Psychrobacter sp. NPDC078501 | reverse complement strand
TGAGCTATGCTGAAAAAACTATAGAACCAAACTTGGTAAACTAAGTGTATTAACAGGAGTTTATCATGACTAAGAAAGTCAGAACCTACAGTGCAGCTTTTAAAGCTGAAGCCGTCAAAAAGATAGCAGATAATAATGGCAATGTTTCAGCGACTGCAAAGCAGCTAGGTATAGCCATGCAGACCTTATCTAACTGGCAGAATAAAGCGAATGAAGGCAAGCTTGTCGGCACTAAGCAATATGATCCTGAACTCATGGCCATTATAGAAGAGAATAAACGTCTTAAACGTGATCTCAAGGTTGCTCAGGAGGAGCGAGACATTCTAAAAAAGGCGACGGCGTACTTCGCGAAGCACAGTTGATGAAGTACGTCTTTATCAAGGATAACCAGAAAATATTTAGCATCACCTGCATGTGTCACGTATTAGATATTAAGCCATCAAGCTATTACAACTGGATAAATCGTGGCATCAGTAATCAGCAGATCCATCGCAATCAGTGTGAGTTGCTAGTCAGAGTGGCTCATGATGAGACTAAGCAGCGCTATGGCTATGAGCGACTGTATGCTTACCTTACAGGGCAAGGATATGCCATAAGTAAATATATGGTTAGACGTATAAAAGAAGAATGCGGCATTAAATGCCGTCGTCACAAGCGCTTTAAAGTCACCACCAACTCTAATCACAACAAGCTGGTCTATCCAAACCGTCTAGAACAGAAATTTAATGCCAATCGTCCTAATGAGGCTTGGGTCAGTGACATCACTTATATTTGGACAAATGAAGGTTGGCTATACTTAGCAGGTGTTAAAGACCTATATACTAAAGAGCTCGTCGGCTATGTCATCAATAAGCGCATGACCGCTGATTTGGTATGCCGTGCACTTAATATGGCAATCAAAAACAAGCGACCTAGCCAAGGGTTGATTTTACATTCTGACAGAGGCAGTCAGTATTGTAGCAATGAGTATCATAAGATCATTAAGTGCCACCAATTTACAGGCTCGATGAGTGGTAAAGGCAACTGCTTTGATAACGCGCCCATAGAGAGCTTCTGGGGCATATTAAAGAATGAGCTGGTGTATCACCAAGACTATAAAACAAGATTCGAAGCCATCAACGATATTACTAAATTTATTGAGCTTGAGTACAACCAAACTAGAATTCAAAAGGGCTTGGGCTATAAAACGCCAAGACAGGTGTGGTTTGACTATTATCGTCAGGCTGCGTAATTAAAATCTCCCAAGTTTAGTTGTACGGATTTGACGGCAGGGGTCA
>NZ_JBJDOS010000028.1:0-1302 GCF_044900935.1 Psychrobacter sp. NPDC078501 | reverse complement strand
GAGACCATCCCAGATTCTGTGTAACTGCCATTTAGATTAAATGCCTGCTTATACGATCATCAAACATAATCATAAAGCGATTCAAAGCAGACGTCCAGTTACGAATGGGCATCGACCACTTTTTGGATGCCTGCTGGGTTGCTAGATAGACTACCTTGAAAGCTGCGTGATCAGATGGGAACACCTTACGCTTATTCACCGCTGTCCGAATCACACTGTTCAGTGACTCAATAGCATTGGTAGTGTATATGACTTTTCTGATGTCTTTAGGGTAATTAAAGAACACCGTTAGGCCCTCCCAGTTATTACGCCAAGACTTGATGACATGCGGATATTCCTTGCCCCAAGTCTCATCAAAGTGCTCAAGATTGGCCTCTGCCATCTCAAGGGTATCAGCGCCGTAAATGGCCTTTAAATCAGCCGCTACGGCCTTTTTATCCGTCCACGGCACAAACTTCATTGAATAGCGCACCATGTGTACGATACACAGCTGAACCTGTGCCTTTGGATAGACGGTGTTAATGGCATCAGGGAAGCCCTTTAGACCGTCAACACAAGCGATTAAGATGTCTTGTACGCCACGGTTTTGAAGCTCGGTAAGAACACCTAGCCAGAACTTAGCGCCTTCATTCTCTGAGAGCCACATACCAAGCAGCTCTTTTTTACCGTTAAGGTTAACGCCTAGGGCTAAGTAAATGGCTTTGTTGATGATCTGCTTGTCTTGACGTATCTTCACGACGATGCAGTCCAAATAGACGATAGGATAAACACTACTCAATGGCCGGTTCTGCCAAGCGGTGATGTCCTCTAATATGTTATCGGTGACTCTTGAGACAAGAGAGCTTGAGATGTCGACATCGTAGAGCTCTTTAATGCTCTCTACAATCTCGGTGGTGGTTTGACCCTTGGCGTAAAGGAATATGATCTTGTCATCGAGACCTGAGATACGGGTTTGATGCTTACTAACGAGTACAGGCTCAAAGCTGCTATCACGGTCTCTTGGGGTAGAGATTTCAAGATCGCCTGTATCACTGCGGACGGTCTTTTTAGTGTGTCCGTTGCGCTTGTTTGGTTTATCTGCTTTCTCATGCTTGGGGTAGCCGAGATGGTCTTCCATCTCGGCTTCAAGTGCAGTATCGATAAAGGATTGCATGAGCTGCTTTTGGAAGTCTTTGATGTCATCAAAGCTTTTCATGCTACCAGCCATTTGCTCGGCCAGTTTTTTAATGTCAGATTGAGTAGTCATTGCTTATTCTCCTGTTAATGGATTATAAGCAGTTACACAGTTTTTAGGAAACTCCC
>NZ_JBJDOS010000027.1:0-1394 GCF_044900935.1 Psychrobacter sp. NPDC078501 | reverse complement strand
TACGACGCTAGTTCATTTTGTTTGTGATAATCGGCATCAATGTGCTTATTTATTACGCTTACTTTCTAAAAATATCATGTCAATTATAATCAATGCGACACCGACACAGACACCTATATCTGCAACATTGAAAAGAGGATAATTCCATACATCAGCATAATGCACATGGATAAAGTCAACCACTTTACCAATTCTTAAACGATCGATTAAGTTGCCAATCGCACCACCAAGCATTAAGGCCAACCCCATAGATAATAGCTTGGCTGCACGTGGCGCTTTGATTAAATAAACCGTTAAAAAGATAGCCATTACAAAAGCTAAGCCTGAGAAAAACCATTTCTGCCAACCGCCAGCGTTGGCTAAAAAGCTAAATGCTGCCCCATAGTTATAAGCGAGTGTCCAGTTGAGAAATGGTTCAATGACCGGTACGGGGTCATTGAACGCTAATGTGGTTTGGGCCAACCACTTAGTCCATTGATCAAGTATTAATACCATTATCGCCAACAAATACCAGATAAAAGCGCGACTGCCATTGGCAACCATTTTTGGCATTTTGTCCAACTTACCTTTAGGTGTTATTGAGTTGCCTGAAGTCACGTACATAGCTTTAGGCGTATGATTCATGGTTTTAGAGTCAATCGATTGATGAGTACTACTCACAGCTATAGGTACTTTATTGTCAGCAATATTAGTACTAGCCGATTCAACGCTATTCAATTTAGTACTATCTAATCTGTCGGTAGATTCAGTCATAGTTGTTTTCTTTATCTATGTTTATACAATGAACAATGTTAAACGTATATGTTTTTGGTATACAATTATTAATCGCGCCACTTTCATAAACGGCTCCACTTACCGCTCTGGTTTTATGAAACTTACGGTAATAATTTTTTATTAGGGAATCTGTTGATTGATTTCAACATTAACCTGAGTCTGTTCAACGCTAATCATTATAGGATTACCCGATAAGTCGCCTGATTCTGCTATGGCATTACCGCTATGACTAATACGAGCAACGACTGCTAACTGAGTTTTGTCACTACGAGCTGAATTTAACGTGCGATCTGGCATCATCGCATCAAGATTACTTAAGCGGATACTAGCCTCACCTTGCTTGATAATACTAATGGGTAAACGTTTGGCGGCAAACGGTGGACCTCCTTTAACGTCACGTATCGCAACAAACAACACATCATCAGCTTTCACTAACGGTAATAAATTAGCGTTAATTTTCACTGTCACGTCAATACCTTCTAGCGCTTGCTTTTCTTGCGTGCTAACGTAGTTGCTTAACTCATCTAAGCTTGCTAAAGCTTTAGTATGATCACCTGGTTTGGCCACAATGCTGCCTTGTAAGCGTTTAATCCAACCTTGCGCTTGGGCAAAGTTACTAC
>NZ_JBJDOS010000026.1:0-1554 GCF_044900935.1 Psychrobacter sp. NPDC078501 | reverse complement strand
TTCATCAACAATCGTGCCCGTGGCAGCGGTATTGTCAATGGCTGCATTATCAGCACCAGTGACCACAAAGCTGAGCTGCTCACTGTTCTCATAAATGTCATCGTTGTTGGTGGTCACGGTGATGAGAGGTGCCGCTGTGCTGCCTGCAGGTACTTTGACCTCAAGTACTGTGGTGCCATTTAAGACGTTTTGTATGGCAGTACTACCCGTGATAGTCACTGGGATACCTGCGGCATTGGTATAGGTAATCGAGGCAATGTCTGCCGCTTCTACGTCACTGTTGTTTACGTCAACTTTCACTTGCACGGTGGTGGCAAGGTTACTTAGATTGTCTTGCTTGACGGTGTAGCTTAGGACGTTGTCCTCGCTTTCAATAGCCTGTGCATCTGTTGCGGTAATGCTAACGGTCGGACGGTCGCCTTCTTCATTACTGCCATCAAGCGGATCAGCTGGGTTGTTTGATTCATCACTAATCACACCACTGTCAGTGTTAGTGGTGATGCTGATGCCATTTGGGTTGACTGGGTTTGAGATGACCAGTCCTAGGTTCTCTGTCTGCTCATAAGCACTATCGTCAGCAATGGTAAAGATAACTGTACTGACTTTACTGCCCGCAGCTATTTGAACGGTGTCGCCATCGGTTAAGAAGTTAGCGATGACGCTCTGATCAGTGGTATTTACCACGGTGCCATCCGCTTTGGTATATTGCAGACGAGCAATGTCGCTGGCGGTGATGTTAGGGCTTGAGCCATCAAGTGTGACTCTAACATTGCTGTCTTTGTCACTGGCGACGTTTTGTGTGAGGGTGAATTCAAGGGTGTCAGTATTGCCGATTTGCTCGGTAGAGGTGGCTTTAGTGGCACTGATGGCAATCTCAACAGGACCTGGAATCACTGTAATGTTCAGCTCGGAGCTATCAAGCACATCGGTCGGTGAAGCGCTATCCACGATGTCGTAACTGATAACAGGCACGTCACCAGTAAAGTCGGCATCTGGGGTAAAGCTATAGCTGCCATCAACGTTTACGGTGAGGCTGCCGACAGGGCTGCCATTATCTGTAATGGCAACTGGGCTGCCAATGGTGATAACGGTATCTGGTATGCCGTCACCATTGGTGTCCACTTGGACGTTCGCCACGTTTAATGTGATGCTAGGATCAGTATCAGTAGCATTGTCTAGTAAGTTGCCGTTAACCGCTTCGCCTTGGTCGGTGTCTTGACTCTCATCGCTATCATCAAAGTCGCCTAGCTGATCACCACTATCATCGACACGGTCTTCATCAACAATCGTGCCCGTGGCAGCGGTATTGTCAATGGCTGCATTATCAGCACCAGTGACCACAAAGCTGAGCTGCTCACTGTTCTCATAAATGTCATCGTTGTTGGTGGTCACGGTGATGAGAGGTGCCGCTGTGCTGCCTGCAGGTACTTTGACCTCAAGTACTGTGGTGCCATTTAAGACGTTTTGTATGGCAGTACTACCCGTGATAGTCACTGGGATACCTGCGGCATTGGTATAGGTAATCGAGGCAATGTCTGCCGCTTCTACGTCACT
>NZ_JBJDOS010000025.1:0-2354 GCF_044900935.1 Psychrobacter sp. NPDC078501 | reverse complement strand
AGTCTTATGCGCGATGTTTATGTCGCACTGGGCGAACCTATTGCCGATGGTAGTAACCAATGGGCATTAAGGATTTATGTAAAACCATTAATTCGTTGGATATGGCTCGGCGCTATTATTATGGCATTGGGTGGTCTGCTGAGTATGCTTGATAGGCGCTATCGTCTCAAAACATCCAAGACCCCTGCACAAATTGCAGCGAGTAAGTCAGGCTTTACGACGGTTACTGATTTAGATGTTAAAAGCACTACTAATAACACGACACTAATAGGGGAGAAGCAAAATGACTAAGTCTAATCATTTTTCCGAGCAACCCCCTGAAACAAAAGGTAATCGAACAATGAAAAAAAGCCAATTTAGAATATGGTTTTTGATCCCGCTGATCATCTTTGCTGCTGTTATGGTTATGCTTTATTTTCGTTTGGGGCAGCCGACTGAAATCGTAACCAATACCGCGCTTGAACGCCCAGTACCAGCGTTTGAGCTGCCATTGTTGTCCGATACCAGTCGGATCATGACCAATGACAACTTACCTGATGAGCCCTTTTTGATGAATATTTGGGGCTCTTGGTGCCCAACTTGCGTTATTGAGCATCCTTTTTTGATGCAACTAGAAGAGCGTGGTGTCAATCTGGTTGGCGTGAATTATAAAGACGATATCGGTGATGCGCTCAGCTATCTCAACCGAGGCGGTGATCCCTTTTCGATGTCTATTCAGGATTTGTCCGGCCAGTTTGCCTTGGACTTAGGGTTGACGGGTGCGCCTGAGACTTTCACTGTCGATGGTGAAGGCGTTATTCGCCAGCACATTGTTGGTGAGATTAACGAGAGTAACTGGCAAGATCGTATTGAGCCTTGCTTAACGGTACTCAATGATGCCAATGATAATAACGTCAGTCCAGATGCGATTCAGGTTGAAGAGGTGTGCAAATGATAGCCCGTTCAATAAAGGCCGTTACGATAAAAGTAGCGAGCTTAATACTTGCCTGTCTCCTAAGTGTGACCAGCTATGCGGCGATAGAGGTATATGATTTTGACTCTGCACAACAAGAAGCCCAATATCGAGGGCTAATCGAAGAGCTACGTTGCCCGAAATGCCAAAACCAAAACTTGGCAGGTTCTGATGCGCCGATTGCCCAAGACTTAAAGCAAAAAGTCTATGATTTGATTAAAGACAGACGTAGTGATGCGGAAATCCGGGATTATATGCAAGAGCGCTACGGCGATTTTATCAGCTACAAGCCGCCTGTACGTCCATCGACATGGATTTTATGGTTTTTTCCGCCATTGCTACTGATCGTATTATTGATAGGGTGGTTTTGGCAAAGTAAACGCCGCCAAGTTGTCGCCCGTGGCCAAAACGGCGTTACAGTGAACAGTACTGCTGCCTTGACCTCTGCGGAAAAGGCTGAGCTTGATCGTCTATTATCGCAAGCTGAGAATGTCGACCACGATATTACTAGCATAGAGGACAAAAAATGACTCTATTTTCTACTTTTGGCTTATTTGTAGCTCTAAGCTTGCTGATTGCTCTTATATTTGCGCTAATTGCTATTATGCCATGGCTACGAGCACCGCGTTTGCAGTCCAAACCAATAGACAATCAACTGCTAGATATTAATGTTGCAGTATTTCGCGAACGTTTAGCTGAGCTACAAACAGATAAAGACAGCGGTACTATTAATAATAGCCATTATCAAAATCAAAAGCTGGAACTGGAGCGTCAGCTATTGGATGCCCAGCGTGAAGTCACGCCGATGGTCACCCCTGGTATCAAAAGCCGCTTGATCCTCATGGTTTGGGTGCCTGTATTGGCTGCGCTGGCGTATCTGATGGTGGGTGACCGAACGCCTGTGTTTGATCTGTGGACGGCCGAAGACAAGGTCGGAAAAGTCGCTGATGACTTGTTGACTGGCAAAATCGATCAGCCACCTGTATGGGCAATCGAAAACGGCCAGCAGCTTATCAGCGCGATGCAGACCAACGTTTATCGTCATGCCGATGATCCTGATCGCTGGATGCGTTTGTCAGAGCTGTTTTTATCGCTTGAAGCTACCGACTCAGCGATTGAAGCTTTGTCACGCGCTTACCGTCTGTCACCAGACAATGAAGAGATTGCGACCACTTATGCGCAGATTAGCTTTTTTGCCAATAAAGGTCAGCTTGATGCCAGTAGCCGCCGTGTATTACAAGATGTCCTTGCCAAAAATCCACAGCATGAAGGTGCGCAGATGCTAATGGCAATGGGTGAGGCACGTGGTAGTAACTTTGCCCAAGCGCAAGGTTGGATTAAACGCTTACAAGGCAGCATTGTGGCCAAACCAGGTGATCATACTAAAGCTTTAGCAAGCTTA
>NZ_JBJDOS010000024.1:0-2385 GCF_044900935.1 Psychrobacter sp. NPDC078501 | reverse complement strand
GGCCCCACCTGATCCCTTCCCGAACTCAGAAGTGAAACATCGTAGCGCCAATGGTAGTGTGGTTCGCCCATGTGAGAGTAGGTCATCGTCAGCTCTCTATTCTGAAATATCCCCCGACATTAGCTTGTCGGGGGATTTTCTTTGTGTCTATCTTTTATTCCTAGTGACCTACGTAGCAAATCCTATTTAAAGGTGAGCAAGGAGTAACGACTGTCTGGGAGACAGTCGTCCGCAGTGCAAGACGGAAGGCTATGCCGGTAGATAGCTCTTGCGTTGCCTAGCAAAGCAATGTTTTGCCTTAACGGTGCTCTTCTCGTTCGTCAGCTCTCTATTCTAAATAAAGCCCCCAACGCTCACGCGATGGGGGTTTTTCTTTGGCTAACATTAAAAATTATTTTGCCAATACTATAACGTATATGCGAACCTTACTACTTACAGAACCATAGATGTTTTCATTGCGTATGTACTATTTTAAAGCGAAACCCGGGCTCTAAGACAAAAGAAATATCTATCATCAGGCAAAACTATGCCGTTAAATCTAACCAAATGTATTATATTATACCTAGCCAGTAAAGTTTATAAACGATAAAAGACACCATAATATCCGCTTCTACCCTTTTAGTATGCTAAAGGAGAGAGCCGTGAGGTATTAGGCATTGATATTGGGACAAGAAGTACCTTTTACTACGATTGATACAGTACCTTAATTATTGAGCGGAATGATGTTGTCATCTTTTGAGTAACTTAGATAGAATGAGAAAACTCGCTAAAGATTGAATAGAGGTCTATATCAAGGATGAATCCTACAGCTTACTTAATCGTATACTATCTAACGAGCGTAAGCCGATCGAAGGCTTAATTATTTTCTAATCAAGCTGTAATGGAAGAGCTATATTGGTAGTAGAACTATAAGACATCGTAGTTCCCAGAATGAGTGTAAACCCACTCTAGGAACTACTTACTGCTTGCTAACTATTAACTGTCTGTTGTACTACTTAGAATTTATCTTGGAGTTCTTTATTCTTCTTTGAATTTTGGCACACCTTTTTCCCAGACATCCCAGTTATCAACGATGTGATCGACAGTTTTTGATCCCACTAGTACTATATTTTCTACTATTTCTGCAAAGCCACCAGCTGTTTCCCCTGGCGCTGGATCTAGATGTTGAAGCGTGGTCTCATTTGGATTACCTTGGTCAAAATTCACTGCGCCACGTAAGCTCATGATGCGTTCAATACCTACCGTTCTGTTAAGTACTTGTGCTATTGCAGCGGCTTCCATTTCAGTGATAATGTAATCATCTGCGTTATACAATTCAGCTATATATTGCGCTTGTTTAGACAACCCTGGTCCATGAAAAAAGGTATCTCCTGTCATATGAGTGCCTACGGTGATAGCTGGGCTCCGTCGTGCTGCTGCATCAGGATATTTCATTCGATAGGCGCTGGCTTCTTTTGAGTCTTTTAAGGCAACTGACTGGCTTAGATGTAGATTCCATTTTAGCAGGTCAGAGTTAAGTTGATAGCGGCGAATATCTTCATAGCCTTTGCGTGGTGTAAACGTAGGTGCGCCTTTTTCACCTTCTTCAGCTTTCCAGCGGTGACCTAAGTCATAATCTACGAGCCAAGACGCCCAGCTTACATCACCTATCGTGCCTTTACTCGGTGGTGTTCCTGCGACACCACTTAGAACGAAGTAGCTTTTGCTAAAGTCAAATTTGGGAGAAAGTGTGATTGCTTGCATGGACGCTGAAGACCCTACTTTACCCATCCCTAATACCGAACCACAGACACCTTCTGAATTACAATAAACTGGGCTATGGGCACCTTCTACTTTTATAGGCTTACTATCTGTAAAATATTGATTATACCAATGCTGAAATTCGCCTGCTTTATCCCCACTATTTTCACCAATTTCAAACATCGCTGCGATAAATACCTTCACTTGGATTTTATCTTGATGAGTTTCAGCTTGTGCATTACTGCAAAGTATGAATATCATGGCAAAAATAGATAAATGAAAAAAATGTTTTTTTATAAACATATGGGACGCCTATTTAAAGTATTTGAGTCTGGATTTATAATTTAATTAGCAATAACTAAAAAATTCGCTAAAACTAAATAAATGCTTATATATCCAATACAGAATAGCATAATCTTTAGATAGGCTGGAGCGTTCGGCCAGTGTAGAGGGTAGGTCAAAAGGTTTTGGTTGGAATAGATTTTCCTTTTTTACTGTTTTTATTTAACTATTTACGCTGTGCAGTTATATTTTTCGATAAAAAATTTCTGCTATAGTCAGTCCAAAATAGAAAAGGTACAATGCTTTTAAACCAAGCAAAGAGAAATATAAAAGATGACCTACTCAGCAGATTTTCGAGCACAA
>NZ_JBJDOS010000023.1:0-2386 GCF_044900935.1 Psychrobacter sp. NPDC078501 | reverse complement strand
AGTCTTATGCGCGATGTTTATGTCGCACTGGGCGAACCTATTGCCGATGGTAGTAACCAATGGGCATTAAGGATTTATGTAAAACCATTAATTCGCTGGATTTGGTTAGGGGCAATTATCATGGCTCTAGGTGGATTAATTAGTATGCTTGATAAACGATACCGCATCAAAAAAGTTAAAGCTCCGTTGCTAGTTACTGGTAGTTTGGCTACTGATGGAGTCAATGAGGTAGCTATTGAGCAGGCAATCTCAGCATCGACGATGTCGACACTAAAGGAGAAATAAATGACTATGTCGAATAACACTCCTGAGCAAAAAGATAGCCAAAACAGTAAGCAGCGTAACCCAAAGGCAATGAAAAAAAAGCAGATGAAGCTATGGTTCTTAATTCCGCTTATCCTCTTTTTTGGTTTGGTAGTTATATTGTACATGCGCTTAGGTAAACCAACAGACATTGTGACCAATACCGCTCTTGAGCGTCCGGTTCCTGCCTTTGAGCTGCCGTTATTAGCAGATACTACCCGTACTATCACCAATAATAATTTGCCAGATAAGCCGTTTTTACTTAATGTTTGGGGCTCGTGGTGCCCAACTTGCATTATTGAGCATCCGTTTTTAATGCAACTAGAAGAGCGCGGCATTGATATCGTTGGTGTGAATTATAAGGATGAGATTGGTAATGCGCTCAGTTACTTAAACCAAGGCGGTGATCCATTTTCTATGTCTATTCAGGATTCATTGGGTCAGTTTGCTCTAGACTTAGGCATAACTGGTGCGCCCGAAACCTTTGTTGTGGATGGAGATGGCATCATTCGTCAGCATATTGTTGGTGAGATTAATGAAGCCAATTGGCAACAGCGTGTTAAGCCGTGCCTGACCGTACTTAATGAGGCTAATAAGAACAACGATAGTCCTGATCTCATTCAGGTTGAGGAGATGTGCAAATGAACGTTACTCGAATAAGAGCTCCTCAAATAAAACTCAATATAATTTTAAAACTAGCAAGCTTAATACTAGCGTGTCTGCTTAACATGACGGCAAACGCAGCTATTGACGTATACGATTTTGATTCACCACAGCAAGAAGCTCAGTATCGTGGATTAATAGAAGAGTTTCGCTGCCCAAAATGCCAAAATCAAAACCTTGCAGCCTCTGATGCACCGATTGCACAGGATCTAAAGCAAAAAGTCTATGATTTAATTAAAGATAGACGTAGTGATGCTGAAATACGCGCCTATATGCAAGAGCGCTACGGTGACTTTATTAGCTACAAGCCGCCTATGCGACCATCGACATGGATCCTATGGTTTTTTCCACCACTATTATTGCTCGTCTTAATTGTTGGTTGGTTTTGGCAAAGTAAACGCCGCCAAGTTGTCGCCCGTGGCCAAAACGGCGTTACAGTGAACAGTACTGCTGCCTTGACCTCTGCGGAAAAGGCTGAGCTTGATCGTCTATTATCGCAAGCTGAGAATGTCGACCACGATATTACTAGCATAGAGGACAAAAAATGACTCTATTTTCTACTTTTGGCTTATTTGTAGCTCTAAGCTTGCTGATTGCTCTTATATTTGCGCTAATTGCTATTATGCCATGGCTACGAGCACCGCGTTTGCAGTCCAAACCAATAGACAATCAACTGCTAGATATTAATGTTGCAGTATTTCGCGAACGTTTAGCTGAGCTACAAACAGATAAAGACAGCGGTACTATTAATAATAGCCATTATCAAAATCAAAAGCTGGAACTGGAGCGTCAGCTATTAGATGCGCAGCGTCAGATAACACCTATGGTCACCCCTGATGTCAAAAGCCGTTTAATTGTCGCAGCTTGGATCCCAATATTGGCTGCAATGGCGTACTTACTAATAGGCAATCGTACGCCCGTGTTTGATTTGTGGACAAGCGAGGACAAAGTAGGACAAGTGGCTGATGACCTATTGACGGCTAAGATTGATAAGCCACCAAAGTGGGCGACTGAAAACGGTCGTCAGTTGATTAGCGCTATGCAGACCAACGTCCATCGTAACGCTGATGATCCTAATCGCTGGATGCGCCTATCTGAACTTTTCTTATCGATGGAGGCGACTGACTCTGCGTTAGAAGCCTTATCGCGTGCCTATCGTTTAGCACCTGATAACGAGGAGATTGCTACTACTTATGCTCAGACTAGTTTTTTTGTTAATGAAGGTCAGTTAGACGCCAATATTCGCCGTCTATTACAAGCTATATTAGCTAAGAATCCGCAGCATGAACGGGCTCAAATGCTCATGGCAATGGGTGAGACTCGTAGTAGTAACTTTGCCCAAGCGCAAGGTTGGATTAAACGCTTACAAGGCAGCATTGTGGCCAAACCAGGTGATCATACTAAAGCTTTAGCAAGCTTA
>NZ_JBJDOS010000022.1:0-2548 GCF_044900935.1 Psychrobacter sp. NPDC078501 | reverse complement strand
CAGTAGTGTTCATTTCTGACGGATCAAATCATGAAAGGTTAAATACGCCCTGATGTTAAGCACAAAAAAACCCAGCAATGATATTAAGATCACTAGGGCGTGTTGAACATTGGGTATAAATTAATGGCAAAAAAAATAGCGAACGGTTAATCTTTAAGTTCTCACACAAAAAAGATATCGTTCGCTATGCCTCGCACTATGCTCAAAGATGAACACTGGACAAGACTGAAACCTATATTACTAGAACTTAATATCTATGACAAAGGAAATCTTAGACAAACGGTTGAAGGCGTGCTTTATCGCATGCGTGTTGGCTGTCCTTGGTGCGACTTACCCGAGTGTTTTGGCAAGCCCAATACCATCTATAAAGCTTACCAGCGCTGGTTTCGTAGTAATAAGCTGATTACGCTGTTTGCTTTATTAATCAAAGACGCAGACCTTGAGTGGGTCTTCATTGATGGTACTCATATTAAAGCGCATCAGCACAGCAGTGGTGGCAATGAGAACCTACAATCCATTAGTAAAAGTGTGGCAGGACGCGCGACCAAGATTCACTTGGCAGTAGATGCGCATGGCAATCCGATTACCTTTATCTTGTCAGATGGCACGACCCACGATGTTAAAGTCGCACCTGACTTAGTAGACAAAGTTAATTTGAGCAACACAGAGGTTTTATGTGCCGATAAAGGCTATGATTCTGATGCACTACGAGCGCATATTGAACAAGCAGGGACACGGGATAACATCCCTCGAAAACGAAATACTCAGTCTTCTAACGACCATATGGACTGGGACTTATATAAAGCGAGGCATCTAGTAGAAAATGCTTTCGCCAAACTAAAACAGTATAGGGCGGTTGCCACCAGGTTTGATAAGCTCAAGCAAAGTTATGAAAATACGGTCGCTCTTGCTTGTGCTTATATCTGGCTCAAATTATGAATGTTCAACACGCCCTAGTCAGTTCAAAATAACATGGTGATAAATTGAAGAGTGCTACTGGAATGAATGTTGCGCAGCCTCTGTAATAACAGCATGCAAGGAAAATTTATACCAGTAGCACGATGTCATTTTTGCAGTGAATCGACTATAGCTTACTGGCTGCATTTTTACCTCGTCGTTACAGCTTCTAATACTCGACTATGTTAGATTTATCATTAATCCTTGAAGTTATTTACCATAAGTCTTAATAAATTTGAGTAACGTTATGAGTCAAGAAGATGCCAGTCATAAGCAAAATAAGCATTTGCCTCCAAGTGAGCCTATTGATGTCTATAAAAACAACGATAGTAACTATACTGCTGGCAATCAAGACGCTCATGATCATGACACTCACCTAGAGCAAAACACCGCACCAAGAGATACCAAAGGCTATCAGCGTACGTTACTGATTAGCTTTGTGATCATCACAGGCTATATGTTTATCGAGGCGATTGGTGGCTTACTGACAGGCAGCTTGGCGTTACTCTCTGATGCAGGACACATGCTCAGCGACGCCATCGCCCTTGGTGCGACGTTGATGGCATTTAAAATCGGCGAAAAAGCCGCCACCCATCAAAAGACCTTTGGCTATAAACGCTTTGAGATTATCGTGGCCACCGTCAATGGTGCGACGCTAGTAATTATCGCCTTGATGATTTTTTATGAAGCGATCAAACGCCTTAACTCACCGCCTGAGATTGCTACCCAAGGTATGCTAATCGTCGCCACCATCGGTATGCTGGTTAATATCTTGGTCGCTTGGCTGATGCATCGTGGTAGTAGCGGCAGCGATGGACACACCCACAGCCATGGAGCAAATGCAGACAAAGTAAATAAAGAAAAAGCAAATAAAAGCAATGATTCCAAAGAGCCTGTCAACCTCAATATGCAAAGCGCTTACTTGCATGTATTAAGTGATTTGATGGGCTCTGTCGCCGCGATCATCGCCGCTTTACTGATGATGGGGTTTGGCTGGGTTTGGGCCGATGCCGCAGCGTCGGTGATCGTCGCGGTACTTATCTTAGTAAGTGGTTACCGCGTTGTACGTGATTCGGTACATGTCTTGATGGAGGGCACGCCAGAAGGCATATCGCTGGTAGATGTGGAAGACAAGCTGCTTGCCCATCCACAAGTAAAACAAGTCCACGACCTGCATATTTGGAGCATCACCAGCGGGCTAAATGCGCTATCTTGCCATGTGATGGTCGATGGGGATATGAGAATCTCGGATGCCAGCGTATTGATTGCCAATCTTGAGCAAGGGTTGCTTGCGCTTGGTATTCATCACGCCACCATTCAGGTTGAAAGCTTGTCACACCCGCAGACCAGCGCCCATAGCGATGCATTGGTCTGCGACATATCAGAGCAGCAAAGCTCTGCGAATAACCATATCGGGCACAGTCACTAGTCACTAGGGCGTGTTGAACCTTCAACCATGGCACTGACAGAGACTATTTGTGAATGTTCAACACGCCCTACTGGGTTGGAGGAAATAACAACTATGTTGTGCTGACTTAGAAAGTCTTATTTATCATTCATAGCAAGGTAGATATTACGATCTGATGCGGAT
>NZ_JBJDOS010000021.1:0-3961 GCF_044900935.1 Psychrobacter sp. NPDC078501 | reverse complement strand
GGTTATTATTATCAAGATAGGATAATTTCCCATAAGCATAAAGGGCGTGTTACCAACCCGTGCCTGTATCTCACCACGTAGTACAGTACGCTCAAACTGCGGTGCGCGTTTTACAATACGACCTTTATGGTTAATGATAGCGGTAACACCAGTATTGGTCGCTCGAATAAACCAGCGCCCGTTCTCAAGCGCGCGCATTTGTACCATTTGCAAATGTTGCAATGGTCCTGCTGAAGTGCCAAACCAGGCATCGTTAGAGACGGTCAACAAAAAGTCAGTATCGATGGCATTTTTACGCGTGGTATCTGGATAAGCTACCTCATAACAGATAGCCGTCCCTATATTGTGTTCACGCACCTTTAGCGGTGACTGCTGATCACTACCACGACTATAGCTCTTAATATCCTGACTACCGGCCAAACTTGGGAAAATATCGAGCACGCCTTCAAATGGAATATACTCTCCAAAAGGCACTAGACGCTGCTTCTTGTATAGGCCTTCCGCTTCTACACCTCGAGCAATCACGCTATTGTAAAATGGGGGATACTTATCCGTACTGGCATTGAATGCCGCTTTATCCTTATAAGGGATACCAGTTATCCATGTCGTATTGGTCGCATTGGCCATTTCTATCATTTCACTAATAAAGCCCGCAGCCTCATCCTGAAACATCGGAATAGATGATTCAGGCCACACCACCACATCACGTCCCCACTCAGTGCGCGTTAACTTCGCATAAATCTTTAGCGTTTCTACTTGATATTGCGTCAGCCACTTTATATCTTGTGAAATATTACCTTGAATCAATGACACTGACAGATCAGGTGTGCCCTTAGGTTTTGTCCATTGCGGATTGACCAGCCATAATGATGTGCTAATGGCTAATAACAGTACAGAAACGATGGCATAACTACTGCGCCGAAGCAGTAGCTCTACTAAACTTGCAGCCAATAGTATGGCAACAAAAGAGACGGAAAAAACACCAGCAACGGGTGCTAAGGACGATAACCAATACTCTTCAGTAAATGCATAACCAACAAACAGCCACGGAAAGCCTGTGAATAACCAAGTTTTTAACCATTCTTGTAGCACCCAAAGAGCAGCAAATGAAAAGGGTTGTTTGCCTACCATACGGTTAAAGACTAGTGCTAACAATCCATGAAATAGTCCCATACCGAGACCCATCAATGCAATCATAATCAATGCGAGCCACGTTGGTGTATCGCTATAATCATGGATAGCAGTATAGAGCCAAAAGCCGCCGACGCACCATAGCCCCATACCGTAAGCTTCACCGATAATAAAAGCGCGACGACCACTCATACTTGTCACCAACAGCGCATATAAAATCGCTGGTGATACTATTGCTAGCGGCCAAAACCCATAAGGCGCTAGCGAAAATAAAAAAATAGCTCCTGCAAGCCATGCTGCTACTAGCGTAAGCGATAGCGGTAATTGATTTAAGTGAGTACTCAAACGCTTTTGTAGATTAATAGTAGACAGGCGCATCGCAAATTATCCAAAATTATGAGCCTTGAATTTTTAATCAAAATCCAAAACTTAGATAGAGCCGTTAATACTACAGGCAGTATTTTAAAATAAAAACTGCTTATGATACCAGCCTGCACTGCTCAATGGATGAATTTATGTACTCCGTTTAATGGGTTATTATGCTACATTACCAAACGATATGAAGTGTTACTTGATCTTCTATAGCTCACAATACCTACAGTACATGAGAAAGCACTATGCCCCCCTTAAAAATAAAATCCAGTCTTATATGCAATCGTTATCTGTCTAAGGGGTTGCGTAGTACGTTATTATTACTGGCTGCCTCATCACTATTTGCTTGTAGCCAACCGAGTAGTGGCGTATCTGATGCAAGCACAACATCGGCATCAACTGAAGATGTTTTGGCTGTTCCAAAGACAGCTGAACCAAACGTTATAAATAATTCTATGATGACATCAGTAAGTAAACCAGACTTACTAAAAAACGTATCAGCCACTGTCTATAAAGATGCCAATTGCGGCTGCTGTAAAGAATGGATAAGTCATGCAGAAGATAATGGTCTAAGTGCAACCGCGCAAGATGTTGCGGACTTAGCCGTATTTAAAGAGCGCTACAGCGTTCCAAATGAAATGCGTTCTTGCCATACTGTAGTCACTACTGATGGTTACGTCTTTGAAGGTCATGTACCCGCTAAATATATGGCGCAGTTTTTAGAAAATCCGCCAGTACAAGCTATGGGTCTTGCCGTACCTGGCATGCCTGTTGGTAGCCCGGGTATGGAGTATCAAAATAAATTCATGCCCTATCAGGTTATGCAACTCAATAAAGACGGGACGACCCAAGTTTATGCTGATATTGAATCGGTAGAGCAGCAATTATAGTGTGTTAGCAGTTAAGAATACTTTGATTATAGTGTTAGCGTTAAAAGCGAATGAAGCAAGTATAAGACTGTTCTATTGCTTATAAAATGATTCTTCATCAAAAAATTCATTAGCTATTGCGACTTTAAAATTAAAAATAACTTTGAATTTGTAACTTTTGATGACAATGTAAGCGGATTTATCGGTTATTAACCCTTAAAATAGATAAATAACTAAGGGTTAATACAAGAATATACAGGATGTATCGAAACAATTACGTAATATTACATAAGCCAGTAGGGAATTAACATCTATATTAATATTATAAATTATTATATTATCTTAATAATTAGTTAGACCCTATATAGGGTAATTACTTCATCCAATAGAAAAACGTCTGAGGGTTAAATCTAAATTATAGATTTAACCCTCAGACGTTTTTTTGCTTATAAAACAGTAGAAATTGTGGTCAATCTAGTCAGCTATATTCTGTACATGTTACACAAACTTACATTGTAAAATGTGGGATATTAGCAATTTTTTCGACATCAAAAAAGTATTTTTGGGGTTTTTAAGGGGGATGACAGGCTAAACAGCCTATGCTAAAGTCGGCTTTGTGTTTTGGTCAGCAGCTTGATTTGTAACAGCTTCGTAAGACTTCAATGAGCTGTGATCGCCAATAATCATTTTTTATATGAATAATATGCAGCAGAAGTATCAGTCACTATGACATATATATACTTGAGTTATTGAGATTTAATTGACTGCGCTGTTGTTGATAACAGACGATTTTGAATTAACCGTAGGTATTAGATTTATGAAACAGGCTTTATTGATTTTGTCAGTACTGGGTATGGGCATAGCACAAACGAGTGGTGCTGCTATCACAATCTCTCAAACAAATAATACCATCACCAATACTTCTGTGGCATCAAACTACGGTTCATCAAAAAACATCTATAGCACCAAAAGTGGTGCTTATGTTTCTAATAATGATGAAATTAGTCAAGCAATTAGCAACCTAAGTGCGCAGGCCAAGCAAAAAGAGAATCAGCTTTCATCATTAAACAGCCGCTTATACGCTGAAAAACAACAGCAGCAAGTCAATAAGGTTCCTGACAGCAATTCAGCCCCCGCTATCGCTGCTGCTCGCGCCTCAAAAGTGGCTTTATCTGGCAGCTCTGGATATTGTGCCCGTTACGTACGTAAAGCACTACAATCAGCTGGTTATGAATTTACACCCAATCCTTCAGCCTATCAGTACGCCACTCGTGGCACGCTTGATAAAGCAGGTTTTAGCAAAATCAGTAATGATATGCCAACCCAAGTAGGTGATGTTATTGTCTATGATCGCTCATCAAAGCGCCCGCATGGCCATATCCAAATATTTGATGGCGAAAATTGGATTTCTGATTTCCGTCAGAACAGCATCAGCCCATACAGTGGTGTCTATGCTTATACGACATGGCGCGATTCAAAATACGTGGATGACGCATCCGCATCAGATCGTAATATCTACCTTGCTATGAATGATAAATAAGACTTTCTAAGTCAGCACAACATAGTTGTTATTTCCTCCAACCCAGTAG
>NZ_JBJDOS010000020.1:2032-4653 GCF_044900935.1 Psychrobacter sp. NPDC078501 | reverse complement strand
TAGTGATCTTAATATCATTGCTGGGTTTTTTTGTGCTTAACATCAGGGCGTATTTAACCTTTCATGATTTGATCCGTCAGAAATGAACACTACTGATATCATTACTCATGACAGGAGTTATCGACAAGCGCGTTTAAAATGCCACATGATGACGCTGGTGCACTACTTGCACATTTCTGGCGCAAAACGGTCAAGTGATGCTTTAAGTGCATCAGTTCTTCCATTCGTATTTCCACAGCATGAATGTGCTCATCTAGCAAGTTATTCACATCGCCGCAGTCCTTGTCAGGCGACTCCCAGTATTCAAGTAAGATTCGCACATCATCTAAAGCCATATCGAGCGTACGGCAATGTAGGATAAATTGTAGACGCTCAATGTGCTCTTCATTATATAAACGATAATTCCCTTCGCTACGAAAAGGCTCGGGTAATAAACGCTCTTTTTCATAATAGCGAATGGTTTCTACTGTGGCACCTGTGCGTTTAGCGAGCTCACCAATTTTGATTGTCATAACAACCTCTATGATTTAAATAATTAAAGTGGCTGTAAAGACTAGCGCTAGAGAAATTAAAATTACGAAACTGTAGATAAATAACCTTGACTCTAAAGCCACTATAGGGTTCATAATATCATTATTCAAAGGGTAAATTATTATGAAATATCATATTGAAGGTATGGACTGTGCCAGTTGCATCGGCAAGATTGAAACAGCTTTGAAACGTATGCCTGGGGTTTCTGATGTTCAGCTGAATTTCGCTACAGAAACGCTAGAGCTAAATTTAGCCCCTGGTGCGCCGACTCAGGCTAGTGATATCGAAAAAACAATCAAAAGCCTAGGGTTCGGCATCTCTGCCAATACTGGTCAACAAACTGTATCGGCTATTGATATTGACAGCGACAATCAGATGGCTCCGCAGGATAAGCAATGGTGGCAAACTCAAAAAGGCAAACAGGTTGTTGGCCTCGGTATTTTGATGGGCAGCGCTTATGCACTGTCACTACTGTTGCCCGCTTATGGGATATGGGTGTTTGCCATCGCTGTGATTGTAGGCGTTTTTCCATTTGCGCGCAAAGCCTTAGCACTGGCTAAAACAGGTTCATTCTTTTCAATTGAAACGCTGATGTCCGTCGCCGTGCTTGGCGCACTTATCATTGGTGAAGCTGAAGAGGCCGCAGCAGTTGTCTTTTTGTTCTCAATCGGTGAACTGTTTGAGAGTATCGCTGCTGATCGCGCTCGCGCTGGCATCAGAGCCTTATCATCGCTGGTTCCGAAAAGTGCAATTTTACTTGATGCTCAAGGTGGGCAGCGTAACGTTCCAGCGACTTCATTACAAGTGAATGACCTTGTGCTGGTGCGTCCTGGAGATAGGGTATCTGCTGATGGTTCCATTGTTCAAGGTGCGTCCAGCCTTGATGATTCGCCCGTGACGGGAGAGTCTGTTCCTGTTGCCAAGACGATGGGTGACAATGTATTTGCAGGGTCAATTAACATCGATGGTGTGCTCCAAGTGCGCGTAGAAAAGACAGCCGCCGATAACACCATTTCGCGCATTATTGAGCTGGTAGAGCAAGCCCAAGCCTCCAAAGCACCCACTGCCCGTTTTATTGAGAAATTCAGTCGCTATTACACACCGGCAGTGATGGCTATTGCCGCACTAATTATTATCATTCCACCGTTAGCCATGGGTGGAGATTGGTCGACTTGGTTGTATCGCGGTCTAGCACTGTTGCTGATTGCCTGTCCCTGTGCTCTTGTACTATCAACACCCGCTGCCATCGCCTCTGGTCTTGCTGTTGGTGCGCGCCGTGGCTTGCTGATCAAAGGCGGTAGTGCTTTAGAAACTATCGGCCAAGTGAAGACGGTCGCTTTTGACAAGACAGGCACTTTAACTGAAGGCAAACCACGCGTGACCGATGTTGTTGCCTTTACACAAGAGGACTCAAGTATTCAAGGTCAGAATTCTCAAGGTCAAGATGAGATATTGGCACTTTTTGCCAGTGTGGAGACTGGTTCTAGTCACCCACTTGCTGAAGCCATTGTCAGCCATGCTGAAGCCGCTAAAGTTGTTATACCTGTGGCTTCCAAAGCTTCTGCTACTGCGGGTAAAGCGGTACACGCAACTGTCGCGGAGCGCGCGCTAGCTATCGGTTCGCCTGTTTACGCAGCCGATGAGGCATTGATTTCATCCACACAACAGGCGCAAATTGAGGCGCTGCAAAATGAGGGTAAGACCGTCTCTGTTCTTTTCGATGAGCAAAACCGTGAAGTGCTTGGATTAATCGCGCTAAGAGACGAATTACGAGACGACGCTCATGAAGGTGTGGCTCAGCTCAAAGCGATGGGTGTGCGCTCCGTCATGCTAACAGGCGACAACCGCTTAACCGCTCAAGCACTTGCCAGTAATTTAGACGTGGAATGGGAAGCTGAGCTGTTGCCTGAGGACAAACTGCGCCTGCTTAACGAGATGAAGAACAACCGCAAAATAGCGATGGTTGGTGATGGTATTAACGATGCGCCAGCGCTAGCAACTGCCGATGTTGGCATCGCGATGGGTGGTGGTACCGATGTGGCCATTGAGACGGCCGATATCGCATTATTAAAAAGTCGTGTTACGGACAT
>NZ_JBJDOS010000020.1:0-1937 GCF_044900935.1 Psychrobacter sp. NPDC078501 | reverse complement strand
TGGGGGTGGGTTCTAATAATAAAAATTCCACCGCCACAGTAAACTGCAACCGCATTAGAGTAAATAAGGTTAGACCGTATGTTGATTACAGAATTGGGCTATTTTGCCTTGCTTACCGCTTTTGTATTGGCGTTATTGCAGGTAATTCTGCCAACTATTGGTGTTATTCATAACCAAGTTGCTTGGCAACGACTAGCCCCTAGCTTAGCTTGGGCACAGTTTGCCGCCATGATAACGTCATTTGGCGCTTTGATAGCAGGTTTTTATTATAATGATTTTAGCCTCAGTTACGTCGCGCAGCATTCCAATACGCTGTTGCCTTGGTACTATAAGTTATCGGCGACATGGGGCGGACACGAGGGCTCTTTGCTGCTATGGATGACCATCATGGCCACATGGTGTGCACTGGTATCATACTTTAGTCGCGGCTTGCCGTTATCAATGCGTGCGCGGGTATTAGTTATTTTGGCCGGTGTACAGTTAATGATGCTAACGATGCTGATATTTACCTCGTCACCGTTTGAGCGTACCTTACCCAATCTAGCGGTCGATGGCGCTGATTTAAATCCTGTCCTACAAGATTTCGGTCTGATTATTCATCCGCCCATGTTATATATGGGCTATGTGGGTATGGTAGTACCTTTTGCATTTTGTATGGCGGCATTGTGGGAAGGGCGTTTAGATGCTGCTTGGACACGCTGGTCACGTCCATGGGCGCTCGCGGCTTGGGGGTTTTTGACCATTGGTATTGCACTGGGCTCGTGGTGGGCCTACTACGAGCTTGGCTGGGGCGGTTGGTGGTTTTGGGATCCGGTAGAGAATGCCTCGTTTATGCCTTGGCTTGTCGGCTTAGCATTGCTGCATTCATTAGCAGTCACTGAAAAGCGCGGGGTGTTTAAAGCATGGACCATTATGCTGGCTATTTTCGCCTTTGCCTTAAGCTTGCTTGGCACGTTCCTGGTACGCTCTGGAGTCCTTACCTCAGTGCATTCGTTTGCCGCTGATCCGACGCGTGGTTTGGTTATCTTAGCTATTCTTGGCATTATCATCGGTAGTGGTCTATTAATGTTTGCCGTTCGAGGTTGGCGTTTAACCGTTGAAAGTCAATATCAGCTGATTTCACGTGAGTCCTTTTTAGTGATCAACAACGCCATCATTTTGATTGCAACCTTAGTGGTGCTGCTCGGCACCCTTTACCCTATTATCGCTGATGCCTTTGGTTTAGGACAAGTGTCCGTTGGCCCTCCTTATTTTAATGCATTATTTGTACCTTTAACGTGGCTGTTATTAATAGCTATGGGTATGGGCTCAAATATTCGCTGGAAAAAAGACACCCGTCCACTACTGGGTATAGGCATGGTCATCGCCGTTAGTAGCTTAGTATTAGCTGCCATTATTACTTACTTTGTTAATCCATCGTCTATGCTTAATATTGGTGTGACTTTAGCCGTTAGCTTTTGGGCACTGCTATGGATGGCAGTTGATTTTAAAGATAAAACTAAGAATGCGCCTAATCTTTTTAACGGTTTGCGGCAGTTGCGTCTGAGCTATTGGGGTCAACAGACTGCTCATATTGGCGTATTGGTTGCTGTCATTGGCATAGCCTTTACTAGTAGCCTGAGTATTGAGCGTGACGTAGCAATGGGTATTGGCGATACAGTCAATGTTCAAGGTTACGATTTTGAAGTAACTGAATTTTTTGAAATAAAGGGTAGTAACTTTGATGCAACGCAAGCGCAAGTCGTGGTATCCAAAGACGGTCGTGAAGTGGCGAAACTGACTCCAGAAAAGCGTACTTATATTATCAGCACGATGCCAACGACTGAAGCCGCTATTGACCCCAGTCTTATGCGCGATGTTTATGTCGCACTGGGCGAACCTATTGCCGATGGTAGTAACCAATGGGCATTAAGGATTTATGTAAAACCATTAATTCG
>NZ_JBJDOS010000019.1:3526-5708 GCF_044900935.1 Psychrobacter sp. NPDC078501 | reverse complement strand
CAGTTAACTTGTTGAAACAAATTAAAAAAAGAAGTTGACAGACTATTAAAACATGATATGATGGTCAGCTCGCTAAATAGGATAAGCCACATTGGCTGACTTGTTTAGTTTGAAATACTAGCACTGGACGACAGTGTCAGACATTATTTAAAAGCATAACTAAAGAACAACTTGTGTGGATTTTTGCTGATTCAGAATGCTAAAAAATAAAGTTGACTATCTTTTCTTTTCGGGAAGATTATTAACTATAAAAATTATCATTTAAGACAGCAGAAAAACTCAAAGTTAATTCATTACGAACATAATTTTTAGCGATTTTGCCAGATTAGATGAGCCAAGTTTAGAAGCTTCTTTAAAGAGCTTCATAGCAAGATTAAACTGAAGAGTTTGATCATGGCTCAGATTGAACGCTGGCGGCAGGCTTAACACATGCAAGTCGAGCGGAAACGATGGTAGCTTGCTACCAGGCGTCGAGCGGCGGACGGGTGAGTAATACTTAGGAATCTACCTAGTAGTGGGGGATAGCACGGGGAAACTCGTATTAATACCGCATACGACCTACGGGAGAAAGGGGGCAGTTTACTGCTCTCGCTATTAGATGAGCCTAAGTCGGATTAGCTAGATGGTGGGGTAAAGGCCTACCATGGCGACGATCTGTAGCTGGTCTGAGAGGATGATCAGCCACACCGGGACTGAGACACGGCCCGGACTCCTACGGGAGGCAGCAGTGGGGAATATTGGACAATGGGGGAAACCCTGATCCAGCCATGCCGCGTGTGTGAAGAAGGCCTTTTGGTTGTAAAGCACTTTAAGCAGTGAAGAAGACTCTTCGGTTAATACCCGGAGACGATGACATTAGCTGCAGAATAAGCACCGGCTAACTCTGTGCCAGCAGCCGCGGTAATACAGAGGGTGCAAGCGTTAATCGGAATTACTGGGCGTAAAGCGAGCGTAGGTGGCTTGATAAGTCAGATGTGAAATCCCCGGGCTTAACCTGGGAACTGCATCTGAAACTGTTAGGCTAGAGTAGGTGAGAGGGAAGTAGAATTTCAGGTGTAGCGGTGAAATGCGTAGAGATCTGAAGGAATACCGATGGCGAAGGCAGCTTCCTGGCATCATACTGACACTGAGGCTCGAAAGCGTGGGTAGCAAACAGGATTAGATACCCTGGTAGTCCACGCCGTAAACGATGTCTACTAGTCGTTGGGTCCCTTGAGGACTTAGTGACGCAGCTAACGCAATAAGTAGACCGCCTGGGGAGTACGGCCGCAAGGTTAAAACTCAAATGAATTGACGGGGGCCCGCACAAGCGGTGGAGCATGTGGTTTAATTCGATGCAACGCGAAGAACCTTACCTGGTCTTGACATATCTAGAATCCTGCAGAGATGCGGGAGTGCCTTCGGGAATTAGAATACAGGTGCTGCATGGCTGTCGTCAGCTCGTGTCGTGAGATGTTGGGTTAAGTCCCGCAACGAGCGCAACCCTTGTCCTTAGTTACCAGCGGGTTAAGCCGGGAACTCTAAGGATACTGCCAGTGACAAACTGGAGGAAGGCGGGGACGACGTCAAGTCATCATGGCCCTTACGACCAGGGCTACACACGTGCTACAATGGTAGGTACAGAGGGCAGCTACACAGCGATGTGATGCGAATCTCAAAAAGCCTATCGTAGTCCAGATTGGAGTCTGCAACTCGACTCCATGAAGTAGGAATCGCTAGTAATCGCGGATCAGAATGCCGCGGTGAATACGTTCCCGGGCCTTGTACACACCGCCCGTCACACCATGGGAGTTGATTGCACCAGAAGTGGATAGCTTAACCTTCGGGGAGGCGTTCACCACGGTGTGGTTGATGACTGGGGTGAAGTCGTAACAAGGTAGCCGTAGGGGAACCTGCGGCTGGATCACCTCCTTATAGACGCATTCGGTCAGCAAGAATTCACAACAAGTTGTTCTTTAGTTTAAGCTTACGTTTTTAACAAACGTATTAGGGTCTGTAGCTCAGCTGGTTAGAGCACCGTGTTGATAACGCGGGGGTCGGTGGTTCAAGTCCACCTAGACCCACCATTTTACAATGGGGCCATAGCTCAGTTGGTAGAGCGCCTGCCTTGCACGCAGGAGGTCAACGGTTCGACTCCGTTTGGCTCCACCACTACTAAGACGGTTAAGTAAGCTTTAGGTGC
>NZ_JBJDOS010000019.1:0-3433 GCF_044900935.1 Psychrobacter sp. NPDC078501 | reverse complement strand
AACTGATTACTTCTTTCTGTTTTATACAGAATCTGTGACTCGACGAGAGCATAGAGACTATTTAAAAACATAGATATGAGTCTGGGTTAAGAAGAGCGTGTTCACGCGCACTTCTTAACCTTAATAACTCACCTCTTAACGACATCAGTTGTTATCCCAGGGGTGAGTTATTAAAAAAGTAAAGAGAACTGAATCAAGCGTATAAACATAGGTGATATCGTTATCATAATTAGATTGTATGACACTTAGAAGTCGAAAGACTACTTGGGGTTGTATGGTCAAGTAATGAAGCGCACATGGTGGATGCCTTGGCAGTCAGAGGCGATGAAAGACGTGACAGCCTGCGATAAGCTTCGGGGAGGCGGCAATATCCTGTGATCCGGAGATTTCTGAATGGGGAAACCCACTTACCATAAGGTAGGTATCCTAATTTATTAGGAAGCGAACGAGGGGAAGTGAAACATCTCAGTACCCTTAGGAATAGACATCAATTGAGATTCCCCTAGTAGCGGCGAGCGAACGGGGAGAAGCCGATTAATTCTAATGTAGAAGAACAGCGTGGGAAAGCTGACCGTAGTAGGTGATAGTCCTGTATTCGAAACATTAGAGTTAACATATTAAGTAGAGCGGGGCACGAGAAATCCTGTTTGAAGATGGGGGGACCATCCTCCAAGGCTAAATACTCCTGACTGACCGATAGTGAACCAGTACCGTGAGGGAAAGGCGAAAAGAACCCCTGTGAGGGGAGTGAAATAGAACCTGAAACCGTGTGCGTACAAGCAGTG
Organism: Psychrobacter sp. NPDC078501; assembly: GCF_044900935.1. Lineage (NCBI taxonomy): Bacteria > Pseudomonadati > Pseudomonadota > Gammaproteobacteria > Moraxellales > Moraxellaceae > Psychrobacter > Psychrobacter sp. NPDC078501. Next base: position 2,648 of record NZ_JBJDOS010000019.1, on the reverse strand, counting down.
GGAGCCCACTTGTTGGGTGACCGCGTACCTTTTGTATAATGGGTCAGCGACTTATATTCTGTAGCAAGGTTAACCGTTTAGGGGAGCCGTAGGGAAACCGAGTCTTAATAGGGCGTTTAGTTGCAGGGTATAGACCCGAAACCGAGTGATCTATCCATGAGCAGGTTGAAAGTGCCGTAACAGGCACCGGAGGACCGAACCCACTGTCGTTGAAAAGCCAGGGGATGACTTGTGGATAGGGGTGAAAGGCTAATCAAACTCGGTGATAGCTGGTTCTCCCCGAAAGCTATTTAGGTAGCGCCTCGGACGAACACCATTGGGGGTAGAGCACTGTTTCGGCTAGGGGGTCATACCGACTTACCAAACCGATGCAAACTCCGAATACCGATGAGTGATATCCGGGAGACACACGGTGGGTGCTAACGTCCATCGTGGAGAGGGAAACAACCCAGACCGCCAGCTAAGGCCCCAAATTCCTAGTTAAGTGGGAAACGAGGTGGGAAGGCATAGACAGCTAGGAGGTTGGCTTAGAAGCAGCCATCCTTTAAAGAAAGCGTAATAGCTCACTAGTCGAGTCGGCCCGCGCGGAAGATGTAACGGGGCTCAAACTAGGAGCCGAAGCTGCGGATTTGAATTTGTTTTCAAGTGGTAGGGGAGCGTTGTGTAAGCCTGTGAAGGTGTGTTGTAAAGCATGCTGGAGGTATCACAAGAGCGAATGCTGACGTGAGTAACGATAATGCGAGTGAAAAGCTCGCACGCCGGAAGATCAAGGGTTCCAGTCCAACGTTAATCGGGGCTGGGTGAGTCGACCCCTAAGGCGAGGCCGAAAGGCGTAGTCGATGGGAAATCGGTTAATATTCCGATACTTGTTTATAATGCGATGGAGGGACGGAGAAGGTTATGTCAGCCTGGCGTTGGTTGTCCAGGTGAAAGGATGTAGGTTTATAGCTTAGGTAAATCCGGGCTATTTTATACCGAGATCTGATAGCAAGCTGTACTTGTACAGCGAAGTGGCAAATACCATGCTTCCAGGAAAAGCTTCTAAGCAATAGTTATAAACGAATCGTACCCTAAACCGACACAGGTGATCAGGTAGAGAATACCAAGGCGCTTGAGAGAACTCTGCTGAAGGAACTAGGCAAAATGGTACCGTAACTTCGGGAGAAGGTACGCTGTTGATGGTGATAGGACTTGCTCCTTGAGCTGTTGGCAGTCGCAGATACCAGGCTGCTGCAACTGTTTATTAAAAACACAGCACTCTGCAAACACGAAAGTGGACGTATAGGGTGTGATGTCTGCCCGGTGCTGGAAGGTTAATTGATGGGGTTAGCGTAAGCGAAGCTCTTGATCGAAGCCCCAGTAAACGGCGGCCGTAACTATAACGGTCCTAAGGTAGCGAAATTCCTTGTCGGGTAAGTTCCGACCTGCACGAATGACATAATGATGGCAGCGCTGTCTCCAGCAGAGACTCAGTGAAATCGAAATCGCAGTGAAGATGCTGTGTACCCGCGGCTAGACGGAAAGACCCCGTGAACCTTTACTACAGCTTTACATTGAACTTTGACCTGACTTGTGCAGGATAGGTGGGAGGCTTTGAAGCCGAGACGCTAGTCTCGGTGGAGCCAATCTTGAAATACCACCCTGGTCATGTTGGGGTTCTAACTCAGGTATAACAATACCGAGGACAATGTATGGTGGGTAGTTTGACTGGGGCGGTCTCCTCCTAAAGAGTAACGGAGGAGTACGAAGGTGCGCTCAGACCGGTCGGAAATCGGTCGTAGAGTATAAAGGCAAAAGCGCGCTTAACTGCGAGACCCACAAGTCGAGCAGGTACGAAAGTAGGTCTTAGTGATCCGGTGGTTCTGTATGGAAGGGCCATCGCTCAACGGATAAAAGGTACTCTGGGGATAACAGGCTGATACCGCCCAAGAGTTCATATCGACGGCGGTGTTTGGCACCTCGATGTCGGCTCATCTCATCCTAGGGCTGAAGCAGGTCCTAAGGGTATGGCTGTTCGCCATTTAAAGAGGTACGCGAGCTGGGTTTAGAACGTCGTGAGACAGTTCGGTCCCTATCTACCGTGGGCGTTGGAAATTTGAGAGGATCTGCTCCTAGTACGAGAGGACCAGAGTGGACGAACCTCTGGTGTTCGGGTTGTCACGCCAGTGGCATTGCCCGGTAGCTACGTTCGGATGGGATAACCGCTGAAAGCATCTAAGCGGGAAGCCCACCTCAAGATTAGATTTCCCTAAAGAGCCGTTCAAGACTAGGACGTTGATAGGCAGGGTGTGGAAGCGCAGCGATGCGTGTAGCTAACCTGTACTAATTGCTCGTTTGGCTTGACCATACAACACCCAAGTGGTTTGTATACAAGTCTAATTAATCTATCTTGTATAGCTCAGGCTATAGAATAAGAAAGAACATTTCGATATCACCTTTAACCTTGATTCAGTTAGGTTACAAGTTGATCGACTATAAACTAAACACTTATAGTCAAACAATAAAAACAACAGACTCATATCTAACCCCCTTTGCTGACGACAATAGCGCGATGGCCCCACCTGATCCCTTCCCGAACTCAGAAGTGAAACATCGTAGCGCCAATGGTAGTGTGGTTCGCCCATGTGAGAGTAGGTCATCGTCAGCTC
>NZ_JBJDOS010000018.1:5774-11295 GCF_044900935.1 Psychrobacter sp. NPDC078501 | reverse complement strand
ACCTAAAAAAATCATCTGTAGCTACAGATGATTCTAGTAGCGGAGTTATTTATGAGCATGATCGGTGTATCAGTAGCTAGCAATAAAAGCCTTCAGCTTGAAGCTACCCAAGAAGCCTATAATAGAGCTGTCGTGAAGCTTAATTTGCTGTTGATTGACGATAAAACGCACGAAGAAGTAGTCAGAAACAAGCTGTTTGAAGTCATGGATGAAAGAAATCAGCTGGGGAAGTACTCCACTTCTGATCTGTATGTCATGCAAAAAAGCATTGAGAAAACGGTTGATGATTTTCTTGCTGGATTAAATGAGCAGACTGTTACCACTTAGATTAGCGAAAAGATGGAACGCTATAGTTATTGAGGTTTAATCATCTTTCGCTTATATTGGGGGTACGAATATAAGCGAAAGGTGATTGCTATGACTACAACTAATTATAATATACGGCTTGACCAGGATCTGAAGGATAGGTCTTTTTCTGTTCTTGAAAGCTATGGATTAACACCTTCACAAGCCATAAGACTGTTCTTAAACCAAGTAGCCGATACTAATGCGATTCCTCTGTCTTTTGACTATCAACAACCTAAGCTCAACGCGCAAACGATTGCGGCTATTGCTGAGGTCGCGAGCGGTAAAGGCACTAAGTACGATAGCTTTGGTGATCTCATGGATGAGCTAGAAGGCGAGGCTGATGAGATCCATTGAAGTATCAAGTCAGTTTAAGAGAGATGCTAAAAAGAATTATCTAAGCTTACTCACTCCTGCATGGGGCGAGGTGCTCAATTGTTTGACTAACGACATACCGCTACCGGCTAAATACAAAGATCATGCGTTGACCGGCAATCATAAGGGATTTAGAGACTGCCATATCAAGCCTGACTTGGTGCTTATCTACCGTGTTCAGAACGATACGGTAGATTTTGTTAGGCTAGGTAGCCATTCAGAAGTGTTTGATTAGCCTAATTCAAGTGGTTCCATAATGACAGTCTATTTTGAGTAGTCTGTTAATAGACTTTTGGGGCTTTTAAGACGGTTCCACTAGGGTATATCCTTATCTAACAAGAAAAGTTACTTTAAAAATACAAACAGCTTTTATAAGCCTTCAGTCCTCGGCAGGAGGACTCGAAAAGTTAATTTATCGGGTATCCTAAATTAGTTGACCACTACAACTTTTCACTTACAACACGCAACCTTTTTAACACACGTTGATTATAAATCTCGATTTTCAAGGTGCTAATATAATTGAGTAATACTTAACTTAGATAACATAAACCACTGATTCTAATAACTTTCATCTTGTATTCTCACAGATTATTGTTTATCGAGATTTTGCAAGCTTTACTTAACTGGAGAAATTATGCGTGCTTTAACTTATCATGGTGCTAAAGATGTGCGAGTGGACAATGTCCCAGAGCCTAAACTGCAAGAAAAAGATGATGTTATTTTACGTGTGACTGCAACTGCAATTTGTGGTTCAGATTTACACTTATATCGTGGCAAAATACCTGAAACCGAGGAAGGCGATATCCTCGGCCATGAGTTTATGGGTGTGGTTGAAGAAGTAGGCTCTGAAGTTACTGCTGTTAAAAAAGGCGATAGAGTTGTTATTCCTTTTGTTATTGCATGTGGTAACTGCTTTTTCTGTCAGCATGACCTAATGTCCGCTTGTGAGACTACAAATACAGGCCCAGGCGCTGCTATTAATAAAAAAATAATTCCGCCACCGGCTGCTTTATTTGGTTTTAGCCATTTATATGGTGGGATTCCTGGTGGACAAGCAGATTTTGTACGGGTTCCTAAAGGTAATTTTAATCCGTTCAAAGTAAATGGCTCACTGTCAGATGAGAAGGTTTTATTTTTATCAGATATTTTACCAACTGCTTGGCAGGCCGTGACTAATGCCAATATTACTAAAGGTTCAACCGTAGCTATTTATGGAGCGGGTCCTGTGGGGTTGTTATCAGCCGCTTGTGCCAAAATGTTAGGCGCTGAGCAGATCTTCGTGGTAGATCATAATGACTACCGTTTGCAGTATGCCAAAGATACGTACGGGGCTATTCCGGTTAATTTCGATAAGGTAGATGCTGCTGAATTCATCATTGAACAGACCAAAGGACATCGCGGCGTTGACGGTGTTATTGATGCGGTTGGCTTTGAAGCTAAGGGCAGTTCGAAAATTGAAGGATCAAGCGCTCCAGCTTTACGTCAATGTATGGCAGCTGTGCGTCGTGGCGGGGTCGTTAGTGTTCCTGGTATATATGCAGGACCCATTAATGATTTCTTAATGGGTGACGCTTTTGATAAAGGGCTTGCTTTCAGAATGGGCCAAACCCATGTACACAAGTATTTACCACAATTATTAGAGTATATTGAAAATGGTGATTTATCACCTGAAGCTATTATTACTCACCGTATGAATTTGTCTGACGCTGCTAAAGGTTATGAAATTTTCGAAAAGCGTGAAGAAGAATGTCGTAAAGTCATTTTAACTCCTTAATTTTTCAAATTTGCCCTTTACTTTTAACATTTAAAGGTTAGGTCATAGCTGCTTTAACGAGATTGTCTTAAATAATGGTTATCGCTAAAGCAGCTAGCAAAAAAATCTTTAACTTGTTTTTCTCTGCACACGACAAAAAAATCACCCCCCCCCAACCGATTTTCATGGGTTTAGGGATTAAAAAACCAACTAACTGTCTTAGATGGTCTTAAAGCTTAGAAGTGTAAAGCACAATAAACTTTCTATTATATGTATGAAAAATTTATTTAATATTGAGTAAAAATCTGAAAAGTGAATAGCTTGGGCTACAAGGCTTCTTAGTTATTTCTTATCGAGCAATATAATTTAGTATTCAAGATATTCTCTAATCGGACGTTTGTTAAACTGCGTAGGGTCTTTTTTAAGGCGGTTAACCATTTCAAACTCCCAACCTTGCTGTGACTGACCAGCTGGACTAGTAGGGCTTACTAAATGATTGTATTCCGCCATAAAAGCAGGATTACGAGCAATTCGCCCTAGCTGCTTATCATTCAATCCATCGACCGTAAACATATCTCCTGTACTAACGTCGCGCTCCTTATTAACTACATCCCTCTTAGCTTTTGGCTTTTCATGAACAGTAAAACTAAATCCTGCAATTTTGCGACCTTTTTTCTTTTGAGTGTAACTAACATTGAGATCTGATTTTTCGTTTATCTCTTCAACAGCAAGGTTTAAGACCCTTTTTTTGAAGTTGCTCATAGTTTGATATTCATCAGACTCTAATCCTAACTGACCTCTAAACTTCTCCAATTCAAAAACAGGTGTTTTTTTGGCTTGCTTCCATTGAACCAGCAGCTCATAGAGCCTTACTGAATAATTACTATCCATTTCGGCTGTTTGTTCTAGTAAATACTTAGTGAAAAACTCTTCAGCCCCATCAATCCGAGTAATCCCTTGTACTACAGCCGGAGTAAATACAACTTCAATCGCTCCTTCGTCATCTAAATATCTAACTTGGGATAACCAGCGAGATTTAACTAACTTACCTTCATCATCAACATAGCTAAAACGTCTGTTAAATAGCGTATCTTCAGCGTCCTTCATCATTAGATAACCGTTTTGGCGAGTGGTATTAAAAACTTCAGCATATCTTTTAGCATCAATACGAAGTGGTATCTCTGCACTCAACCCTGTACCAGTCTCTCTAGCATCTACAACGGCTAACTGAACAATGCGTATTTCTGATAGTTTTAGATTTTGTAGTACGGTATTTAGATAATTAGTTTTCACTACTAGATTAGATTTAGACATAATAACCTTCAAATTTGAATACTTATATTTAATTGTATCTTCGAATACTATTTTATTCAAGTATTCAAATGGTAAGTAAACGTATTCGAATGGGTAAGTAAACGTATTCGAATGGGTAAGTAAACGTATTCGAATGGGTAAGTAAACGTATTCGAATGGTGCTTGTATCCTTTTAATACCAATGGATACAGAGGGCTTAAAAGCATTTAAAAGCATTTAAAAGCATTAAAAGCATTTTTTTTATTTTTTACTAACTAAAAAGACAAAAGAAAAAAGCACTAGTTACCATAAAATATTTGGCTTTTCTCATGTCTTCTTGGATCAGATGATTGATCAATTTTTTCTTAACCTCAGTAATAAGCTATAGAAACTACTCTATTTGCCTACAAAATGAGATTTAATAGCCTTCTACCTTAATTCTTATACATACCTAGCCTTTTTTATTTTATCCATCTCTACAGCGATTTTATGGCTTTCTAGCTGCATTGCTTCGTTTACTCTAGCAATTTCCTCTTGATTTAGACCATCAATAGCCATCAAGTAAGGCTCAACACGTTTTTTAAGGGTGTCATAGCTCTCTTCCGCAACGTTTTTATCCAATCTAGCCTTCTCGTAGTCCATCAGGATGCTGTTTGCTGCCTTCACAGTGGGTTCTACTTGCTCAATAACGGCTATTGTGACCTTTTCCCCATATCTAGCCTTGCTTTCAAACATTTCAGGCTTAGGCGCTACGGTCGTAATACTAAAATCTCGCGCGTGATTGATGTCGTGGTAATACTCCTTGATGCTGGTATGTTTGGCTTTAGAGCCTTCCTTGCCCCTCGTTAGCCCTAAATCAGCGACCGTGTTGGCAAAATCGGTTTGCATCTGATTTAACTTAACCCTGCCGCCTAGAAAACCCTTACAGTTGAGCTTCCCTTTTTGGTCAATAGGAACGACATAAGCGACCAGCTGCGGTGTACTTATGTCCCGATGAATACTCATACCTGCAATATTTCCTTCTCCATGTTTATCCATGAGCCACTGAGCAGATCGCTTAAAAAATTCAGCTTCTTGGCTTTTTCCCCAACCTTCCCATTCAGGACTGGCGGTTATTAAATACTCAATACATAGCACCGCATCAGCGCGTCTTTTTTCAGGAAGTCGATCTTTTATTGCCTGTTTGACGGCTTCAGGGGTCGCAACGGTATGATGATTTTTAGGGGTGAGGTTGGGGTCAGCATTTGGCGTTTCTATCGTTCGGTAGCTGTGTGCAAGACTGCCACCGATGTTGCCCATCGTCTTTAATTTTGCTGTTCTCAAAATTGCATAGTTCATCGCCACTTTTTTCCTATAATTGAGTGTTATTTCATTAAAGTGTACTTACTACACCATAATTTCACCTGTTAGGAAAGCGTGATTTTTGGCGCAAAAGGCGGTAAAAAAGGGCTATTTTTCACTGTTTTTCAACTTGGCTGTTTACAGATTGTAAACAGCTTTTTTCTTTATAAATCAATAACTAAGAACGATTTTGTTTACACTTTGCAAACACTCAAATTTCAATAAACCTAACAATATCAGCTATTTGGCAGTCCCTTTAGGGTGCGTATGGTGTAGTCATCAAATTAGGTGGGAAATAACGGTTTTTTTATCTGTCGTAAAATCTGCTACAAAAAAGGGGGTATAAGAGCGTTACTTCTCGTTTTTCACTGGCATAATCTTAGGCTGGTATCAATAATTTATTAACCTAAAAAA
>NZ_JBJDOS010000018.1:0-5677 GCF_044900935.1 Psychrobacter sp. NPDC078501 | reverse complement strand
AAAATCATCTGTAGCTACAGATGATTCTAGTAGCGGAGTTATTTATGAGCATGATCGGTGTATCAGTAGCTAGCAATAAAAGCCTTCAGCTTGAAGCCACTCAAGAAGCCTATGATAGAGCTGTCGTGAAGCTTAATTTGCTGTTGATTGACGATAAAACGCACGAAGAAGTGGTCAGAAGCAAGCTATTTGAAGTTATGGATGAAAGAAATCAGCTTGGGAAATACTCTACTTCTGATCTTTATGTGATGCAAAAAAGCATTGAGAAAACGGTTGATGACTTTCTTGCTGGATTGAATGAGCAGACTATTACCGCTTAGATTAGCGAGTAGGTGAAACGCTAAAACTATTGAGATCTAATCACCTATCGCTTATATTGGGTGTACAAATATAAGCGATAGGTGATTACTATGACTACAACTAATTATAATATACGGCTTGACCAGGATCTGAAAGATAGGTCTTTTTCTGTTCTTGAAAGCTATGGTCTAACGCCTTCACAAGCCATTAGACTGTTCTTGAACCAAGTAGCCGATACCAATGCGATTCCCCTGTCTTTTGACTATCAACAACCTAAGCTCAACGCGCAAACTATTGCAGCTATTGCTGAGGTTGCGGGCGGTAAAGGCACCAAATACGATAGCTTTGGTGATCTCATGGATGAGCTAGAAGGCGAGGCTGATGAGATCCATTGAAGTATCAAGTCAGTTTAAGAGAGATGCTAAGAAGAATTATCTAAGTTTACTCACTCCTGCATGGGGCGAGGTGCTTAATTGTTTGACTAACGATGTACCGCTACCGGCTAAATACAAAGATCATGCGTTGACCGGCAATCATAAGGGGTTTAGAGATTGCCATATCAAACCTGATTTGGTGCTTATCTACCGTGTTCAGATCGATACGGTAGATTTTGTTAGGCTGGGTAGCCATTCAGAGGTGTTTGATTAGCCTGTTTTAAGTGGTTCCACAATGACAGTCTGTTTTGAGTAGTCTGTTAATAGGTTTTTGGGGTGAAATAGCTGGTTCCGCTGGGGTATGCTTTACGAACTGTGTTTGGCAAAGTACACCATGGTCTCATTGGAACACAGTTTTCATCCTTCCCCTATTTTCTTAGCATACTTTTTAATATATTATTAACCTTAACCTTAACCTTAGACTATAAAAGCCATATATTCTTTAAAAGAATATATGGCACACAAGCTAACAAACTCTTACCTTTCTTTACCTGAAAATATTAATTTTTTTGCTATGTTTGAGTTGTTAGTTGAGAAAAATTTCGATTTTATAAAAAATAACTACAATAAATAATAAAAAGAGTAATGGGCTGTGCTGCTTAAATTAGCGCAGTTAAATTATTGTGTGGTTGGTCTTTTAAGCTGACTTTGAATGGTTTTCAAAGTCAGGTTTTTTTATAGCTTTCTGTCTCAAGGATATTAAAATGAAAAAATTATTCCTGACTAAATCAATTCAGAGCAAACTATGGATCGTATTTATGGTGAGTTTCTTTGGTCTGAGCGCTTGCAGCAGTGAGACAGAAGAGCCAGCTCCTAATACAGAATCTAGCGAAATGACTCCTGTGCAAACAGCGACCGAGGCTGAAGATCAAATTCCTGCTTCTACAGAGGACGCAGAAGGTGCAGGAGGTACTGCGTACTATTCTAGTAATGGTAGTGTAGAAAATGAGCAAAAGGCTGATGATACGGTTACTGTTAATGAAAATAACTCGAACTTAGATCAAACATCAGCAGATGGAGTGCAGTAAGTATGAGAAAACTCGCAATCCATTAAACATTCTTATTTTTGATGGCTGTAGCCTATCATATGATCTAGCTTTTTATCTTTACTCGCATAACTAGTAGCATTGACTAAAAAAGCCCGTGACAATAGTCACGGGCTTTTGCATTTTAAGGGTATGACTATTAAATACACAAGAATTAATATTTGTTTTGTGTGCGCCACTCATCTACATCACGTTCAGCATCTTCTTTTGAATGACCATAACGCTCTTGGACACGTCCAACCAGTTTGTCACGGTCACCTTCGATATGAGTGAGATCGTCATCTGTTAAATCTCCCCATTTCTGTTTTACTGAACCTTTGAGTTGGTTCCATTCGCCTTTTAGGGTTTGATTATTCATATCATTATCATCCATTTTTTGATTGTTTTTGTACTGTTCATCCATACTTTGTTCGTTCACATTTTGATTGTCCATTATGGTTTTCCTTTTCCATTTATTGGTTTGTGAGTCAACGCATCTATACCAAGCTCATCCATCTTTTGTTTTTTTTTATTGATAAATAGGCTATCAGCAGTTATTAAGCTTTAAGCTGACATATCTAATATAGAGATACACAATTGGGCTGTCTGTACAACGAATGTTTAAAGTATTGCTGAGCTATTATTAAGTCCTCTGATTTGTTATGAGGGTATAAGTTATGATTTGGACTAAACCGTTAATCATAAAAAAAATCTTTAATTAAAAAAGACTATAAAACATGCTGATTGACATTAATTTGAATTGAATTATAACTACAGATGTTAGTCCAACAATTAAAATAAAGACGGCTACTGCTCGTAGGATGAGCCTTTTATCTTTCATAGATTACCCCTCATACTTTCCTATAACTATAACCTTAAAGCCCTTATTTTGTTAGCTCTCACTTCTTTTTTATCGTTTGGCATTAAGTTGTATAAATAGATGAGGGCACTTAATATTTAGTGCCGCAAACATGCAATCAATAGCTTACAGCCAAATATTCTATATCTTCACTAGAGAACTGAACCTATCAAACACACTCATAAGACTTAATATTCAAGATACTCTCTGATAGGGCGTTTATTAAACTGCATAGGGTTTTTTTTAAGTCTATTAACCATCTCAAACTCCCATGCTTTCGGGTCTTGACCAGCTGGACTGGTAGAGCTAACCAAATGGTTGTAATCAGCAATGAACTGCTTGTTACGTGTGATACGTCCTAGCTGATTGTCGTTTAATCCTTCTACCGTAAACATATCTGCTGTACTAGCGTCACGCTCCTTACTAACCACATCAGTCTTAGCTTTTGGTTTTTCATGAACAGTGAAAGCAAAACCTATAATTTTGCGTCCCTTTTTTACGTTCTCATATTTGACTTTAAGATCTGATTTTTTGTTAATCTCGTCTGTAGCAAGGTCTAAAACACGTTTCTTAAAATCACACATCGCTTTGTATTCATTGATCCCTAGCCCCATTTGGTCTCTAAAAACCCCTATCTCAAAGCATGGTGTTTTTTTAGCTGTGCGCCATTGCGTCAATAACTCATAAAGGCGTACTGAATAAACACTATCAAACTGTGTTGTTTGCTCTAGCAAATACGAGGTAAAAAACTGCTCTAAGCCATTAATACGGCTGATACCTTCTACAACAGCAAGAGTAAATACTAGTTCTATCGCACCCTCACCATCATGATATTGCACCTGCTGTAACCAACGGCTTTTAATGGGCTTACCATTATCATCAAGGTAGGTAAAACGCCTATTGAATAAGGTTTCTTCAGCTTCCTTCATGCGCTTATAGCCATTTTGCCGTGTAGTTTCAAATACCTCTGCATAACGAGTGGCATCAATTCGTAACGGCTTGTCTGTACTTAATCCTGTGGCTGTTTCTCTAGCATCAACTATGGCTAGCTGAATAATTCGCACTTCAGCCAATGATAAAGTTTGTAACGCCTGATTTAGCTGATTAGTTTTTACCACTAGGTTTTTTTTAGTGTTCATAACCATCTTACCCATAACGATTTAATGACATACTACACCAAGTCATCTAAAGGTCAAATTATAAAAAGTCCTTTAATGGTAACCAAACGTCCTTTAATGGGTAACCAAACGTCCTTTAATGGGTAACCAAACGTCCTTTAATGGGTAACCAAACGTCCTTTAATGGAGGCTACAGGCCAATAGCAGTAAGGATCACAGAGCGTCTAAAAGCTGTTAAAAGCATTAAAAGCATTAAAAACCTTTTTCTATTTTTTTATTAACTGAAAAGACAAAAGAAAAAATCCCTAATGACTTAGAAATATCAGAGACTTTTTTGTGGTTTTTTGGATTAAGTAATCAATCAATACTTTCTTGCTCATCCATCAGTTTGATTTTAGACTCATCCAAAGCAGCAAAATTTTTCAAATTATTTTAGTATTTCAGTAACCTTATTTGCTTTAACCTTGATAATAAGCTGTAAAAACACCTCTATTTGTCCACAGGATTAGATTTAAGCGCTTTCTGACCGTATTCTTATACATGCGTAGCCTTTTAAATTTAACGCTTCTCTACAGCGATTTTACGGCTTTCTAGCTGCATTGCTGCATTTACCCTAGTAATTTCTTCTTGGTTTAACCCTTCAATCGCCACTAAGTAAGGCTTAACACGCTTTTTTAAGGTCTCATAGCTGTCCTCAGCAACTTTTTTATCCATCCTAGCCTTCTCGTAGTCCATCAGGATGCTGTTTGCCGCTTTCACAGTCGGTTCTATTTGCTCAATAACCGCTGCTGTGACCTTCTCACCATACCTAGCCTTGCTTTCAAACATTTCAGGCTTAGGCGGTTCTGCTGTGATACTGAAATCTCTAGCGTGATTGATGTCGTGGTAATACTCTTTGATACTGGTATGCTTGGCTTTAGAGCCTTCCTTGCCCCTTGTTAGCCCTAAATCAGCGACCGTATTGGCAAAATCGGTTTGCATCTTGTTTAATTTAGCCCTACCGCCTAGAAAATTTTTACAGTTCAGCTTCCCCTTTTGATCAATAGGAACCACATAAGCGACTAAATGCGGTGTGCTTATGTCCCGATGAATACTCATACCTGCAATATTTTCTTCCCCATGTTTATCAATGAGCCACCGAGCAGATCGCTTAAAAAATTCGGCTTCGTGGCTTGTTCCCCAGCCGTCCCATTCAGGACTGGCAGTTATTAAATACTCAATACATAGCACCGCATCAGAGCGTCTTTTTTCAGGAAGTCGATCTTTTATTGCTTTTTTGACGGCTTCAGGGGTCGCAACGGTATGATGATTTTTAGAGGTGAGGTTGGGGTCAGCATTGGGAGTTTCTATCGTTCGGTAGCTGTGTGCAAGACTGCCACCAATGTTGCCTATCGTCTTTAATTTTGCCGTCCTCAAAATTGCATAGTTCATTGCCACTTTTTCCTATAATTGGGTGTTATTTCACTAAAGTGTACTTACTACACCACAATTTCACCTGTTATAAAAGCGTAATTTTTACAGCAAAAGGCGGTAAAAAAGGGCTGTTTTTCGCTTTTTAGAAGCAAGGCTGTAAACAAATTGTAAACAACTTTTTCCTTTATAAATCAATGACTAAGAACGATTTTGTTTGCACTTTGCAAACACCTTAACTTCAATAAACTTAACAATATCAGCTATTTGGCAGTCCCTTTAGGGTGCGTAAGGTGTAGTCATTAAATTGGGTGGGAAATAACGGATTTTTTATCTGTCGTAAAATCTGCTACAAAAAAGGGGTTATAAGAGCGTTACTTCTCGTTTTTCACTGGCATAATCATAGCTTGGTACAAACAACTTATTCACCTAAAAAAATCATCTGTAGCTACAGATGATTCTAGTAGCGGAGTTATTTATGAGCATGATCGGTGTATCAGTAGCTAGCAATAAAAGCCTTCAGCTTGAAGC
>NZ_JBJDOS010000017.1:0-12602 GCF_044900935.1 Psychrobacter sp. NPDC078501 | reverse complement strand
TTACCATGGTCAACGTGTCCGATTGTACCGACGTTGACGTGTGGCTTGTTACGTTCAAACTTGGCCTTTGCCATGGGTATTTCCTCTTTTTTTGGTGAATGATCAATAAAAAGCTGTTTAATGGCTCATAATAGAATTAAATCATCATAAACCTAGCTATCAACCGCACGAACCACTGCTTAAACAATGCTCCGAACTAATTCTTGTATCCGTTATTATACGCTGACTTGTCTTAAATAGTCATACATCTCTCAATCGAAATCAACTTCTCTCTAACTAGTAGATATAAAGCTCAATTGATTATAACCTTTCTTATAACCGTATAATTATCTTGATATGCAAGGTCGCGATGTTAGCTGACCGACATCATCAAACAATCCGTAAAATCCGTTAACATATGGAACAGCAATCCAATTCCAATGATATTAAAAGGCTTACGAAGAAAGAGTAAAACAAAATACACTAGCATCGCATAATAAGTATGTAACGGATGAAAATTAATGCTACATCTATTTGCCTGAAATATTGGGTTTGCTACCAGATGGTCTATATCAACCAGCATGGTCGCAAGCAAAATCAGATATGCTTTTTTCCACTCTTTTCTAAAAAACGCAATAGCAATAAAAAGAGGAAAACCAAAGTGCAAAAAATAATGTATTAATGTCTGCATACTGACCTATTAGTTTTAGTCTTCTCTATATAAGACCATCAAAACCAATATTTATTAATATACTGACAGCACTAAAAGGCAACACCTCAGTGTCACCTTTGAATCATTGTCTACCGCACTACTGTTATATATTTCAATATTCTATAATTTCGATATCGACGCAAAGTTATATAAATAGCAAAACAAGCATAAAAGGTATAAACAATAAATGGAGCTCATATCGAGAATTGAACTCGAGACCTCTCCCTTACCAAGGGAGTGCTCTACCGCTGAGCTATATGAGCGTATATTGAAACCTTTGAGTTGCACTAAAAAAAATATCACGATGCAGCAATAATTACTGACTCTCGTGATGATTTATTGTTATGCTTTGCGATGGTGTATATATGGAGCGGGTGGCGGGAATCGAACCCGCGTCATTAGCTTGGAAGGCTAAGGTGTTACCATTATACCACACCCGCATTTACTCTTATTCAGGATAACTCTAATCGAGAGTTATGAGATATAGAGAGTATGCTTGGCGCTATGACAAACTTTAGAAAATATGGTGGTGGGGGAAGGATTCGAACCTTCGAAGCTTTCGCGACAGATTTACAGTCTGTTGGGTTTGACCGCTCCCCAACCCCACCTTAGGTTGCTTTGAACAAAAATGACTTACATTTAAGACAAATTCATAAAAAGCTACTTTAAGAGAGATGGTGCCGACTGCCGGGATCGAACTGGCGACCTACTGATTACAAGTCAGTTGCTCTACCAACTGAGCTAAGTCGGCTTGTTCTCTTAAAGTGGTGGCTATTCTATCAAATTTTTTGAGATGCGCAAGTACTTTTTCATCTTTTTTTAAATTAATTTGATATAAACATTTAAGTCACTGATTAAGCTGGTTTTTTTATAAATAAAAATATGGCGATAAATTGGATTTTTACTTGCAGCCCTTATTTTCATCATATTACTGGCTATTTAATTAGCGAATGCGCAAGCCATTACAGGCCATTTCGACCGCTTTTATTAATGCCAATGCTTTTTTATTGGTTTCATCCCATTCTTTTTTTGGCACAGAATCAGCGACGACCCCTGCTCCGGCTTGAATATGTATCTCCCCACGGCGCATCACCGCAGTACGGATAGCAATGGCCGTGTCCATATTACCATTCCAACCTAAATAACCAACTGAACCGCCAAACACCGTTCGACGTACTGGTTCTATCTCATCGATAATTTGCATGGCGCGGATTTTGGGTGTGCCCGATAGCGTACCAGCTGGGAAAGTGGCACAAAACACATCTAGTGCATCCTTATCAGCTCGTATCGTACCCTCAACATTAGATGCGATATGCATCACTTGTGAGTAGCGCTCTATAAACATCTTTTCTGTGACTTTAACACTGCCATATTCGCAAACGCGGCCAAGATCATTGCGACCCAAATCAATGAGCATCAAATGCTCCGCTGTTTCTTTCTCATCATTTAGCAGCTCTTGCTCAAGCGCGAGGTCTTCAGCCTTATCTCGGCCACGTTGCCGTGTCCCTGCTAGCGGCCTTACCGTCACCTTGCCATTTTCGATACGGGATAGGATTTCAGGAGAAGCACCGATAATATCAAAGCGTTTGTGATCATCGAGTGTATAGCCATGCACCAAGAACAGATAAGGCGACGGATTAAGGTAGCGAAGCGCACGATAGACGGCTAGAGAGTCGCCTGTATAGTCCGCAGTCAAACGCTGCGCTGGCACTACCTGCATGACGTCACCTGCGGCGATATAGTCCTTTATTTTATTGACATCGCTACAGTATTTTTCGGCACCTGTTTGCGATACAAATTTAGGCGTAGGCATTACAGGTGCGCGCAAGTTGGACGGCTCAGCTAACTTTTCCTCGATTTGCTCTAACTCACGGATAGCTGAACTGTAGCCATCTTCAGACTGGCAATCAGCATAGACGATGATTGATAGCGTATTCTCTAAATTATCAAATACAATAACGCTCATCGAAAGCATCAGCCACATATCTGGCATCGACATTGGATTGGGCGCATCAGATAAGCCGACAATTGGCTCAATAATACGTACCATATCGTATCCAAAGTAACCAACTAGACCGCCACTAAAGCTAGGCATCGTCGGTACATCTTCAGCGGTTGGCATATGATATTGCGCCATCAGCTCACGCAGGTAATCAAAAGGATTCTCTACTGACTCTGTATCGATATGATCGTTTCGTTTGGTCGTCATATTGCCATCAGCGTACTGCAAAATCAGATCGCTACCCAATCCAATCATGGAGTATCGTGCCCAGCGCTTACCGCCTACCACAGACTCAAACAGATAGGCAGAGCCGTTTAGATCACGTACTTTGGAGAATACAGATACGGGAGTCTGCGCATCCATCAGACGCTTTTTTACTAGCGGTGCGTGACTAAAGCCTCTATCTCTAAAAGCTTGGTATTCTTCAAAAGTCATCATAATAGCGCTCTCTTAGCACCTTATAGGCAATAACAAAACTATAAGCTGCTCTATAAAATATAGCGCCAATATTCGCTAAAATATCGACGCTATAATGAGTCATTTATTTAATAAACGGTACGCACACAAGGGCCTCTGTCAAAAATTACGACAAAGACCTAGTGTATATTTGAATTATGCACCGCCCATATTAAACAACCATAAGGCCAAACCGATAATTAGAATGGTCACAAATACCCATATGAACCAGCCGCCGCTCGCTTTTTTCTCTACATGACCTGCATGAGCAGGGTTGCTGATTTCTTGATCCATCGCATTATTACCTTCGGTACCAAGATCGCGCGGCTGCCCTAAATTAGCCGTGCCTGAAAACTGTGCACTAGCTGCTTGTTTGGCTTTTAAAACTTCAGGGTCAGCTTCTTCTTGTAACTCTGTTTTTGTCGTTTTGTCGTGTTCGTCTTGGATTGCTGGCTCTTCATGCATTACTGGCTCTTCATGCATTACTGGCTCTTCATGTATTACTGGCTCTTCATGCATTACTGGCTCTTCATGCATTACTGGCTCTTCATGTATTACTGGCTGCTCTTCTACCACTGGCGCGCTATCAGTAGATGCTGTCTTTGGTGGCTCTGTAGTCGTCACAGCCTCTGTTTGGGTTGCTGTTGGTACAGATGCGTCAGCTACTACTTCTGTAGCAACTGGCGTGTCTTCTACTGGCGTAGGCGATGCTGCATCCGCGTCAGACAGTACTTCATCAATCCCTGTTTTTTTGACAACTGGCTCTGTAGCAACGGCTTCTTCAGTAGCTAGCTCTTCAACAGCTGGTTCTTCAACAGCCGGTTCAACGGTTTCGTGCGTAGGGGTTACTGATTCTTCGGTCATATCTGAGCCGGCATCTACAGATAAAGATTCTACAGGTACAGTATCATCTGTAGCAGGCAACATTTCTTCGATGCCAGTCTCTTTGATCACTGGCTCATTAACTGTTTGCTCTATGATCGGCTCTTCCTCAAGAACGCTTTCCTCAATTATCTGCTCTTCAGTCACAGGCTCACTAGCAGTAGTTTCCAGCACGGCAGCTGTGTCAGCATTTTCATGTGCATCTGCTACTAACTCCTCTGTGGTCACTGGCGCTAGTGCCTCACTCTCCGTCGTCACTGGCGCAGCAGATGCCTGTACTTGAAAGCTAAAACTTGCAAAGCCAAGCGTATCATTTGCTTTGAGATGACTAGATTCATTACCTTCAATACGTTGCTCATTAATAAACGTACCATTAGAAGAGTCTAAGTCTTTTACGTACAGCTGACCGTCTAACACACTGAGTACCGCGTGATTGCGAGAAACCTGCTTGCTACCTAGGACTACGTCGTTATCACTACCACGACCTATAGATAAGCTATCACTAACCGTCAGTGTTAGGTCACCTAGCGCTTCGGTCAATGCATTCAGCTGCCAAGTTGTACTTGCTGCCGTATTCGTACTTTCTGTCTCGTTTGTCATGTTATAACTCCTTATTTTTCTATTGAATATCCAATGATGCTAAAAATAATAACTCTAAAATATTACTGCCAATTTGTGATAAGTATTGTCGCTATTTCTTTAATAATAGTTGCCTAGCACGGTTTATTAAGTACTTTCCTCAGACACCATACAGTATTTACTTTGGTATAAAGTGAGGTTTTATAACTTTGTCGAGCTTGTTATAGGGGATATTAAGAATAGGCATACCGTAAGCATATGGGCCGATAGAATAATGCTGATAACGAATTCTAATGCCCGTGTCTGTTAAGGTTACATTATCGCTCAACGTAAATGGCCAGTTTTTCTCATAACTGCTCACGTCCTCAGCAACCGTTTTAACCCACGTTTTATAAGCATCATAGGCAAGCGCCTCAAAACGAGGTTTTTTACCTGAGATAAGCATGTCGTCAAGCGTGACTTGCTTCTTGGTACTTGGGTCAAACACTAGGTACTCGCTATAAGGCATGCCATGTGCACCGCCAGTATAAACATAGGAGCTAATCTCAAACAGTTCAAAGTCATCGACATGACCTAGATAATTGGGCGCTACCATCAGATTATAACCCCACGACACATCATCAGGCATATCTTGAAATTGCGAATTCACAAAGCTATCAAGAGCAGCCGTAACTTCCTTCTTGTTGCTTTTACCCTTGATAGGTGCTGACTCTGTCATCTGACTATTAACGACTAAGTTATCGATACGGGCATTGGCAATCTCATCTATCCAGTTTTGACTGCTTTTGAGATATTTAACTTCAATCTCTGGACAGTTATCACGCTTGTCACACGTCTCTTGTATATTACTGGGTAGTTGATACGGTAGATATTCAGTGCTGCTAATAAAAATTCCTGCATTTACCGACATGCTAACGGCACTTAACAGTAAGCTGCCAGTCAACATAGCAATTGAACGTCTCTGGCTTACTTTTATCGAAAATAGATCAGCCGATATAGATTTATCATCAGTTTGAGTCGTAGTGTGCATATGTCCTCTTTTACAAATATAAAATGCCATTCAATATTCTACCGTAACAATTACAATGTATTGTAGGAAGACTGTTCACGTTTTTGAAGTGGTGTAAGCGAGCGGTTATCTGACTCTTACTATTCGAGTCGTAAACACAGGCAATAAAAAAGACACGGCTGGCGTGTCTTAATCAATAAACGATATAAGCGTATAAATAAATTTAATGTTCGCGAGTGCTACTAAAAGTCACTTCTGGATAGCGGTCTTGCATTAGCTGTAGATTGACACGTGACGGTGCAAGATACGTTAGATAACCGCCCCCATCTAATGATAATTGGTCATGGGCTTTTTTCTTGAACTTCGCCAATGCTACTTCATCATCGCAATGAATCCAGCGTACCGTAGCTATCGATACTGGCTCAAAGGTACATTGAACCTTGTACTCTTCTTTGAGACGATGCGCGACCACCTCAAACTGTAGGACACCGACCGCACCCAAAACCAAATCATTATTAATCTGCGGCATAAAGACCTGCGTTGCGCCCTCTTCACTTAATTGTTGAAGACCTTTTTGCAGAGCTTTTGATTTAAGCGGATCTTTTAGAACTACACGGCGGAACAATTCAGGAGCAAAATGCGGAATACCGGTAAAGCTCAACTCTTCGCCTTCAGTGAAGCTATCACCGATAGAGATGGTGCCATGGTTATGCAAACCAATGATATCACCTGGATAGGCTTCTTCTAACGCCTCACGGTCACCTGCTAAAAAGGTCAAAGCATCAGCAATACGTACATCTTTACCCAGACGCACATGTTTCATTTTCATACCCTTCTCGTACTTACCAGAGCACACTCGCAAGAACGCAATACGGTCACGATGACGTGGATCCATATTGGCCTGAATTTTAAAGACGAAGCCTGTAAAATCTGTCTCGGTGGCTGATACTTCACGCTCAGTCGTTGGATGGGCTTTTGGCGGCGGTGCATATTTGACCAAGGTATCAAGTACCATGTTTACCCCAAAGTTACCCAATGCCGTGCCAAACAATACTGGCGTCATCTCGCCAGCCAAAAATGCTTCAACACTGAACTCTTCTAGCGCCATCTGTACCAGCTCAAGCGACTCTTCGAAAGCGTCAAACATCAACTGTCCTAGACGCTCACGGATATCTGGATAATCGTAGCCTTCTCTGGTCTCAGAGACCGTCATCTTGCCGCCATTACCTTTTTCATAAAAGTAAGTTTTATTTTCAGTCAAATGATAGACGCCAATGAAATCTTGACCCATACCGATAGGCCAAGTCACTGGGATACATTTGATTTTCAACACTGCTTCGATTTCGCTAAGTAACTCAAGCGGCTCACGAATCTGACGATCTAGCTTGTTGACGAATGAGATGATAGGCGTATCGCGCATACGACACACTTCCATCAGCTTGATGGTTCGTTCTTCGACACCTTTCGCACCATCGACCATCATCAGCGCACTATCTACTGCGGTCAAAGTACGGTAAGTATCTTCACTAAAGTCGGCGTGACCTGGGGTGTCTAGTAGGTTGACCATGTGGTCTTTATACGGAAACTGCATGACAGACGTCGTGATCGAGATACCACGCTCTTGTTCCATGCTCATCCAATCTGAGGTTGCATGACGATCTGTTTTACGGCCTTTTACTTCGCCCACTACCTGAATCGCTTGACCCCACAACAGGAGTTTTTCGGTCATAGTGGTCTTACCAGCATCGGGATGCGAGATAATGGCAAAGGTGCGGCGCTTAGCAACTTCTTTGTTTAATTTCTTTGGATCTACGCTCATAATTTTCAGCTTCAACAGTTATGTGATTTAGAAGTGACTCTAAATAAATAAAATAAATAATGGGCGTATTGTAGCGGATTTAGCATCGGGGTGCAGAATTAGCGTATAAAAAAACACGCTCCGTTATTTAAACGAAGCGTGTTTTTGGGCTTTTAAATTGCGATTATCCTGCTTGAGTAGCACGACTAATAACCATCAATTCATCTCAGTAGTAGCGTTCTATTTGCTCAGCTAAGAAGTCGCCAGCTACCTCATTGACGATTGTACAATCGACTACGTCAAAACGACTGTCTGTATTCGGATCAGTGCTACCTTTGGCGACATAGTTTGCCTCATATACGTCTTTTCCGTACTCAACACCGCTATATTCATAAGCAGGCTGATCATCGTATTCGAAAAACATAACTTGCGCGGCTTGTTGCTGATTGCCTACGCCAACGCCGAACTGAGAGGTTCTATGATCCCTATCTGCACTAAAGCGAGTTTTGGCCACTTCAATCCACCTTTCTATTGAAGCGTAACCAGTCTTGTTTTTCTCATTAAATGCCAAAAACGAACGCTCGCTGGTTACCACAGGGATATAACAAACCGACCCTTCAGGAAAAGCAACATTGGTCGGAATTTCAGAATAGTTATTTAAGTCGGTAATAATACCGTATCTATTGTTCACGTTTGTACTAGCAACATAGCTGTTAGCATGCAGCCCTGATAAGTTAAGCGTCTTATAAGTGGTTTGGTAGTCTAGCTGGTTGTTGGTATTTTTTTCATAAATGGGGCGTTTGACCGTCCGATTATTAACCTCGATGTCTTTATTTTCAAGTCGACCTTCGAAATCATCTGCTAGCACGGTTCTGTCTAAATCATTCAGGCTTTGATTACTATAACTGTTGATGAGATTGGTTGTTTTGATCTCGCGCGCACCAGTACGATACGTTTCATCAATTCGCGCAATTGCCGTTGCATTGGCTTTGCTATCATAACTATTAGCAAAGCTTGTCAAAGTAATCTCGCTACTAGCCGTCCCATAAGCGCCGTCTTCTTCCTCGCACCCTATCAAAGCAAGCGTCGTCAAAAAGCAAACACTAGGTATCGCAATCCATCTATTCATCAAACAATGTCCTTATGATTCAGATTTCTATTATCCGTACTGATAACGTATATATGGCTCATTACCGCTATTGTACCTCTTTGGCGACTGTACGATAAGCTTGTAAATCTAGAAACGAATAAAACTGTGCGCAAAATCTCATTTACAAACTAGCAGTATATATTTACTCTCTATGCACTGAGCTGCGTGAGCGATTTGTTATGCTAGGTTTCATATCAAGATTTACCACTCAACTATAAACATAAAAACTCACAACAAAGGATGTGTCATGAAATCTCTATATTCTACCAAATCTACTGTTACTGGCGGTCGCATGGGTACAGCAACCTTAAGCGATAGTGATCTTGAAATCAATATGGTACCACCAGGCGGTAATGAAAAAGGTAATAATCCTGAGCAATTACTCGCAATGGGTTATGGCGCTTGTTTTGATGGCGCCTTAGGCGTAGTCAAAAAGATGGAAAGCGCAACATTTGGCTCAACTGTTGAGACCTCTGTAGACTTATTACAAGGTGACAATCACGAATATAAGCTTGCCGTAAAAATCCACGTTATCGCTGACAATACAGACCTATCTGCTGACGAGATTCAAAAATTGGTCGAAAAAGCGCATGAAGTATGCCCATATTCGAAAGCGACCAGCGGTAACATCGATGTCGAAGTCTCTTCAGAAGTAAAATAACGTATTCAGAGACTCGTTATCAACGTCTATTGAATGACAAGTAGTCGATAGTTATTCCCTTCTAAAAGAACTCAGTTTATCTGGGTTCTTTTTTGTTTTTAGCAATTTATTTATTGTAGAAATGGAATATCGAAAACTCAGTGTAGATTTCAATGAAAAAGAACACGATAGAACATCTCGTAACGGTTAAGCAGTTCGGCACGCGCTGATTTTATCGTTATAATAAGCGTATATATTTTTATCTAATAGCTGATAAGTGACTTTTATGACTGATGACATAGCTGACAATACCACCGATAACGACCACAACTCTCACCAAGCGCTTGACCCCAAAGCACTACCGAACTTCGATACCATGCCTAATGTGGCGCTGATGGATACCAGTCATGTAGACAAAGATCAGCCACCTTTTATTTTGGTTGATGGTTCCTATTATCTGTTCCGCACTTATCACGCCTTGCCAAAAACCATGCAAAACTCGCAGGGTCTAATCACCAATGCGATACGCGGTACACTCAACGCACTACTAAAGCTGATGCGTCGCTATCATCCTACTCACATGGCTGTTTGCTTCGATACCAAATCACCGACTTTTCGTCATCATATGTCTGCTGATTACAAAGCTGCTCGTCCACCTATCGATGTCGAGCTAGTAGAGCAAATTCCTTATATTCATCGTTTGGTCACTGCATTAGGTATTCCGCTGTTGCGGATCGAGGGTGCAGAAGCGGATGATATCATCGGTACACTTGCCCATCGTGCTATCGAGCAAGGCCATCATGTGGTCATCTCAACGGGTGATAAAGACATGATGCAGCTGGTCAACGACTGCGTAATATTGGAAGACAGCTTTACAGGTAAAGTCACGGATACGCCAGCGGTAATCGATAAATTCGGTATCAATCCAAATCAAATGATCGATTTCTTAACGCTAATGGGTGATGCCTCTGACGGTATCAAAGGCGTACCTGGTATCGGTAAAAAGACCGCTAAAGACCTACTCGTTGAGTATGGTGATATTGAAAACATGCTCAAGCATATTGGCTTTATCAAAGGTCGCGGGGCGAAGGGTCTGATCGAAAACGCTGATGATATTCCTTTTAATAGAAAGCTGGCTACCATCGTTACCAACTTAGCCATCGGTCAAGATTGGAATGATCTAAAAATCAATACCGATCCTTGTGCACATATAGATGAATTGCGCGACTTATATAATGAGCTTGAGTTTAGAAATGAGCTGGCATCACTCGATCATCCAAATCATCCTGCCAATGGTTCGAAAAGTGTTGCTGATAGCCAAGCCGATACGGAGTCACAGGCACAGGTGGCAAAATCACTCCAATCAACCAAGGGTGACAGCATTAAAGACAGCACTAACCATGATAAAGCGTGGCACACTGTACTCGATGAGCCAGCGTTTGATAGCTTGGTCGAGTTATTAGAAGCTGCTCCGCATTTTGTCATTGATACCGAAACCACTAGCGTTCATTGGCGTGATGCACAAATCGTCGGTTTATCTTTCGCATTGCAAGCACACGAAGCCTATTACATTCCGCTTACGCATAGCCTAGAAGGTGATGAGCTAACTGTTAAGCAGCTTGATCGCGATACAGTATTAGCTCGCTTAAAACCTGTCTTAGAGAACCCAAATATCGGTAAAATCGGTCAGCATCTAAAGTATGATGCGCATATCCTCGCTCACTATGATATCGATCTAGTCGGCGCCATACATGAGCAGACAAATAACTGGGCGATGGATACCATGCTTGCCAGCTACGTCATCAATGCGGCAGCTACTCGCCACGGCATGGACGATTTGGCACGCCATTATCTACAAACGCAAACCATCAGCTTTGAAGATGTAGCAGGTAAAGGCGCTAAGCAAGTTACCTTTGACCAAGTAGCCATCGATATCGCGAGCGATTATGCTTGTGAAGATGCCGATATCACCTATCAATTATTTGACGTGTTCAGCGTTGAGCTGGCTAACGATGCCAATAATGCCAAACTGTTACACGAGCTAGAGATTCCAACAGCAGAGATACTTTGCCAAATGGAAGCGCATGGTATTTTGATTAAACGCTCCTTCTTAAACGAGCTATCAAAACGCTTTGATGAAGAAATTGTCGCCTTAGAGAAGCGCGCCTATGAAGTGGCCGGCGAAGAGTTTAACTTAGGCTCTCCTAAGCAGCTCGGTGAGATGCTATTTGAAAAGCTAGGCGTGGCTGGTGGCAAAAAAACCAAGTCTGGTCAATACTCGACTGGTGAGGCTGTACTATCAAAAATCGATCATCCATTGGTCGATATTACGCTAGAGTATCGCGGACTGTCTAAGCTCAAAAGCACTTATACTGATGCACTCGATAATGTCGCAGATAGCGAAACCGATCGCGTACATACTAGCTACCATCAGGCATTAACGAGCACTGGGCGACTGTCATCGACAGATCCTAACTTACAAAATATTCCCATTCGTACTGCGACTGGTCGCTTAATTCGTCAAGCTTTTATTGCCCCAGAAGGTCGCGTTATTTTGGCTGCGGATTATTCACAAATTGAACTTCGTCTAATGGCGCACTTCTCAGGTGATAAAAACCTAACCCACGCCTTTAACGAAGGGTTAGATATCCACGCGGCCACCGCTGCCGAAGTACTTGGCAAGGATGTCGCAGACGTCACTTCAACCGAGCGCCGTAACGCTAAAGCCATTAACTTTGGTCTGCTATACGGGATGAGTGCCTTTGGACTTGCCAAGCAGCTACAGATGAGCCGCGGCGAAGCACAAGACTATATTGATATGTACTTTGAGCGCTATCCAGGCGTCAAAAACTATATGATCAATACTCGTGCAAGCGCCTATGAGCAAGGTTATGTCGAGACGATATTGGGCCGTAAGCTCTATACGCCTGATATCAATCACAGCAATCGTATGGTCAAGCAAGGTGCTGAGCGCGCGGCGATTAACGCGCCACTACAAGGCTCTGCTGCTGATCTAATCAAACTTGCTATGATCGCCGTTGATAAAGTGCTGCCAAAAGAGCAAGCCAAAATGCTGCTACAGGTTCACGATGAACTGGTGTTTGAAGTGGATGCCGATAAAGTAGACGAAGTTAGCCAGCTGATTACTGATGCTATGCAAGATGTATTGACGACTACAGCAGTAGACAAAGGCTGGAATGTAGACTTTGCAGTACCTTTATTAGTCGAGACTGATAGTGGTCAAAACTGGGATGAGGCACATTAGTAAATAATTTAAGTTAGGTTTTAACATAAGATGGGTTGGGAGTTTCCTAAAAACTGTGTAACTGCTTATAATCCATTAACAGGAGAATAAGCAATGACTACTCAATCTGACATTAAAAAACTGGCCGAGC
>NZ_JBJDOS010000016.1:0-14708 GCF_044900935.1 Psychrobacter sp. NPDC078501 | reverse complement strand
TGCCATACGCAGATTTGCCTGTTGGTCGATCAGTTCAGGCACGGTTAGTACAGCCAGCGTTTGTCCTTTTTGCACGCTCTGTCCTAAAGCCACATTGATCTGCTCGACATAACCACTAAAATTAGGCGATATATGCGCTTGTTGATCGGTATTCACCACCAATTTACCTGGCAGGGTTGTCAGCTTTTCAACCAATCCTGTGGATGCAACAGCAACTTTTAAACCTTGTTCAACCATTTGTTGGCTGGTCAGTTGTATTTCGCCTTCTTCAGCATGTCCTTCTTCAGAACTATCTTCATCAGAATATTCGGCATTTCCCTCATCATAACCACGCCCCTCAGATTCAGTTTTTTTTGAACTTAACCAAATAGCCAGACTGACCAAGACCGTAATCAGAATCAAAATTGCAATCATGAGAGACTGGGATATTTTTCCGTTTTGCTTGGCGTTCATTTTATCGTGCTCCCCCATTGATTAAATTTTGCGATGCTTCGACTGCCTTTTTATTCAGTTGTGTATAGGCATCCGAACGGCTAATTTCTTCATAACTTGTGCCAATACTGAGTGCCTCAGCTGCTAGGGCAGTTTGCCAAGCTTGACGTAGAGTTTGTAATTGACCCAATCGAAGATTCTGCAGTTGGGTGGTTGCTTGCTGAACGTCGGTAATGGACAGTTTCCCTGCCTGAAACCCTAGTAAAGTACGGCTCTGAACTTTGGTCGCCAAAGTAACTTGTGCTGTTGTGGCATCGAACTGGCTACGTAAACCTTTGAGCTGATGCATGCTGTTGGCAATATCGAGTATTTGTTGCTTCAGCTCACGCTGCTGCTGTTGGTTCAGCAATATTTGCTGTTGCTGGACCATCGGGATCGCATATTGCTGGCGATTGAAAATATTCAGTGGAATAGCCACGCCGATTACTAAAGTCGTATCGTTGCTTTCATTAGGGGTTTTGCTACGTTTCATGCCTACATTTAAAGTCGGATTGGGACGTGCCTGAATTCTTAAATTTTCAATTTGATGATCCGATTGCTGAATGTTCAAGGCATAGAATTTTTCTAGCCACCCTTCAGCAATATACCGTTGCACAGTTTGGAGACTTTGCTCTGGCCAAGGGATAGCGGTTTTATTCAATTGAAGATGTGAAGATGTTTCTCCCCCCCACAAATTAGACAGCTGACGACCGGCAGCTTGTTTATTCAGCATCGCTTGCTCATAAAGTCGTTGGATTTCTAGCGCTTCAATTTGGGCACGCTCAAAATCAACCAGGGCAATACTGCCTGCCTGATAGCGTTTCTGGGCACTGTCCAGATTGACTTTACTTGTTTTTAACTGTACTGAATAAGCAGACTGCTCAACCTCAGCAAGTGCAAATTGCGACCATGCAAATTTAACAATCAGTTGGCTTTGTGCCTTCCATAATTGCTGTTGCAATTGGATTTGTTGATTCGAGGTATTGGCAATCACCCGGTTCAGCTTACGCTGACCAAATAGATCTAGAGGTTGACTAACGCCAACATTGAATTCCTGTTCTTGACCTGAGCCAAAGCCAGACTGTTCTAAACTTATACTTGGATTCTGCCATAACCGACTTTGCTGAATATTC
Source organism: Psychrobacter sp. NPDC078501 (assembly GCF_044900935.1). NCBI lineage: Bacteria > Pseudomonadati > Pseudomonadota > Gammaproteobacteria > Moraxellales > Moraxellaceae > Psychrobacter > Psychrobacter sp. NPDC078501. The sequence continues at coordinate 13,104 of NZ_JBJDOS010000016.1, read as the reverse complement.
AATTCAGATATTTGCTGAACTTGTTGCCACGGCTTGTCTTGAGTCTGGTAACTTTGTACTTTTGCTAAAGCGGATTCAAAGCTGGTAACGTTTTCAGCATAGCTATATTGCATAGCCGCTGCACATATACAAGCAACCAAGCTATGACGCAAGAGTATAATTGATTGTGAAGACATGATTTTTCCCACTTATTTAAATAATAAAAGTGGTGGGAATGTTTTAGGCTACCCCACCATGAGCGGGGAAAATTCGGGAGGTGAGCTTTGTTGAAACAGGTCAGGAGCCTGATAGCTGTTTTTCCAATGAAATTGTGGATTCACTTTAACTTCAGAGCTTGGATGAAACACATCTACTTTTTCATTTTGTACAATCAAATGCATCATCGATGGTAGATGATCTTGATGATCTTCACCGATTTCTAAATCGCTACTGAATGTTTTTATGTTTTCTGACTGTCCATTATGATCGTGTTGACGACTATCGCTGGCACACAAGGTATTTTGGTGATGACCAAAATGATAACTCTGCTGTGATTGAGGCTGTTGTTCATGGACACAAAAGGCCGCCGCCACATTCCAAAAGCTTTGGAACATGAACAATCCAACCAAGACTGTAATCCATGTAGTAGAACGCATCATCATAACAACCGAAAAATTTGTACCAAGTATAAGGCTTAGAGCCACTCCAAGGTCAAGCTTAATAAATTAAATTAAACATTCAATGAACACTGAATAGCCGGCACTTTTGCAAATTTACCTTGTCTCTATAAGCTCACATCAATTTCAGGTAAGAATAACAATAGATAGTGAACCGTACCGGGTTTGTCGGAGACTTTTTATTTAAGTTAGGCCACCTGACCTAACGGGTTAATCTTATCATTGTACATTGCTTCAAACTCAAAAGGCAATTTCCATGAGAGTTTCCCAAACTTTGTGTAACTGCTTATAATCCACTAACAGGAGAATAAGCAATGACTAACCAATCAGACATCTCATAACGTTGGCAATTGATTATATCAACCCAATGCCCTTCTGATTGTGAGAGATTCTGTTTTACAAAAAGTACAGCACAAGCTTCATCAGAATTTGCATACTCACGATACTTCTTAAGTAAATCGTTATCCATTAACCTTCCTTTATCTTGTTTTCATCGTTATTCCCAGTATCAACCTTACCGCCAAGCCCTTTTACCAAGTCCGCCATTAAATCCTTATCCGTCTGTCTGCTCAAAAAATCTAGCAGATTATCAGCTGTGTATTTCTTTAAACCCTCCACTGAATCTTTCTCTAAAGCATCTACAAGAAAAGCACCCAGTAGTATTTTTTGTCGTGTTAGCTTCTTATCTAACTTCTGCTTCTCTCTATTTATTTTAAGCTCAAGATCATTAATCTTCTGCTGCTCTTTCAAATCATTACCACCAAGTAAGCTCATATCAAATCCTTAAACTATTAAATTATCTATTTACCCGACTATACCAACTTCGCTAAATCCTAACAACAGTTTATGATATAGTTATTTGACGGATGGTTGCGTCCCACTGACTAAGTGCGAGTTTTCGACTTTACAAATGTTTATTCCCTACGGTCACACATTTATAAAATCAAAACATCGGCAGGGGCACGCCCCCACACCCCCAACATTGCAAAAAGACGCAATGTTAAAAACCTGAAAACAGAGCTTGTAGAAATGGCTATTTTTATCGCATCGACCAAATCCATATCTCGCAGCAGTGGACAAAGTGCCGTTGCTTCTGCGAGCTATCGCGCTGGTGTTGAGCTTGACGATAAGCGCTATGGCAAAACTCATGATTACTCAAAAAAGCATGGCGTGATGAGTGCGGATATTATTTTGCCGACAGCATTGGCTGCTACGGGCGCTGATATTGATCGTAGTGATTTATGGAACAAAGCGGAGTTTGCCGAGAAGCGTAAAGATGCGCGTGTGGCTCGCGAATGGCTGGTTAATCTGCCGCATGAGTTAAGCGCAGAAGACCGAAAATCCATCGCGCACCAGTTCGCCCAAACGCTTGCGGATCGTTACGGTACGATTGCCGATTGCGCCATTCACAAACCAACTCAAAAAGAGATTGATCGAGGGGCAGACCCTCGCAACTTCCACGCCCATATCATGTTTACCACGCGTACCGCTGAGCTTAACGATAATAACGAGATTGTATTGACCGATAAGGCGACCATTGAGCTGTCCGATAATAAGCGGCGTGAGCTTGGCATGGAGCGCGTCAATGTTGAAATCAAAGAAGTACGGCAACTGTGGGAGCAGATCGCTAATGAGAAACTGGCCGAATATGACCATGAGCTGATTGATTCGCGCAGCTATGCCGATCAAGGCAAAGATATTGAGCCGCAAATCAAGATGGGTAGCGTTGCAACCAAGCTAGAGCGTGACAAATACGAGAGTGAGCGAGAAAAAGCAGAACAAGCAAACAAGAAAGGTGAGGTTTACGAGATAGACGAAACACCGGCCACAATCAGAGGTAAGATTAACCTGATGATCAATGAGCGCAACCGTCTAGTACGGACACGCGAACTTGCCGATCTGCGTGAAAGTAAGTTATTTATCGTCCCAGCAGCGCCTACGCCTGAATATAAACCCAGTAACGTGAGCAATGACGAGCTAGAGCAAGCTGAATCAGTGGTTGAGCGCGTCAAACAGGTACGTATTCAGCGCCAGATTGCAATCGATGCCGCTGAGGCGCTTGAAAAAGAGCGTATTGCTCAGCAGCAGCGTGACATGGCCGACCAAAAGGAGCGTGAGCGCCTATTAGCGCAAGAAGAAGCGCGTCAAGCAAAGCGTGAGCAGCAACGCGCCAAAAGAGCAGAAGAAGAAGCCGGCTTTAAGGCGCAACACGATTATATCTCGCATCAAGGACTATCGGATCAGCACAGACTTCTAAAAATCATCGACCAAAAAAGCGACTTTGGCCAACACCTCATGACCCTCCTGCATCTTGATCAGCAAATGAGCGCATGGCAGCGCTACCGCAGTGAGCCGAGTACCACTGACCACCAAAAACAGCTTGCAGACCGTGAACAGCATGAAATTGGCAGCCACATTATCGGCCACAGCCAGCAGCTGCTTGATCACATCAAGTCTATAAGCGACCTATCGACAAGAAAAGCACACACCAAAGCCTTAGAGCGCGTCTTTGATGACATCAAAGATCGACAACAAAGCGCCCTCAGCCCCGAACACCAGCGCCAAATGCGAACGGTATCCACTGAAATCACCGGTTATAGCCGTGATATCAACCGCAGCCGAGGCATGAGTCCTGGCTTTTAAGCCCACAAGCAATACTAAACGACACTGACGGTCGCATAGAATCACCTCAGAGGCTTCTCAGGCATCCCACAGCGCCATTTTGATGCTAGGGTACCAATAACGTATAAACCACCCTAAAAACGCCCACAGCGCCATTTAGAGGCCAAATAGCATCACAATTAGCGACTAGGAACGATCCATGCCAGAAAAAGACCTCTCTATTTCATTAGAAGACCTACTAATTACGCTTCAAACGTATACCAAAAAAATAGATAAGCAGCTGATTGACAGCTCAAACTTAAACCACGCGCATTTTAAACAAGCGCAAGAGATTGCTAATTGGGCAAAGGAACTGACCTCACTGTTAAAGACCTATCAAAACAAAGAAACCTTACTGCAAACTGAATTTGTTGAAGCCATTAACAAAGAGATCGCTAGCGTCTTTAAAACCAATGAAAACAACTATCACAAGCGTATTGATGAAGGCTTCACTAAGCACATCACTGATGCGAGTGATACGTTCTTAAAAACAACAAAGCTGCTTAATAAAGATTTAGTGAAGATACAGACCTCTGTTACCAGTGTTGCTAGTAACCTTGACGATACTAAAGACAAGATAGCTGAGCTAAATATAGATGCCTCCAAGCAGATGCTGGATAACGTTAAGCGAGAGTTTGGCCGTCAATTAATACTAACTTTGGTCGTTATGGTTGTTGTGGTATTAGCATTAGCCTCTGGAGCAGCTTGGCTGTTTATTCCTAGCAAAAGCGAGATAGCAAAACGTCAAGATGATTATCAATATCTGGAAAAGGCTGGTGTGGCTCATAACATTGTCAAAATAAGTGGACAAGATGGTCACTATGCGAGGATTGATCCCAAAGACTGTTTTGAAGATGAGAAGAGTTCGTTCTATAGCCAATCAAAGCTATGCAAATTTAAGTAACTTACTTCCTAAATCAACCATTAAAAATAGCCCTTTGTTTTTTAAGCTTATCCACAACCAAAAAGCTTTTAATGCTTTTAAATGCTTTTAAATGCTTTTAAGATCGCTACAGACTATACAGTATAAAGCTTACAGAGATAGTATGACGACAAATTCCTACCCGTATGACGACAAATTCCTACCCGTATGACGACAAATTCCTACCCGTATGACGACAAATTCCTACCCGTATGACGACAAGTAATTATTTGACTATAAAAAGTCTATATTATATTATGTCGTTATATGTTTCTAATGGTGCTAGCTATGAAAAATGACAAGACCGAATTGGTAGTAAAATCGAATCGTCTTAATACAGCGATTCAGAATTTATCTCTGGCTGAGATTAGATTAATACAGTTAGCTATTATTGATAGTAGAGAGCAAAACAAAGGTCTTAGTTCTGATACCCCATTAAGAATAGACGCTATGAGATACGCTGAAGTTTTTGAAGTCTCTAAACAAACTGCTTATGAGGCGCTTATAGATGCAGAAGCTAACTTGTTTGAGCGTCGCTTCACTTTTATGGATGAACGTGCTCTTAAAGTTAAATCACGTTGGATCAGTCAAGCTACATATATTGACGGTGAGGGAGCGATAGAGGTGATATTTACCCCTGCTGTTGTTAATGAAATCACGCGTATTCATGGAATTGAACAGTTCTTCACAAAATATACTCTAGAGCAGACGGCACAGTTAAAAAGCTTATATGCTGTAAGACTTTACGAGCTTCTCATACAGTGGCGTGAAGCTCGGAAAACCCCGTTATTTGAATTAGAGACTTTCAGAGAGCAGCTTGGTTTAGGGGTTACTGACTACAAACGCATGAGTGACTTCAAACGCCGTGTTCTAGAGTCGTCTATAAAAGAAATTAACGAAAAGACAGATATAAAAGTTAGTTACACCCAAGAAAAAAAGGCTACTACGATAGTAGGCTTTAAGTTTGTAGTTCGTGAGAAATCGAAACCTAAGGCTAAACAGGTAGCTGAGGCTCGCGATGTTGATAACGGTGATATGTTCACTATAGATGGATTGTCTGACAAGCAGCTGTGGCGCATCAGTCGGCATAAAGAGTTTATAAGTACATATAGCGGTCTTGCTAAAGGCGACGCTGGTAAGAACTGGTCAGCTTATAGTGATTTTATAGTTGGTGAGATTAAGAAAGACGCCTCTAAATTCAGTAAAAAACGTCCTATACGCGAGTATTTAGATGGGAACGAAGAAGACTATGATTTTTCAAGATAGCATTATTGGTTTTACTATGATGGTTTGTTTGCTTTACCATGATGCTATTATTCTTTGTTATTAGAAGATTAAAAAAAGAGTCTAACAGGATGTTAGACTCTTTTTCAGTAAATTAAATAATTAGGTCTTGGAAGCCAAAAATTATTATAACTATCGTGATGGGGAGTAATGTCTATTACTACAATTTCTTTTCGGTTATCTAAAAGCATAAAATGTAATATGTAGTCAGAGGTTTTATAATCATAATATTTACTCTGTTTATAATCAGGTATGCCAACATGGTAATGCCAAAGGTTATTACCTCTAGTAAATTTATAGACAGGGTTGTCTTTATCAACATTTTTCCAAGAGGGACCTATTTTTCCTTCAAATTTAGAGAAGTCTTTTAAACCATGCTCTTTAAATACTTTTAAGAACAGGCCAATAGCATTTTGCTGGTCTCTAGGATAATTGGGATACTCTTTAAGGAATTCTATTCCGTAAGATATTTTATACTTAATTTCTTTTTTATTAGACATTTATTTATTAAATATAATATTGAATATGCAACTATGCTTACGGAGCTAAAGCTAACAGTGCTTCTCGAATTTTGTCTACACTTTCGTAATCTTCTTCAGCTATTTGATAACGCGGAGCATCAATAGCTTTCTGTAGACGATCAATATCAATAGTGACAGGATTGTTCATCACATAATAACTCGGCTTTAAATTTGTTGTAATTTGATAGTTTACGTTAAAAGCGCTATCACATTTTATAGCGTCCATAGATCAGTCCTCTCGACAGTTCTTATACAGTGCAGTATAGGTATAACTACGCTCTTATACAATCTGTTTAGTGTAATAGATATATCAATATACTTATTTCCTAAACACCTCTACTGGTCTCCTCTCTAAAAAACAAATATAAATAGCAGATATCACATTGTCTTATGCAAGTTTATGTAATAAAATTCCAAATTGTGCATTTGTATATTATTGGAGATAAGATGACTAAGTACAGGGACATAATTACCACGTTGCTTGCACGTGAACTTGATGAGTCAACATTAATGTCTTTAAGAGACTCGATATTAGCTGCTGTTGCGACACATTTTAGGTACGCAGAAGATGCTTTCAGTAATGAAGTTATTAGAAAATTAGCTATCTGTAATGGTATCTATTTTTCTGTTATACAAGGGGTTCAAGATGCCCTCGATAACAATATTTTCTATAGATTAGAAAACACAGAGCCTAAAGGTGGTATATACCCTGTTATGAGGCTGCCATCATTTACTATTGTACCTAGAAGGTCTAATACTATTGATAGTTATCGTAAGGCTAACTATTTAAAAGATTTCTCTATTCAGAACAAGGCTTATGAGCCATCAACCCCAGACTTATTCGATAAACTAGATGAACTCGAGTCCAGTAACGAAGACGCTATTTTTCTAATATTAGACGTATCTGTAGATGATGAACAAAAAGTCGATCTTAAATTCTTACTTCCAAGTTCTGACTTGAAGTTTGTTCATATGGCAATCCCTTATGAAGCAGTTTTAGATACTTATCGTGTTCTAGATGATGAAGAATATGAGCCAGAAGCAGCAAAATCAGTGCTTAAGGCAACTCTAAAAGATCTAGATAGACGTTTAGGTTAACAATAAAGAGGTTTAATAAAATGTTCAAACCAGAACGATTAGTTCTGGCAAGAAGTGCCAGACGTATTAATCAAGAAGAATTAGCAAATAAAATAGGCTATTCGCCTTCAATGATATCTCGCTGGGAATCAGGTTCCAATCTACCTCCAGCTGAAGCGCTAGTTAAAATATCAAAAGAACTAAATATGTCTGAACGTTGGTTTTCATTGAAGTTACCAGAGTATAAAGGTGTATATCAATTTCGATCTTTAAAGAAAACTGATATTTCAGCGCGTTATAAGGCAAAAGCTCGGCTAGCTTTTTTTTATGAAATTACTAAAACGCTTGAGCAGTGGGTTGATTATCCAAAATTAAATATTGTGCAGTCTCCTAATAAAATAGAGGCCGTAAACATCACATATAAAAGAATTGAGGAGTTAGCAGAAGAGCAACGCAAATTATGGAAGCTAGGGAGACGTCCGATCAAGAATTTAACAAGGTTATTAGAGTCATCTGGTGTGATGATAACTAAAGACTGGTTAAATTCAGACGATATGGATGGCGTTTCAACGTGGATCAATGATAGACCTTATATTCTTGTAGCTAAAGATAAAAACAACTATTTTAGAAACCGCTTTGATAATGCTCATGAGCTTGGTCACATCATACTCCATAAAAACTTAAGTGATAAAGATTGTGAATCTATTGGTCATAAAGAGATTGAGCAGCAAGCAAACCACTTTGCTTCCTGTCTATTGATGCCAAGTGCGTCCCTGTCTCTTAGTTATCGTAATATAACTTTAGAAAACTTATTAATAGAGAAGCGTTATTGGGGTAGTTCTGTAGCTGCATTAATTATGAGAAATCACTCATTAGGTCTAATAGATGATGATCATAAAACTAGATTATTTAGAAATTATAGCTACAGAAAATGGCGCTATGGTGAGCCTTATGATGATGATTTTGAAGTTGAAAAACCAGAATTGATGTATAACACAATCAAACTTCTTTTATCAGAAGGTGGTTTTCAGAAGGAAGATATTATAGATCGTACGTTTTATAGTGCTGAAGACTTAGAAGAGTTATGTATTCTACCTATGGGTATGCTTGGTAATTCGGACATACAACGTAGACAAAAACTAAGGTTGTTAATATAACAAGCTTCTTCCCCTACTATTATTTAAGTGAATGGTAGGGGTCAGTAATATTAGTTAACACTATATACTATTGGGCAGTCTATTATAAACGGTTCTCTTATGACGGTCTGTTTTAGGTGGTCTGTTAATAGGTTTGAAGGGTGAAATAGGTGGTTCCCTTAGGGTATAACCTACAAAATTAACGTCTTATCCTAATTAATATTTAATCCGATTACACGACATGAGAATGATTTTTTAGTTGGTAATCTTTTTTTGATTTGAGAGATATATCGTACCGAGATGGTATTGAGCATCTTGATCTCCGGGAGTTTCCCAAACTCTGTGTAACTGCTTATAATCCACTAACAGGAGAATAAGCAATGACTAACCAATCTGACATCAAGAAACTGGCTGAGCAAATGGCCAGCAGCATGAAAAGCTTCGATGACATCAAAGACTTTCAAAAGCAGCTCATGCAGTCCTTCATCGACACTGCCTTAGAAGCAGAAATGGAAGAGCATCTCGGCTACCCCAAGCATGAAAAGGCAGACAGGCCTAATAAGCGCAATGGGCACACTAAAAAGAGAGTCCGTAGCGACACAGGCGAGCTTGAGATCTCCACCCCAAGAGACCGCGACAGTAGCTTTGAGCGACAACTTCTACTATTAAAAAAGTAGTCGTTAAACCTAAGGCAACCATTAACTTCTTACTATTTTCTTCAGTAACAACCGCATGGCTATGATCATGATGTTCTGACATAAAATATTTTCCTTATTCTATTTATGATGAGCAGAGATATTGGATAACAGCCAATATCTCTGCTGTAAATCGACTAATCTATTGGATTAAGAAACTTTTTTTTCATTTATCCAACGATAAAGCACGGGTAACAGCACCAAAGTTAGTAATGTTGAAGAGATAATCCCGCCAATCACTACGGTTGCCAGTGGCCGTTGAACCTCAGCCCCTGTTCCGGTTGCCAGCGCCATTGGTACAAAACCCAGTGAAGCCACACAAGCTGTCATCAACACTGGTCTTAAGCGCAAAATAGCCCCTTGCCACACGGCTTTATGCACTGGATATTTGTCCCTTAATTCCTTAATAAAGGTCAGCATTACCAGTCCATTGAGGACTGCAACACCAGATAAGGCAATAAAGCCAATTCCAGCTGACATCGATAATGGAATATCCCTTAGCCAAAGGAACAGCACACCACCGGTCAAGGCAAAGGGTATCCCGGTAAAGACCAATAGACTTTCTTTGACATTGTGAAAGACCGCCATCAGTAAAATAAAGATAGTGATTAAAGCCAGTGGAATCACGATTTGCATCCGTGCTTTGGCTGAAGCCAAATTTTCAAACTGACCGCCATATTCTATCCAATAACCACTTGGCAAAGTGTATGCTTTGAGCTGTGTCTGTACATCAGAAACAAAAGACCCTAAATCACGCCCTTCAACATTCGTTGTAACCACAACTCGGCGTTTACCATTTTCTCGACTGACTTGGTTGATTCCTTCAATGGTCGAGACTTGCGCGACATCCGACAATAAAATACTGCCACCATTTGGAAGCTGAATAGGTAACTGGGAAACAGATGCGACACTACGGTCTTGCTCTCCAAGACGGATAACAAAATCAAAACGACGATCGCCTTCTAAAATCTCTCCCACGCTTTGTCCACCAATATTGGTTGCCACAAGGTCTTGAATTGAACGCACACTCAAACCATATTGTGCAGCCAAAGTTTTATTTACCTCGACATTCAGTAATGGCAAACCTGAGGTCTGCTCAACTTTCACGGCACTGCTACCCGATATTTGCTGAATGATTTTGGAGATTTTAGTCGCCTCAGTATTGAGGACATTCATATCATCACCGAAGATTTTCACACCAACATCACTACGCACACCTGAGATCAATTCATTAAATCGGAGTTCAATCGGTTGTGAAAATTCACTATTATTGCCTGGAATCGTGGCTAAATACGTCACCATACGGCCACGTAATTCATCTAAACTTTCTTTAGGATTTGGCCATTCTGAACGAGGCTTTAACATGATATAGCCATCTGAAATATTGGGTGGCATGACATCTGTTGCAACCTCGGCTGTACCCGTTCTGGCAAATACTGCCTTAATTTCAGGGAAACTCTTTAAAAGAAGTTTTTCAGTATTCTCCTGAATACGTAAAGACTCTTCTAAGCCTGTACTTGGTGAACGTAACTGTTGTATCGCAAAGTCTCCTTCACTGAGCTGTGGTGCAAATTCACTGCCGAGTTTGGTACTGATAAATCCCGTAATCACTAATAAACACAGTGCAAAAGTCAGCACAACTGCTTTGTATTGATACGAAATATCAAGAGTTTGCTGATATTTAGCTTTTAGCCATAACATCCAACGACTTTCTTTTTCTTGAATATCGCCTTTGACCCACAATGCCACAGCAGCAGGCACAAAGGTGATCGATAAAATAATGGCTGCAACAAGGGCGAGTACCACTGCCAATGCCATCGGATGGAACATTTTTGCTTCCACACCACTTAAAGCAAAAATCGGCAAATACACCACCAAAATAATAAGCTGACCAAAAATAAGAGGACGACGTGCTTGGCGGGCAGCCAGAAAAACTTCCTTAAAGCGTTCACTTTGTGTGAGAGGTCGTTTTAACAGTTGCTGTGTATGGGCTAAACGCCGGATACAGTTTTCGACAATCACCACAGCACCATCGACAATGATGCCGAAATCGAGTGCACCTAAACTCATCAGATTGGCACTGATATTTTGCTGTGCCATCCCGGTTAAGGTAAACAGCATAGAGAGTGGAATGACACAGGCAGTAATCAAGGCAGCACGGATATTCCCTAAAAACAGGAACAGAATGATGATGACCAGGATTGCTCCCTCTACCAAGTTTTTCTGAACGGTTTTAATCGCCTTCTCAACCAAGATAGTACGGTCGTACACCGTTTCAATCACTACCCCTTTAGGCAAACTATTCTGAATATCTTGAAGCTTGGCATCCACAGCTTTAGAAACAGTCTGGCTATTTCCACCCATCGCCATCATGACAACCCCTAAAACGGTTTCTTTGCCGTTATAGGTTGCCCCACCGGTTCTTAAATCATGCCCAATAGAGACTTGCGCAATATCACCAACCCGAATTGGGCTGCCATTTGGGCTACCCAGCATGGTGTTCTCAATATCAGAAAGCCCATTGAATGCACCCGGTACACGTACCGTCAGTTGCTGACCATTGTCTTCAATATAACCTGCACCTCGGTTCTCATTATTTTGCGCTAAAGCCTGTTGCAGTTGTTCTAATGAGATATTCAGTTGCTGCATCCGGTTTAAATCGGGAGAGACCACATAGGTTTTTTCAAAACCACCAATACTGTTGACCTCTGCAACTCCCTTAACACGTTGCAGTTGAGGACGCACAATCCAGTCCTGAATCTCACGCAAATCCATCGGCGTGTATGCAGTTCCATCCGGCTTTTTCGCATTCGGATCTGCCTTCAGTACCCATTGATAAATCTCACCGAGACCCGTAGAAACGGGGGACATCGTCGGTGCGATTTGTGCAGGCAACTCAGATTGCGCCTCCTGTGTCCGTTGGTTAATCTGCTGACGGGCCCAATAAATATCAGTCCCATCTTTAAAGATAATGGTGACTTGAGAGAGTCCATAACGGGATATGGAACGGGTAAGCTCCAGATCCGGAATGCCAGCCATGGCATTTTCAATGGGATAGGTAATCAGCTGTTCGACTTCAAGCGCAGTAAAACCCTTGGCTTGAGTATTAATCTGGACTTGGGTATTGGTAATATCGGGTACAGCATCAATCGGGAGTTTCTGATAGCTATACACCCCGACCGCAATCCAGGTACAGGCAAAGAGCAACACCCAAATCGCATTTTGTATGGAAAACTGAATGATTCGTTCGAATAAACCTTCTGGTTTTGGTAGATCAGAATTAATGTCCATGGCCTGCCTCGTCTTTTTCTAATTCAGATTTCAACAAGAAACTGCCTTGAGCGATATACTTCTGCCCTTCAGTCAGCCCAGAAATCACTTCAAGCCATTGTCCATCACTTGAAGCCTGCCCCAATTGCACTTTCTGTGCTTTTAAGTGGACTTGACCTTTTTGTTCTGAATCTACGATGAAAATACTGTCTTCACCTTCAATACTTTGCAGCGCAGACTTTTGAATCCGAAGGGCTGATTTTGCTGTAGCTTCCGGAATCAACACTCTCACTAACACATTAGAACGCAACTCAGTAGCTTGCGCATCGAGTTTTGCGCGCACCACCAGACGCCCTGTTTGTACATCTGCCTGAGAGGTTAAGCTTTGTACAGTAGCTTTATAGCTTTGATCTGAATCATTCACTTTAAAGTCAATTTTTTGCCCGGCTTGCAGTTGACCTGAGAATTGATTCGGCAAATTAAACTCAAGCCATAAATCTTTCAGCTGTTCAATGACAAAGAGCTGATTAGCCAGTTGCACATTTTCACCGACCACAATATCTTTTTGACTGATCACCCCAGAGATCGGTGCTTTAATCAGAAAACGCCCATTGTTATTGCCACTTGCACCTAATGCATTTAAACGTGCTTGTGAGGACTGGACAGTAATCTGCGCTTGACGGTAGGCATTTTCGGCACGCTGGTAATCCTGTTTGGCAGAAACCCCCTGTGACCAGAGTTGCTGTTCGCGCTGGTAATCTTTACGGGCCAAATCCAGATTCACCTGTGCCATACGCAGATTTGCCTGTTGGTCGATCAGTTCAGGCACGGTTAGTACAGCCAGCGTTTGTCCTTTTTGCACGCTCTGTCCTAAAGCCACAT
>NZ_JBJDOS010000015.1:0-27173 GCF_044900935.1 Psychrobacter sp. NPDC078501 | reverse complement strand
TGAATTTGTCTGACGCTGCTAAAGGTTATGAAATTTTCGAAAAGCGTGAAGAAGAATGTCGTAAAGTCATTTTAACTCCTTAATTTTTCAAATTTACCCTTAACTTTTAACATTTAAAGGTTAGGTCATAGCTGCTTTAACGAGGTTGTCTTAAATAATGATTATCGCTAAAGCAGCTAGTAAAAAAATCTTTGACTTGCTTTTCTCTGCACACGGCAAAAAAAATCATCCTCCAACCGATTTTCATGGGTTTAGGGATTAAAAAAACTAACTAACTGTCTTAGATGGTCTTAAAGCTTAGAAGTATAAAGCACAATAAACTTTCTTATATTTATCAGGATCATCTTTATTAGCTACAAACCCTTTGCTAACCAACTTTACCGTTAAATGTTTCACCTTCATCATTAGTTATCATAACAATCAAGTTTTGATCCTCAAAACTTTGGAGTTCTTTAATCAGCTCTTTAATTGTCTTAGTTCTATCTTCCCATTGCACTATACATAAAACATAAAACTTCTAAACGATAACCTATCTATCATTAGACTTGTTTCTATTATTAAATGATAGTAATATCTTGCTATTATCAATGAACATTAATTATTAAGTCTAAGTAATAGGGATAGCGTTATGACCGTGCGTATTTATGTGAGAGCTAGCACTAAGGATCAAGACGCTACTAGAGCATTAGCGGAATTGATTACTTTCAGTAGAGATTATGATGACAACCATGTTGATTACGTTGAGCACTTCAGTGGTACGAAGCTCGATAGACCAGCATTAGCTAAGCTGCTAAAGGACGCTGAGCAAGGCGATATTCTACTAGTTGAAAGCGTGGATAGATTAAGCAGGCTATCTCAAGATGATTTTTCGATTCTAAAGCAGCGCATCAAAGATAAGGGTTTACGATTGGTAGTGGCTGATCTACCAACAACGCATATGGTAAGTAAGGGTATGACAGGTGAGATTCTAACAGTGATTAATCATATGCTGATCGACTTATTAGCAACGATGGCAAAGCTTGATAACGACAAACGTAGAGAGCGTATTAAGCAGGGATTGGCGAACAGTGGCTATAAGCCCACTGGTAAGAAGCCTAATACAACGAAACACAATCGTATTAGAGAATTAGATAGTCAAAACAATATGACAAAAGAGGAAGTCGCTAAGGCGGTTGGTGTTGGGGTAGCTACCGTTTATCGTGTCTTAAAGCAGAGCTAACAGTTATAGTTGGAGTGAATAAGGTAGTCTAAATGTACTTCGTTGTGTACATGCAGTGAGCTTTTGGATCTTTATTCTTATTTACCATAAGCGCTGTTATGGGAAGAAGGGCTGCTATCTAGTGAGAACTTAAACCTTCAATTGTGAGCTATATTGATCAATGGTTTGATTTATCAATATAGCTAAAATGTACACAAAATGAGATTTTTGCGAGTAAATTAAACTATTTTTGATCTACCTTTCATCCTTATTCATTAGATTATTCAAGAGTACGTTCTATCAACACTGTGTTTGCTATCTCTATACCGATTTTCGCAATCACAGCGTTTCTATCTTCAAACGAAGCATCGGTGTCCGTAATGTATAAAGCGGCGATGATAGGTTTGCGACCTGGAGGCCACATTACAGCCGTAATCGCACGTGATCCATAACCGCCAGCGCCTGTTCTGTCTGCTATGATCCAGTCACTTGGAACACCTTTACGAAACAGCGCATCACCAACCTCATTAGCCTTAAGCCAAGATTGCAGTTGTTGACGAGACTCAGTAGATAATGTTTCTCCCACCACTAATTTTTCAAGTGTCGTTATCATTGCCATTGGTGTGGTGGTATCTCTTTTATCTTTAGGTGTCGCCTCATTCAGCTCAGTTTCCCAGCGATCAAGTCGCGTTGTATTGTCCCCAATAGAACGTAAAAAATGAGTGAGAGATTTAGGTCCACCTATGGCTTGCAAAATAAAGTTGGCAGCTGAATTATCACTGGTTGACAGGGTTGCATGACACAACTCCCCAAGAGACATACCTTTTTTGCCTACCTGCTTTTCTGTCACAGGAGAGTAAGTAACCAGATTTCTTTTAGAGAACCTTATGACTCTATCTATCTTTTCCTGACCTAAGTCAACATTATGAAGAACATTGGCACAAGCAAGTGTTTTAAAAGTACTGCTTAAAGGAAAACGTTCATCAGCTCTATACTCCCAGCGTTGCTCGGTCTCTAAATCATGCACAGCCATGCCGATTCGAGCACCCAATTTATTCTCAGCATTTTTGACAGAGTCAATTAGTGAGCCTGCTGCATTGACGTGTAATGATAGCGTAAGACAAAAAATAGTGATTAGTGTGCTAAAAATTTTAATCTTGTTTTGGAGTAAATGCATGATGATTAGAGTTTCCTTTGAAGGCATATGATCTACAGTTATAACGCAAACCCTTTGAAAACAATATGCCTTGCCTATACGGTGTAATGGTATAGCTACCATACTCGAAATCAGTCCCGTAACACTATTACTGATAGTGTTACGGTTAGCTAAAAATATTTCATCAGTTGTTCAGTTTACTGACTTAGATGTTTGGCATGAAAGCGCAAATGCTCTTCAATAAAGCTGGCGATAAAATAGTAACTATGGTCATAGCCCTCATGCAATTGATACATTAAAGGATAATCGTTTGATTCTGCAGCTGCGAGTAAAGCTTCTGGCTTGAGCTGCTCTACAAGGAAGTTGTCAGACTCACCCTGATCTACTTTAGCAGGAACTAATTCAGTTGCTCGTTTCATGAGCTCACTAGGATCGTAGTTCAGCCAATTGGCTTTATCTTCACCTAAATAAGCAGTAAAAGCTTTTTGTCCCCATGGAGAATTCACAGGGTTACTGATAGGACTAAAAGCAGACATTGAGCGGTAACGCTCTGGGTTAAGCATGCCAATGTTCAACGCACCAAGACCACCCATCGAATGACCAGAAATGGCTCTCTTATCAGATACTGGAAACGATGCCTCAATTAACTCAGGCAACTCATTGACCACATAATCATACATCTGGTAGTGCTTGCTCCAAGGCATCTCAGTAGCATTAACGTAGAATCCTGCCCCTTGACCTAAATCGTAGGCTGCATCATCAGCAACATCTTCACCACGAGGGCTAGTATCTGGGGCGACAATAGCGATACCCAATTCTGCAGCAATACGCTGTATCCCAGACTTCTGCATGACGTTCTCATCTGTGCAGGTCAAGCCTGACAACCAATAAAGGACAGGGACTTTTGTACCACTGCCCATCTGAGGCGGCAAGTAAATAGCAAACTGCATACTACAATTTAATGATTTTGAATGATGGCTATACTGCTTATGCCAGCCACCAAAACTTTTATTGACACTAATATTCTCTATGGACATACTAAAACACCTCTGTTAAAACATTAAATGCTGCCCCCAAAAAGAGACAGCACTGTTATCATGACAACATAACTACTTAATGTTAATCACCTATAAATGACCGATTATTTGTTAAAAAAGATCATGATGACTCATTCTTAAAAATGAATAACCGTACGAATACTCTCGCCTTTATGCATCAAGTCAAACGCTTCATTGATGTCTTCTAATGGCATGGTATGAGTAATGAAATCCTGTAATGGGATTTCGCCCGCTAGATAGCGCTCAACATAACCTGGCAATTCCGTACGACCTTTCACGCCGCCAAATGCTGAACCTTTCCAGACACGACCAGTCACTAACTGGAATGGACGGGTTGAAATTTCTTTACCTGCACCAGCCACGCCGATAATAACCGACTCGCCCCAGCCTTTATGGCAGCACTCAAGCGCGGAACGCATCACATCGACGTTACCGATACATTCAAACGAATAATCAACACCGCCATCGGTTAACTCAACGATGACTTCCTGAATTGGTTTGTCATAATCTTTTGGATTAATACAGTCAGTTGCGCCTAGTTTTTTGGCTAACTCAAACTTGCTTTCATTGATATCAATCACAATGATGCGGCTGGCTTTTGCCATTGCAGCACCGATGACCGCTGACAGCCCAATACCGCCCATGCCAAAGATAGCGACCGTAGCACCTTCTTCGACTTTTGCAGTGTTCATGACCGCACCCATACCAGTCGTGACGCCACAACCTAGCAAGCAAACTTCTTCTAATGGCGCTTCTTTATTGACTTTAGCCAATGAGATCTCTGGCAAGACAGTATATTCAGAAAAAGTTGAGCAACCCATGTAATGGTAAATTGGCTGACCATCTTTATAAAAACGCGTTGTGCCGTCTGGCATCAGACCTTTACCTTGAGTCTCGCGCACTGCTGAGCATAGGTTGGTTTTACCTGAAGTACAGAATTTACATTCACCACATTCTGCGGTGTATAGAGGAATGACATGGTCGCCAACTTGGACACTGGTGACGCCTTCACCAATTTGCTCAACGATACCACCACCTTCATGACCCAAAATCGCTGGGAATACACCTTCTGGGTCTTCACCAGATAAGGTAAAGGCATCGGTATGACAAACGCCGCTAGCGATGATTTTTACCAAGACTTCGCCTTTGCGCGGCAGCATGACATCCACTTCTTCGATAGATAGCGGCTGATTTGGCCCCCAAGCAATGGCGGCTTTCGATTTAATAAATTTATCTGACATAAGAGTCTCTCTTTTTGGTTAGTTGATTGTTGTCCCTGTTCAACTCAGACATATTTCTAGAACACCATGTTGAGCTGAGCGAAAAATTTGATCTCTATTTACCTTACCATTTTGTGATATGAGTGTTCTACTGCTTTACTATTATCTTTTAGCCCCATCAAATGCAGCTACTTAAAAGGATACAGTACTTCGTTGCTACTTTACATCAATGGCTATGCCCTTGTGATAGGCTAATGGTAGCAACGCCTACTGCAACCAACCCCATGCCGATCCAAGTGCTCAAATCGAGATGTTGTCGGTAGATAACCGCAGACAATGCCGTTACCGTCACTATCGCAAGTCCTGCCCATAGCGCATGAACAATACCAACCGGCATTCCTTTCATAGCCTGTCCTAAAAAAACAAATGCAGCTAGATGTCCTAACAGAACTAACATACTTGCTAACGGCTTAGTGAAGCCATCCGTCTGTTTTAATGCAACGTGAGATAAAGCTTCTGCAACCACTCCGAAAAAAAGAAACATCCAACTCATTTTGCACCTCTTGTATTAGCAAGCTTTAGTTGCAATGAACTGGAGCCTGTTTGAATTTATGCTTGTATTATATCTATTTCTGATTAGATGATAATATGCTATATTCGAAACTATCTTTTGCATATAGGTAATAATGATGAAATGGGATGGTATCAGTGAGTTCGTTTACGTGGCTGAATACGAGAGTTTTACGAAAGCTGCAAAGAAAATAGGCATCTCGACCGCTCAAGTAAGTCGACAAGTCAGCGCCTTAGAACAACGTCTCAATATTAAATTACTTTACCGAACGACTCGTAAGGTCTCGCTAACAGAAGAAGGCCGTGTTTTTTATCAGCACTGCCGCGGGGTACTTGATGGTCTCGATGCCGCAGAGCAAGCGGTGACTAATTTGCAGTCAAAACCGCAAGGCATGATTAAACTGACAACTCCTGTCACTTATGGTGAACAACAATTGATGCCATTGGTGAATGACTTTATGGTGCAATATAGTGATATTGAAGTGACTGCCTTTTTGAGTAATCAGCAGGTTGATTTGATTGAAGAGGGCTATGATTTAGCCATTCGCATTGGAAAGCTTCGTGATTCGACTATGATGGCAAAAAAACTCAGTAGTCGTACTAATTTTGTCTGTGCGGCGCCCTCCTATATTGAGAAATACGGCATACCGCATTCTCTGACCGAACTTGGTCAACATAACTGTCTGCTGGGGACGCTAGACTACTGGCACTTTAAAGAGTCTGGTAAAGAGAAAAACATTCGAGTGACAGGTAGCGTGCGTTATAACAGCGGTTATAGTTTAGTCGATGCGGCTATAAAGGGATTGGGTATTGTGCAGCTACCTGATTACTACGTACAAAAGCATTTAGAATCGGGGGAGCTGGTCAGCTTATTGGATAATCTTAGGGAACCTGAGGAAGCTATTTGGGCTCTATATCCTCATAATCGCCATTTGTCGCCAAAAATTAGGCTGCTACTAGATTATTTAGCAGCACATTTATCTAAACCCTAACTGGGTGATAGTAAGAACTACCCATACTTTAAGGCCTCGCACCTCGAAAGATAAATCATCTAATTACTTGGAGGTCTTGCACACTACTCTAACCAACTCGATCGTTAGGAGGCTGACATGATCGTCAAGCAAAAACCGAACGCACTCAAGCTGTTTTTTACCTTGCGCGGCTCTATCCTACCAAAAATTTATCCTCAGATTTTTCTCACCATCTTGCTTAGCACTCTAATAGCAGGCATCCAGTACTGGTTTCCAGGCTTCTTCTCCTCTTATAGTACGGCTCCCTTCACTTTTCTAGGGGTTGCTTTATCATTGTTCCTCGGCTTTCGTAACAATGCCAGCTATCAACGCTGGTGGGAAGCTAGGGGTCAATGGGGTCAGCTAGTAGTGGATGCTCGTAGCTTGGCCCGCCAAGTGCTCTCATTTATGGATGAAGAAACGGAGACTGGACGGCAAACCCAGCGCCGTATGATTCACCTAACCATCGCCTTTACTCATGCTCTGCGCCATCGACTACGTGACACTGAACCTTGGCAGGACGTTGATCGTTTTGTAGAACCCGAGCATCACCTCAGCATGCGCCAAGCGCAAAATCTGCCCGAGTACCTGCTGCGGCTGATGGGGAAAAAGGTCGGTTATAGCCGACGTGAGCGATTATTATAGGAATTTCTAGTACAGAACATGGATGAACGGCTGACCTCTATGACTGTAGTTTTGGCCGCCTGCGAGCGCATTCATTATACGCCACTACCATTTGCTTATACGCTGTTAGTACATCGCACCACCTACTTATATTGCTTTATGTTGCCTTTTGGTTTGGTGTCATCTCTGGGATGGGCTACTCCGTTTGTCTGTGCAGTGATCGCCTATACTTTTTTTGGTTTAGATGCTCTTAGTGAGGAGTTGGAATCGCCTTTTGGCTTGGCCGCTAACAATCTACCACTGAGTGCTCTGTCGCGTACCATCGAAATTAACTTACTAGAGGCACTGGGAGAAACCGATCTGCCGCCCGATATAAAATCTAAAAATGGCTACTTACAGTAAATTATTTTGCGTAAGCAGTTAGCCTTAAGTCTCTGGCTGAGTAGTTATATAAACAGTCTTGATGGTGACGGAACAAATAATGGCATTGTTCAAACATGAGTAGATATACGAGCCTCTATTAATAAAAATTATTATTACCTTATGGTAAAAGTCATTTTCTTTTTAGACCTATTATCTTTTATATGAAATAACGTATGATGGTTTCTATCGACAGACGACGCGGCAAACTTGCTGCAACTCGATAGAAAAACTATTGATAAAAAATCATCCACAACCGGAGAACAACACATGAGCATTTTTACTCACGTTACCCTTGGCACTAACGATGTTAATCAAGCACGTACATTCTATGACAACGTTTTAGAGATTCTAGGGCTTAAACGTATTGCTGACCTAGGTGATAATGGTTCAATATGGGGCGTAGATGCACCATCTTTATTTGTTATGAAACCTAATAATGGTCAACCAGCTAGTGTTGGTAATGGTAATATGGTGAGCTTTGAAGCACCAAGCCGCGCTGCTATTGACGCATTTCATGCAGCAGCATTGAGCGCTGGTGCTCAAGATGAAGGCCAGCCTGGTACACGCGATTGGGCGCCTAACGCTTACGCGGCCTATGTTCGTGATCTAGATGGTAATAAGCTTGCCGTTTATTGCTTCAAAGAAGCATAACAGCAGTCTTACGGACCGCTCGTTCGTAACCGCTAATATTAGTATCAATACTACCGAAAAAGGGTCCTGCAAATTTTGCAGGACCCTTTTTCGTCATTGAAATCAGCTTTATAACACTTGATACCCTGTCTATTTATGTGAGTCCGCGTACTATGTAAGTAACGCACAGACTCTGTAATAGCAACAAAATGTTAAAATTCTTCTTATTACATTCAACCTTTTATAAAGAATATCAATAGATAAATAACACTTATCCATGACTGCAAACGTCAATGAGCAAAATCCAAATATATTTAAAATCAAGAAATACAATTCAATAGGAGTCGCCTGTTTATGGCCACCAATAACAATAAACATATCAATAAAGACATTCTCTGTGACACTGACCACAGTGTTCGAGTCAGGGGAGCTCGCGTTCATAACTTAAAGAATATAGATGTAGATTTACCTCGTGATGCACTGGTCGTTTTTACCGGTATATCAGGATCAGGTAAGTCATCACTTGCTTTTGGCACTTTATTTGCTGAGTCACAACGTCGTTATTTAGATTCAGTATCCCCTTATGCGCGTCGATTGATAGATCAAGTTGATGAGCCTGATGTTGATATGATAGAAGGTCTGCCGCCAGCAGTTGCTCTACAACAACAACGAGGTACGCCCTCAGTGCGTTCATCAGTGGGCAGTGTTACCTCTATCTCAAACGGGCTACGCATGCTCTATTCACGAGCTGGAGATTATCCTACTGGTCAAGAGATATTGTATGCCGATGCGTTTTCGCCAAATACACCTGAGGGTGCCTGTCCTACTTGCTCTGGTATTGGCCGCGTGTTTGAAGTCACCGAAGAGTTACTAGTACCTGATAACACCAAAACCATTCGAGAGCGTGCTATCGCAGCATGGCCACCAGCGTGGCAAGGCAAAAACCTAAGCCGCATACTGGTGTCACTCGGCTACGATATTGACACGCCTTGGCATAAACTGCCAAAAGAAACCCGCGATTGGATCTTGTTTACAGATGAAACCCCAACCGTTCCTGTCTACCCTGAATACAGCCTTGAGCAAGTAAGAAAAGCGATTGAGAGCGGCGAAAAGCCCAACTATATGGGCACGTTTTCGAGTGCAAAGCGCTTCATACTGCATTCTTTTGCCACTACTCAGAGCTCATTGACAAAAAAGCGCGTTTCTCAGTTTATGCAAATCTCTGTATGTCCAGAATGTGATGGTAAAAAACTGAAAAAAGAATCACTATCCGTTACGTTCGCAGGACTTGATATTGGGGAGCTGTCGCAACTGACCTTTATCGAACTGGCGCGCAAGCTTGAGACTGCGGCCAATAAAGTCCCAACTGACAATATGGCAAATCGTGAAAAGGCTATCGTCGCTCAGCGCATTGCCAGTGATATGTTATCTCGGGTAAAAGCACTGACCCTATTGGGTTTGGGGTACTTATCACTTGAGCGCACCACACCTACACTATCTCCTGGTGAGCTACAACGCTTACGCCTAGCCACTCAAATTCGCTCACAACTTTTTGGGGTGGTTTATGTACTAGATGAACCATCCGCTGGTCTTCATCCAGCAGATACCCAAGCATTACTAAGTGCCTTAGATGAGCTCATTGCCGCTGGTAACTCAGTGTTTGTCGTCGAGCATGATGTGAGCGTCATCAGACACGCTGATTGGATCGTAGACGTTGGCCCCAATGCGGGTACTCATGGCGGCGAGGTGATTTATAGTGGTCCTGTAGAGGGATTGCGCGACGTGACTCACTCGCATACCAGCCGCTATCTGTTCAGCACTGACGCTATCGTAAAACGCACACCAAGAGAGCCGACAGCGTGGCTTAAACTTACAGGGATTACGCGTAATAACTTACAAGAGCTGGATGTCGGTTTTCCATTGGGTGTGATGACTACTGTCACGGGTGTATCAGGTTCAGGAAAGTCGAGTCTAGTGAGTCAAGCTTTGGTAGAGCTCGTTTATGAGGCTCTAGGACAAAAACAAACGGTTGAAGCTCCAACTGGCGAAGCCGATTTACTTGAGCAAGAGTTGGAGACGCCAACCGGTGGACAAATCATTGAGGGTATGGATGATGTCAAACGACTGGTAACCGTCGATCAAAAAGCTATTGGGCGTACGCCGCGCTCAAACCTTGCTACCTATACCGGACTGTTTGATCATGTCCGTAAGCTATTCGCGTCAACGAGCGAGGCAAAATCTCGTCGTTACAACGCAGGGCGTTTTTCATTCAACACGACTAAAGGTCGTTGTCCTAATTGTGAAGGCTTAGGCTTTGTGAGTGTCGAGCTACTGTTTCTTCCTAGCGTCTATTCGCCTTGCCAAGTCTGTCACGGACAGCGCTACAATGAGGACACGCTAGAGGTCACGTATCGTGACAAAAACATCGCCGATGTGCTGGCGCTCACGGTTGAATCAGCTTATGAATTCTTTGCAGACGACCCTGCTATCTTGCGAGCATTAAGTGCCTTGCTACAAGTCGGGCTTGGCTACTTACGACTTGGCCAACCAGCAACTGAGCTATCTGGCGGTGAAGCCCAACGTATTAAACTTGCCACTGAATTGCAGCGAACGCAGCGCGGCGATACGCTGTATATCCTAGATGAGCCAACAACGGGTTTGCACCCAAAAGATGTCTCGATGTTGATGGCGCAATTGAATGGACTTGTTGATGCCGGTAACAGCGTTATCATGGTCGAACACGACATGCAGGTTGCTAGTAGTAGTGATTGGGTGATTGATATCGGCCCTGGTGCAGGTGGTGAAGGTGGCCATATCGTGGCGCAAGGATTACCTGAAACAGTCGCTGAGTCGAAGATCAGCCGAACCGCACCTTTCATGCGCCTCTAGTGCCCGTCGCAAACCTCTTATGATAGTGTAAAAAAACGACAGCGATAATCAGTTTATCGCTGTCGTTTTACTTAATGTAATTTGATCTTTGGACGACCTATGCGTAGTATCTTTTCGCTAATCCATAAAGCAAATGTCTTGAAGGCACCATGAATAGACATCTGATGCATGCGATAGAGCGATATGTACATAAAACGGGCAATCTTTCCTTCAATGAAAAAGCTGTTATTGGTGAGATTACCCATTAAGTTTCCCACAGTACCGTAACGTGATAGATTAACCAGTGACCCATAATCGTTATAGGTAAAACCTCGTAGTGGCTGCTTTCTTAACGTTGCAATTATATTTTTTTCAACACATTTTGCCATTTGATGTGCAGATTGCGCGCGCGGTGGCACTTGTTTGCCATCGGTTTGGGTGAAGGCGCAGCAATCGCCTAATACAAAGATACGGTCATCAACCGTGCTTTGTAAAAATTTATTTACCCGAATTTGATTATTAGAAGTAAGCTCAAAAACCCCCAAATCTTTAATAAAATCAGGGGCTTTTACGCCTGCCGCCCATACCATGATATCAGCCTCAATCTGCTCATCATCTTTCGTAATAAAGCCGTACTTCGTCGCCTCTTTCACCTGTGTATGTTCACGTACATGAACGCCTAGTTTCAATAATTCGCGCTTAGCACTTGATGCAATACGCTCAGGCAAGGCAGGTAAAATGCGTGGTCCCGCTTCAATTAAATGGATGTGTAAACGTTTCGGCGACATATTTGTCAAGCCGTATAGCTTTAATAGATTAGACACATGGTACAGCTCAGCTGAAAGTTCTACTCCCGTTGCACCTCCACCAACAATGGCGATATTAAGTGCTTGCTGCTGGTTATCATCTTGATGAAGACGCGTAAAACCATCAAGCAATGAATGCTGAAAACGTTGAGCTTGCTGAGTTGAGTCCAAAAAGTAGCAGTTTTCCTTCACCCCAGGGGTATTGAAGTCGTTACTTATGCTGCCAATGGCAATAACAAGATGATCGTAGTGCACGTGGCGTTCCGGCAAGATAGTATGGCCTGATTCATCATACAGTGCAGCAAGAGTGATGGTTTTAGTTTTTTGATCAATATTATCAAATTCCCCCAGCTGAAAGTGGTAATGATGCTGAGCAGCATGCGCCGAGTACACCACACCATCTAAATCAGAATCAATAGAGCCTGTCGCGACTTCATGCAGTAACGGTTTCCAAATATGAGTACGGTTTTTATCTATTAATAATATATCGGCTTGCTTTTTCTTTCCTAACTTGTGTCCTAATTGGGTTACAAGCTCTAAACCACCAGCACCGCCGCCAATAACGACAATTTTAGGTGTGATTATATTCATAACGTTGTCCTAGACAATAACATATTCAAATAACTGACAATCTATTCGCAAGGTAGGTTATGAAAACCAGAGTAACTAATAGACTGCTGTCATTATGAGGTGAGATTCATGAAAGCTAAAATCATAAATCAGGCTTTTACGTGGCAGGAAATGGTGAGCTTATGGCCATCACAATCATGAATATTAGAAGCTTAATCGTGAGTACTTGATGTATCTACCCTCCTCAATAGATCGAAGGCAGATGACTTGTTCAAATCGTTATTAACAACCATGAAATCAGCTAACAGGCTCATCATGTATTTTTCATAATAAGCCTGAAATTTTACTTAGGTGCAAACATGTTATCAGCACTGCGATGTGCGGTATAAACTGCCTCACCATCACTTTCGCCATCAAATATAACCGTCACGTTAGGTGTAAATAGTAAGATATCACCTACTTCTGCCACGTATTTGTTGCCTTGTAAATCCCGCATCACAATTTTACCCTTAGTGATTACTTTGTATTCTACAAATTCATAAGTGTACTCAAACTCAACACCAGGTTGCATGGCAAAAAAACCAACCGTTAAACCATTAGTATTATTGGTGACGCTAACTTCTGCCATCTGACTTTTTAGGTTGTTAACTTCAAGTAAGCCAGCGAGTTGGTTTAGCTTATAAGTACCTGCTTTAATAAGTTGGATACCAGACTCTTGAGCAAGTGAGGCTACATTGTTTTTATTTACGGAAAGAGTCATTATTTTAATCCTAATAAGGTTGACTGAAAGATCAGTATCTGTAAATCATATGTTTTTTTAGCACTATAGATTCAGCTCATTACTTACTATCTGATCTATAACGCCTACTTTACATTGTTTATGAGAAATAATAACCAGCATTAGAATAAAATGACTTTTACATGTTAGTAATAATAGAAGATAATTGCAGAGTATAAAATAAGGTTGGGTGTTCGTCATTGACGTTAGTTAAACGACTGTTATATGAACATTCTAAAAATAAAAAGTGGCTCTGAAATTATGAATCATAAATAAGGCTTCCATCATCAGCATTTGAGCTTTGCAGATATTAGTTTAGTTGCTATTGAGCATATATAAAGTACGACCGCTAGTGTTGCCAATATGAAGGATAACGGCAAAAAGAAACTTTCTTGCAATATACCATCGGCATTAATACCGTTGTAAAATACAATTTCCAGTAGCCCTGACAAACCAGATAAAAATAACAGTATGAGCACCACAATGATTAGCTTAGACATCATAATAATTTTTCCATTTGATTGTTTGTATGTTTACGCCAATGCAAAAACTAAACTAGGCAGCTTAATTCTACTGGATAAGTATCTTATGCTTGGGAGAGTTAGCTAACTACTTTGAATGATATGAAAATTACCAACAAATCTTTTTTGGACTTATTAACTTCAAGTGAGCATTGTAAATTAGGGTATACCCCAAGGGAACCAGTTATTTCGCCCCTCAAACCTATTAACAGACCACTTAAAACAGACTGCTATAATGGAACCACTTATAACAGACTATTTTAGGTGTTTATGTTTATCAGAGCGTATCTACGAGCGTCTACCAAAGAACAAGATGCTAAGCGTGCCAAAAGCGAACTCATAGCATTTGCCAACGATCATGGCCACAAGATTGCCGCCTTCTATGTCGAAAACGAATCAGGAGCTATCTTGGTGCGACCCAAGCTTATGCAGCTGATTGAAGATGCTCATAAGGGCGATGTTATTTTAGTTGAGCAGATTGATCGCTTGGCACGTTTGAACCAAGCTGATTGGGATACGCTCAAAAGAATGCTATCAGAAAAAAAGCTCTCTATCGTATCAAAAGAGCTGCCGACCTCCTATATGGCACTTCAACCTGAAAGCAGCACTGAATTTATGAGCAGTGTATTGCAGGCCATTAACTCGATGATGCTGGATATGCTCGCAGCCATTGCTCGAAAAGATTATGAGGATCGCCGTAACCGTCAGATGCAAGGTATTGCTCGTGCTAAGGCAGAAGGTAAGTATTCAGGACGTAGGAAAGATACCGAAAAGCGTAAGATTATTGCCAGTCTACTCAAATCAGGCCATAGCTATTCTGATATTCAGAAAATGGCCAAGTGCTCACGGCATCTGATCGCTGATGTGGCCAAGGAAAGACCTAAACTTATCATTGCTCATTAAGTGGTTCCACTACAGCAGTCTACTATGAGTAGTCTATTAATGGATTAATGAGCCTTTTTAGATGGTTCTCTTGGAGTATGCCAAAAAATCATTTTAATGCTTTGTTGATACTTTCAATAAGTTTTTTCCACTCATCAACTTCATCAGCTGCTAGGTGAGATGAATCGTGATCTTTACACCACTTTATAAAAGCTTTAGCTAGATTATACTTTGAAAAATTTGGTACTTCTTTATTGAATATACTCACAATACTTCTATTAGGCTGTGAATCTGCAATGTCTTGACAATTAATAGAATACTCTAACTGTACAATATCAATAAGTGTTTTCCTTAATAAGTCTTCAATTTCGGGCGTAGAAACATTTTTACAGTAGTCCTTGGTTCGAAATATATTTTTATTCCCTAAAGTATGAATTAAATTTTCCTGTTGAGCTGCTTGATCGCCTGCGCTATCAGAATCAAGTAAAGCTGCAATCTTTAATTTCTGGGCATGCAAAATAGTAGCATAATATACGACTTTACCAGCTGTATTAGCAGGAATCAGAGCTATCTTTTCATCCAAACTTACCACACTAGATTGACGCAACAGTGCTGAAACTGACTCTATGTACCAATAGTCTGTAAGGCCTTCTAAAATCAAGTTTTTCTTTTGCGTAAATAGACTTTGAGCTAAGTCATATCCTAGTGCTTCTTGAAGAGGTAAGAGGCCAGCTGGGTCGCTTGAAGAAATTGTAGTATGGACCTTTGTTCCATCTCTACGGTTCTTCATTTCTACTACTTTGACGATATCTAGTTCGTCAGGTCCAACTAAAAAAGGAGAATGAGTAGTATAAATAGTTTGGTTTTTTTCTGCTAATCTTGTGAGAGTTTCTCTAAAATCCCGCTGTTTTAAACCGTGTAAACTCATACCAGGTTCATCTAAAAGCAAAATAGCGTTTTTGTGCCTATCCATTGCTTCTGCAAAGAATACAACAAAGAATGAAACTAACCATTGAAAACCTTCTGACCTTTGGTCTAATTCAATATCAACACCAATCTCATCTTCTACAACGACTTTTAAATATTGTCCATCAGCGATAACCCTTAACCTATCTGCTTCTGGTCGGTCAGGATTTGGCATCCATACTTTCCTGATTTCCTCTGTTAACCGAACACTTGCAGCATTTAATTGATAACTTCTACTATCAAGTCTATCTTTATATTCTTTTAAAGCTTGTGGATCGTTAATAGATGGGCTGTTTGTCTTTCCTAGTTCAGACAGCTCTCTTGCAGTGAAACCTAGTAACTTGAGGAGACAAAGATTTCCATAATCATAATAAGTATCATCTAGTAGATTTTGTTCGGTTCTTTGTGCTAAATGCTCCAAATGTACAGAAGGTTTAACTTTAAAATAATTATTAAAGAGAATGAATACTGGTGTCCTTTTATCCAGAATACTTAAAACATTATCAATCTGCTCATTAAACTCAATTAAAGTTTTTAACTTTTCGTATCTTTCTTCTTCTTTATTATTATCTTCCTCTATAAGAGCAAAATTATTCTCTAAAAAACTCTGTAACTCTTTAGATTTATCTTCTGATATGAGGGTATTATCGTTCCAACTTTGATTGATAGTCCTTAAAACATTACTAGGTTTTCCAGTATCTTCGTCTGGATGTTCAATACCATACTGTTTATCTAAATGAGACATTAACCTTGCTAAGTCACCTCTAATGTCTTTATAACGAATTTTTGATGGGCCATTCTCGAGAGAATGATATACCCTGTTATCAAGATTTTTATATAATTTATATATACAGTCGTGAAATTCAGCCGGTACAATTTCTGCATCATCTTCATCTAGTCTAAACCAACCTGTTACGACTGTAATGTCTTTAGGGAGGACCTTTTCAGAAGTGATATCGTTATATTTTGATCGCGGATAATCTCTAAGTGCTTCAAATCCATCTACTTCTTTTGGTTTACTTAGCTGTTGTAAAGCTTTTAAAATCACTGTTTTCCCTGCCTCATTTGGCCCTACCATTATCGTCTTTAGATCTTCAACTTCAAATTCTCCAGTATCAATTATACTTCGGTAGTTTTGAATTCTAGCTTTGATTAGTCTCATAAATTTATTTCCCTTTCCTAATATTATTGATTTTAATAATGGTTACTCTATTGCTCAATCTATCCTGAAAACACTAATCATTGCCATAACAGCGCTTATGCTAAATAAAAATAATGCTCCAAAAGCTCACTGCATGTACACAACGAAGTACACCGCGACTACCTAAATAACTCAATATACCGATATCATTAGCCTACAGCCGAAGGCTCAAGTACTCACTAGGGTACCGAACCAAGAAAAGAGCTTGAGTGGCTCGCTATAAGTAGGCTTAATTAAAAAATACTGTTACGTAAATTCATCACTACATGAATTGAATCTTAAATAGGATCGTACTGTAATAGTCTTGATTGTTCTAATGCTAATATGGAGGGCGTTGTGACTGATAGCTGTGCTAAGTTGTTGGCAGATAAGCAATTGACCATAGTCTTCATTGAAAGCGCGACCGCGGGCTATCTAGCACATCGCTTTTCTATGAGTCCTTATTCAGGCGATATATTAATGGGCGGCTTGGTATGCTATGACGTTGCGATAAAAAAGAACGTGTTAAATATATCGAGCCAATTAATTGCTCAGTGTACACCTGAATCCTTAGAAGTCACCCAAGAACTGGTTAATAAGTCTAAGACCATGTTTGAAGCCGACTTATATGTGGCTTGTACAGGACTATTAACGTCTGGAGGCTCTGAAACTAAGGATAAGCCTGTCGGTACGTTTTTTTATTGCATTGGTTATAAAGATGAGCTGTATGATTTTCGCAGTATCTGTCAAGGCGCCCCTGAGCAAAAGCTACGCAGCATCAATAGTCTTATTTGTAAGAGTATTATAGAGGTTGTAAATCGCCATACTGACTAATTTAAAATCTTATTATTTAGGGCTTTAGCCCATCCTCTATGTTTTTTGTTGCTAGAAACTATAATAAGGATATTAAAATGAAAACATCAGTACCTATTAAATCGCTTCAAAATAAACTATGGATAGTATTTTTGGTGAGTTTCTTTGGTCTCAGCGCTTGCAGCAGTGAGACAGAAGAGCCGGCTCCTAATACAGAATCTAGCGAAATGACACCTGTGCAAACAGCGACCGAGGCTGACGATCAAACCCCTGCTCCTACAGAGGAGGTAGAAGGTGCAGGTGGTACAGCATACTATTCTAGTAATGGGAGTGTAGAAAATGACCAAAAGACGGATGATACGGTTACTGTTAATGAAAATAACTCGAACTTAGATCAAACACCGGCAGATGGAGTGCAGTAAGTATGAGAAAGCGCGCAATCCATTAAGTATTAATATAAATAGCTCACCGCCATGTGTTCAAGTTTAACTAAGAAACCGTACTTATTAAGCGTCTCATCTTTACTTACATCATTAGCAGAATTGACTAAAAAAGCCCGTGACCATAATCACGGGCTTTTTACATTTTTAGGGTCTAATTATTAAACACTCAATCATCAATAGTTGTTTTGTGTACGCCACTCATCTACATCACGTTCAGCGTCTTCTTTTGAATGACCATAACGCTCTTGGACACGTCCAACCAGTTTGTCACGGTCACCTTCGATATGAGTGAGATCATCATCTGTTAAATCTCCCCATTTTTGTTTTACTGAACCTTTGAGTTGGTTCCATTCGCCTTTTAGGGTTTGATTGTTCATATCGTTATCATCCATTTTTTGATTGTTTTTGTACTGCTCATCCATACTTTGTTCGTTCAAATCTTGATTGTTCATCATGGCTTTCCTTTTCTATTTATGCGTTTTTAAGTCAACGCATCTATATCAAGAACAAGCTCATCCATCTTTTATTTTTTTTATTGATGGATAGGCTATCAGCAATTATTAAGCTGACATATCTAATATAGAGATACACATTTGGACTGTCTGTATAACGAATGTTTAAAGTATTGCTGAGCTATTATTAAGTCTACCAATTTGTTATGACGGTATAAGTTATGATTCGGACCGGACTGTTAGTTATAAGAAAAGTCTTTAATTAAAAAAGACTATAAGATTGGTTCTAGTGTCAGAGCTGGGAGACGCTCTTACTAAACCACTCTGAAATTTCCTGAGACTTAACATTCTGAGAAGGTATAAAAAACCCTTTCGTTAAATCGTATAATGGGCGTTATGACAAATGATTTTAGACAGAAAAAGCCAATCTACTAGATGGCTTTTTTAGAGAGTTCTTGGACAGGTAGAGCGACTTATCGAAAGTAAGCCCACTAAGGATTACTACAGTCAATTAGAAAAATCTAGTCACGACTATAGTGCTCAAGACGAGGATTAAACCGCTCACTCCTAAAGCTCGTAGAACAAATTCCTTGTTGCTCATAACCGCCCTCGCATCATTCTTTATTGTTAATATCTACTTTATACTTTATCTATCCATTATTGTAAATGACTCTTTAAAATACCATCAAAAAGTACATTGAGCGAACCTATCCAGTATTATTATTTTGTATATGAATAATTTAATCAATTATGATGACACCCACATGGGAAACTGAACTTAATAATTCGCAAACCTATCCTCATACTCATCACAGACCTTCAATCCAATTTGTACGGCTTCACTAAGGTCAGCCCCTTCTTTGACACTATAAGGCACATTTGGCGTCAAACGACTTAGCTTTAAGCCATCTACCGCTGCTTTGTTAAGCGGTATACCAACGTAAGATTCATCGGTGTAACCCTTAGGATGAAAAAACACCTCACGACCAAAGGAAGGATTTGAGGCACACGCAATCTCACCCTCAGGCACTGTAAACGGATAAGGTGTTGTGTAATCTTTACTCCATGTCTGCTCACTCACTACGATATAGCCTGAACCATACAGATCATCTTCTGTATTGCCTGAGCTGCACCCAATCATAACGATAGACGCTACTGCAATTAACCACCTGGACATATTGATTCGCATGGTACGCCGTCCTTATCACGGTCTAGCTTGGTATTTCCACATTTGAGTGCTTGTTTAGCTTGTTCACAGCTAACCATCTGCCCACAAGTGCGCGGTAAGCCTTTGCATTGAGAGCCGCCAGCACCTTTAGCAAACAACGGATGCTCTACCTCAACATCACTATAAAATGGATTGTCAGTGACTGTAACTGCTGCCTGAGAAGATAAAGCAAAGAGAGATAACGCTATACTTAAAATAAATTTTTTCATAAAAACTACTTTTTTTGATATCCAAAACACTGCGTTCAAGTATTAATAATACCCTATATTTGTTCAATAAAGTGAGTGCTGTATAACTAAACGTCTGATTTGCACAGCAGTTTATTTATAATTTGCCTGATAGACGGGTTAGTGCCATAGTTGTTCACTGAACGTTCTGGACAGTTGTACTGTACAGACACTAAAAACGTACTTGAACACTAGGTGAAGAATGAACATATCGGTGACAAAAGCAGCAAAAGAATGGGGTGTATCAAGAACGACCATTTATCAGAAAGTCAATGATGGTGAGCTATCCAGAACCGCAGACAAGAAAATAGACGTTTCAGAAATGTTGCGCGTGTTTGGTGAGCCAATTTCTAAAAAACGTACTGAACGTTCAGTGAACACTGTCCAAAGTACACCTCTGAACAGTCAGAATGTTCAGTACAGTACAGACATTGAACACCAATTAGCGCTTGAAAAGCTCAAAAATGAACACCTCAGCCAACAAGTGAGTGATCAAAAGAAGTTGATAGAGAATTATCAGCAGCAGATCAGTCAGCTCAACAAAACGCTGGATAAAGCCAACGCCAGTATTCAGGATTTCGCGCAAGTCAGACTACTAGAGTTTAAAAAGTCTGAGCAGGGCTATGAGCCGCCAGTTGAACAAGAGAAAGAAAAAACAGACAACTCAACCGTAGCTACGGTTGAGAAGAAAAAAAAGTGGTGGGAATTTTAAACGTTGTGATCTTATCGACTAATGATCTAACAAATACTCTTCTAGCGCATCGTTAATCATATCTTGGTAGTTTCCACCGGTCTTTTTAGCCTTATCCTGGAATCTAGCAATGATACTCGGACTCACGATACTGGCACCGACCATAGGATCATCTGCCACCACACTACCACGAGTCGCGCTCGACCAATCAGTAACTTCAGGCATATCAGACAAATCAATATCATGATCTGAAAGCACCGCCAATCGTTGCAAGTTGGCTTCTTGCTCAACGCTTAAAGACGGCAATTCATTTGCTTTATAGCTCACCTTGTTCATAAAACCTCCTTTCAGCCTTGGTGGCACGTCGTGCTGATATGATACGAATAACCTCACCACCCTCACTATCTCTTTGAGTATGAGCGACCAGTAATACCGCCACCCCATTCACCGCGCCAAGCGCTTGCCACCGCTCTTCACCGTTTTCATATCGATCTTGCTGACGCAAACACAAAGGATCAAAAAATACACGAGCGGCTTCTTCAAAGGATAAGCCATGTTTGCGTTGATTACTGCTATTTTTCTGTTCATCCCATTCAAATTCAATCATTGATCACCGTCTTCAAGCATATTGGTGCTAGGCATTGTCTGATAATCAAAAGATAGCGGGATGCTATTGGTTTCAGCAACCTGATGCAAAAATAACTTAATGGCCTGAGAAGGCGTTAAACCATAGCCTTCAAGCACCGAAAACGCCTTGTCTTTTAACTCTTGATCCAGACGGATATTATAATTGGTTGTGCTCATAGCAGTACTTATCGCTTATTCATATACCCTTAATATAAGCGATAAGTACATCCAGTTCAATCAATCTAGCGTTTTAGACTTTCACGAATAGTGACAGTAACACGTTATACGTCTAATTCACCCAGAAAATCATCAATTTTCTGTTTGAGCTCTTTTTGTATGACGTAGAGTTCGCTCGCGCTACATTCTCTTAGCATACGTTCCTCATCTTTTAGCTCAAACATCTTTTTACGTATGTTATCGCTATGAGCTTCGTTTTCTAAACCAAAGGTGTTAAGACGACCCATTTGACGGTAGTATTCTCGTTGCGCCTCTTCAAACATCATGAAATGGTTACTTGCTACTGATATACCTTCAATACTCATGAATTACTCCTTTTTACACTAGGAAAATGTCCCTTTATGAAATTTTTATTTATTTATCATCAATAGCTTGCCTATCAAGAAGAGATCTATTTCTTTTATTTGTTAGCTTCGCTTCAAATCTCTTCATAGCCGTATCTAATTCTTCATGCGTGGACTGTACATAGGCCTCATCGCTAACATCCGTATTGCTTTCTTGGATTGGGTCACTAGAATACAAATCAACAAAAATTTGTTTTTTAACCTCAGGCTTAATCTCAATATCACTGCTAGAATTATCTGTAGCGACAGATAATTCCTTTGACTCTTTTCTATAGCGGTAAAGATAATTGGTCAGTGTACCAGTCGTTAGAATGAGGTCATGGCGCTCAGCTAATATCTCAACCACGCCTTCATAGGTATATGAAACAGCCAGCTCTTCGATCACCTCATAAAGATCACGAAACTTGGAAAACTTTGTTCTCTTAGCCATAAATTTCTATCTCCCTCTATTCTTGAAGACAATTATCTCAATTATAAAAACGCTCATAAATTGCTCATAATTAACTAACGATTTACTACCCTTTTGCTAACGATTTGCTAACTTTCAATCAATCATACAGCAATTGCTCATAATTTGCTCATATCTAGCTAACGATTCCCTATCTTTTTACTAACGATTTACTAACGTAACGCTCTTATAAGCCTTTTTAGCTAAAAAGGCTTACGACAGGTAGAAAATAACCGATTTTTCTACCTGCTTTTTGGTCATTAAATTATCCAATTTAATGACTACACCTTACGCACCCTCTCGGGATGAAAAAAAGCGTCTTAAATCAGAAACTTACCTGATTTAAGACGCTTTTTTCTGCATGCAAAGTGCAAACAAAATGAATTTAAGCAACTGATTTTTATGATATATTATTGTCTACAATTTGCAAACAAGGATAATTATGTACACCCCTACCGTATCATTTAGATTAAAACCTGAAGTCTACTTAAAACTAGAAGCAATAGCAGCAAAGGAAGGGCAATCTCCTGGTGTCTACTTAAAGAAAAAATTGGAATCAGATACTAATAGTTTCCTTGAAGATCTTAAGTTTATGAAAGGAGATATTAGTGAGATTCTGCACTTATTGCAGTCGGATGATAAAGGATCAAAATCGGTAGAGAACACATCAAATCAGAATGATATGGTCAAGGCTTTGATGCCGATAGTGCTAGAATCGTTATTGATATTAAGGGAGGTGGCAGCACCTAATAAGGTCTCCAATTCTCAAAGATTAGTCGATAAAGCAGGAATAAAAGCATACAATAGTTTGGATTAAAAAATAAAATTTTGTATTGCCCTAGTATCAGCTGATACTAGGGCTTTTTTTGAGAAGCAATTCAGTGATAAGAGGTTGATCCTTGGTGGCACAGTAATAAAAACTACTGAGATTCTAATAATCTTCCGAAGATTTTAGTTGATATGAACAATCATGGAACTGGGTAAGCTCATAAAGGTCGTCTAAGGGGGTTGGAAAAATTTTACCTAGCAACTATACCAAACGATACTTAGAACCTTATAGGGAGCTTAATAGGATGCTTTTATCCCTATTTAACTAAAGCTTTGAGCTTTCTTTTTAAATTATTTGAAATTACTGATATTGAATTCATTGCTATCTTTACTAGCCTTTTCTTTTGTCACTCTAATTATTAATAACCAAAAAGGTTTTTAATGTTTTTAAATACTTTTAAAAGCTTTTACCTCCTCTGAAACGCTTTTCATAAAAGGGTTTCGCCTTCTATAAAGCAACGTTTTACGACCCATAAAGCAACGTTTTACGACCCATAAAGCAACGTTTTACGACCCATAAAGCAACGTTTTACGACCCATAAAGCAACTTATTTTTTGAGTTGTTGCTTTAATAGCATTGTTAGATTATAGTTGTTAAAAATGGGTTGGAATATGGAAATGTCTAAACAATTAGTTACTAAGGATAATTCCTTGATTGGTGCGAGTTATAGCTTAGGAGTAGTTGAACAACGCTTAATATTTTTAGCCATTATCGAGGCAAGGGAACAAAAAACATTAATAGAAGCAGGTGGATTATTGCGAATTTATGCGCAAAGCTACGCTAAACAATTTAATGTGGAAAAGCATACATCGTATGAAGCTATGAAAAGGGCAGTAGAAGGATTGTATGAGGCAGGTTTTGCTTATAGTAAGGTGGATGAACGTTCGGGAAAGATAGGTAATTATAAAAGCCGTTGGGTGGATAAGATCGGCTATATTGACGAATTAGGCTGTGTCGAATTAGTATTTGCAAGTGATGTAATTCCTTTGATTACCAGGCTTGAAGCACGTTACACAGAATATGAGTTGAAGCAGGTCGTAGGATTGCAGAGTGAGTACGCAATAAGGCTGTATGAGTTGATAATTCAATGGAGGTCAGTAGGTACAACCAGTCAGATATCGCTTGTAGAATTGCGCGAAAAGCTAGGATTGGTGGACGAATACCAACGGATAGAAGCCTTCAAAAGACGGGTTTTAGATCTGGCGATAACTCAAATAAATGAACATACTGATATTACTTCTGAATATGAACAACACAAACAAGGCCGCGTCATTACAGGATTTACATTCAAGTTTAAAGTGAAAAAAAATAAAGAAAAAACTGGTACTAAAATTTCTAATAATGAAAATAGGACTACTATTGAAGGACTTAACGATAAGCAACTAGGACGTATTGCTCGTAACCCTAGCTTTATGGCAGATTACAATCATTTAGTAAGCTCTACCAGTCCAGCAGGTCAAGATCCCAAAGCGTGGGAATTTGAGATGATTAATCGCCTCAAAAAAGATGCTTCACAGTTTAAGAAACGTCCAGTTAGAGAATATCTTGAATACTAGAGTTTAATAGGCGGATCTAAAACTTGACTCAGAGTAATGTTTTGTAGTAACCTAACAACTCAGAATAGACGATCCGTCTAGATGCGTTTTAGAAGATATCATTTATTAATTGAACCTTGTAACTGGCTGATTTTAGCCGCTATTTTTATAGCTGCAACACCCGAAGACCTCGACCTCTGTACTACCTCGTTTGGCCTTACGCAACTTGTCATTCGTTTAGTATTTCGACTGAGGCTTCGCCACAGTATAAGGCTTGTGGCGTTCTAATGTTATTTCTCTCGGGTTCGATTGTGTTGTCGACTGGTACAATCCGTGCCGTCAGAAAGCGTCGTAAATAATATGAATGATATAAAACTTTTAGAACAGTTGCAGGCTCAGCTTGCTGAGATCCAAACAACTACGCATGATACATTAGAACCCAGTGTTACTCGTAAAATTGAAGAAGCAATAGAGAATCTTGATTTAGTAATAGAGAACTCAGCTTCCAAAGAAGCAGACTATAAGGCCATAGGTTTAAAAACGCTCGGTGATTTACTTATTTACTTCCCCAGTATTATTGAGCTTATTCAGCTTTTTAGAAAGTTTCTAGAGTAGTACAGCAAGCCTTACCACTCTTATAAGGTTGAAAATATGAAAATCGGCAGTGTTATAAAAAAATGTCGAAAATTGAGAAATATGACGCAGTTGCAAGTAAGCGCTTTAGCAGATGTTTCTGAATCATACTTATCATTAATAGAAAAAGATAAACGTCAACCAACCTTATCCAATCTGGAATCAATTGCTGACGCTTTACAGATACCAGTAAGTGTCCTTGTGTTTTTGGCGGCTAAGCAAGAATCCATCTCGGAAATTACAGACACGCAGATTGAATCCCTTACCAAAACAATTTATTCGATGATTGAAGCTTAAACAATGGGCTTTCACCCTCTACCTCAGGTTACACCAATTGCAAATATTAGCTCACTTGCTAACCTATTAGAAATTACAGTGGAAGATCTAGAATATGTACTGGCTAATAAAGATAGATATTGGTGCCCAGGAAAAAAACTAACCAAGCCCAATGGTGAAGTAAGACATACACACAATGCAAAACCTAGGCTAAAAGCCATTCATCAAAAAATTCTTGATAAGTTACTTAAAAAAGTTTTTTATCCCATCTATATGCAGGGTGGAGTCGCAGATCTCTTAAACCCTCGCAGTTGTAGGACTCACGCTGCATTTCATTGCAACAAATCTATTGTTATATCAGAAGACATAAAGAGTTTCTTCCCCAACTGTGACTACAAAAATATTCGTAGCATCTGGCAAGGGTTCTTTTGTATGGCACCTGAAATCGCTGAAATTCTGACACAACTAACAACGTATCAAAACGAGCTACCACAAGGATGGAAGACTAGTGGATACCTTGCACAGTTAATCTTCTATGATATAGAGCCAAAACTAGTTGAAGAATTGGACCGTCAACAAGTTGCATACAGTAGATATATTGACGATATAACCATCTCTAGCTCACGGCTATTAACTGACCGACAAAAAACAGATATTATCTCCAAGATATACTCAATGGTTTTTCATAAAGCTCATCATCCAAACCGTAAGAAACAAACAATTTTTTCTCCTTCCGTTAACGGTGTAGGAAAAACAGTAACTGGCCTAACTGTTAATTCAAAAAAACCTACAATCAACAACGATAAAAGAAAGAAGCTCCGCTCTGATATACACAAGCTCTCTCTACGCTTTCATACTGATAAGAATCTATATAGTTACGATAAAGATTGGCGTAGCATTACTTCTAAGGTAGGTCATATCAAGACCTCTCACCCTAGGCAGTGGAAAAAATTCAGACAAGAAATGAACGCTATAAAACCAACGTTCAAGCGTAAGAAAAAAACTAACACTAAGAAGGCTGTTTTTAAAGGAACGATTGATGGGAAATAATAGGTTTTATGGGAGTAAGTATGGTTCCCTAGTGAGGACTTGAATCTTTGGCTGTGGGCTAATGGTATCAAAGTTTTAACTCGCGGAAATAATTTCAGTGTACTTCGTGGTGTACTTGTCATACATATTCTATTCGTAATCCGGGTGCTATACAGAAATCGAACTGCTAATGTTAGATATAAATTCAATGGCTATGAGGTCGATAGCATGGGTCATTATCATTAAGCTTTCTTATTAAAATCTCTCAAGTTGGTTGCTACAAGGTTAGCAGCATAGGTCATCTTAGAGTCTGCGTAAAAAATAGGATGTATACCTATTACTTATTGCCATACTCATCAACAGTAAGACCCAATGTGGCTTCTTGTCGTGTTGTAACCGCTTCTTCTACAGGCATTACTGCTTTAATCTGCTCAGGTTGATTTTCTTCGACTGTAGCAGGTTCAGAACTCTTTGCAGTAACGCTTTCAGTGTCAGTGTCTACGAAAATTGGAACGATAGCTACCACTGCAAACCAAATTAAAGCAGTGATGCCTGTAAATTGCATTCTGCTATATTTGCCATTGGGGTTTTTACCTGTACGTACATTGAACTTCTCAGGCTTAATAAAAGAGTAAATATATATCGCAGGTATAACCAATAAAAGAAATCCAAGAAGAACTGCCATGGCAACCTCAAATAAAAAAAATGTTAATAATTATTAAATTAAATTATAGCCTTATCTAACAAAAAAAGTTACTTTAAAAATACAAACAGCTTTTATAAGCCTTCAGTCCTCGGCAGGAGGCCTCGAAAAGTTAATTTATCGGGTATCCTAAATTAGTTGACCACTACAACTTTTCACTTACAACACGCAACCTTTTTAACACACGTTGATTATAAA
>NZ_JBJDOS010000014.1:0-30177 GCF_044900935.1 Psychrobacter sp. NPDC078501 | reverse complement strand
CATTGATTATAATTGACATGATATTTTTAGAAAGTAAGCGTAATAAATAAGCACATTGATGCCGATTATCACAAACAAAATGAACTAGCGTCGTAGTCACTCTATACGGAAACATACTTTTTATACTTGAGTATGTTTATAAAATGTGAACTGGAAGATAATGTATGACTGGTATAGGTACTCACTCATTTTAGGTCTTAAAACTCAATACTTAAAAGCTCTGCGTAGAGCCATTATTATAGAGAAATTGAATAATCCATAAATTCTTTATTGATAATAACAAAAGGAAAATACAGTGTCACAGACTCAGCCAACTATTGAAAAAATTCACAGCCTTAGAAAAAAAACAAGAGACAGCGTTAAAAAGTCTTACCCTTATATAGTCGATACACTCTAAAAATGTCATAGCACTACTGGGATGAATTTTGCGCAGCCTCCTATCGTGCGCTCAAAGAAATTTGAAGCGGACTATAATAATTACCATCGTTTGTCAGGCGAGGGTAAGCGGGATACAGACACATTCAGAAATGAAATGAAGAATTTTATTACTATGTATCCTGAAGATTTTGAGAAAAAACCGCTAGAAAATTATTTGAAATAACAGCTATTAATGGCACTCCATTAACATTTCTGTAAGTACATTACCGTTAAATGATTACCCTGCGCAGCAAGATAGCTCTTTAACGTCTTTGCTAAAGGTTTGAGCGCATAACTTCAATCCTTCAACCATCGTCAAATACGGAAATAGTTGACCTGCCAATTCTTCGACTGTCATTTTATTATGAATAGCAAGAGCCGCACTTTGAATCAGTTCTCCGCCTTCATGGGCTAAAATTTGTGCGCCTATCAGTTTTCCCGTGGATTCTTCAGCTACCAACTTGATAAAACCATCCGTTTCAAAATTTGCTAAAGCTCTTGGTACGTTTTCCATATCAAGTACACGACTTATCGTATTTATTCCTACCGCTGAAGCTTGTACTTCGGTTAGACCTACCGTAGCAACTTGTGGGTCGGTGAATATAACAGCAGGCATGGTAGATAAGTCGAGTTGCGCATTTCCACCTGTCATATTAATTCCAGCCCTACTTCCGGCAGCAGCAGCAACATAAACAAATTGTGGCATATTGGAGCAATCTCCAGCGGCATAAATGTTAGCTGTTGATGTTTCCATCATACTATTAACAACAATGGCACCACTTTTATCTGTTTCAACACCAACATTTTCTAAACCAAGCTTTCCAGTATTTGCATGGCGACCCGTAGAGATAAGCAATTTTTCAGCGATTAATGTTCCTTCGTTAGTTTCCAATGAAAAACCATTGCTATCATAAGAAACATGACTTGCTTGCGTATTATTAAGTACCCTAATACCTTCTTTTTCAAAGCACTCTGCCAGTTTTTCACCTAATAACGGATCTTCAGCATATAAAAGGGTATGTCTGGCTAGAATTGTCACACGGCTACCTAAACGGGCATAAGCTTGCGCAATTTCCAGAGCAACAACGGAGGAGCCGATGACAACTAGACTACTCGGTAACTCTTCTGCAAATAAGGCTTCTGTTGATGTCCAATAAGGTGTATCAACTAAACCCTTAATTGGCGGAATGCTTGGTGTAGAGCCTGTTGCAATTAAAATGCGATCTGCAACCAGCTCTTCTTCACTACCATCAGACTTGTGAACTAGCAAGGTATTTTGATTTTTAAAACGTGCATAACCTTTAAGTAAAGATAGCGCGGGATTACTCTCTAAAATACGTTGATATTTAGTATCGCGTAGTTCTTCGACGCGAGCGTTTTGCTGATGTGCTAATAAGGAGCGGCTAAGTTGTGGCTGAATATTTTCTAAACCATCAAACGGGTTAGTACGTTGCTGATGCGCTAATTGCGCAGCACGGATCAATATTTTTGAAGGAAC
This sequence comes from Psychrobacter sp. NPDC078501, assembly GCF_044900935.1. Classification (NCBI taxonomy): domain Bacteria; kingdom Pseudomonadati; phylum Pseudomonadota; class Gammaproteobacteria; order Moraxellales; family Moraxellaceae; genus Psychrobacter; species Psychrobacter sp. NPDC078501. Next base: position 28,262 of record NZ_JBJDOS010000014.1, on the reverse strand, counting down.
ACAGCCGACATTTACACAGCAACCTCCGATTACATCGGCTCCTTCAATGATAGTAACTCTTGCTCCGCCTTCTGCTGCTTTAATCGCACTGGCAAAGGCCCCTGAACCACTACCAATAATGGCTACATGTAATTGTTCTGGCTGGATGTCATTTGGCGAGCAACAACTATTCGTTGACATATTTTATTCCTCTTAAAAAGTTAAGCGGTACAAGTTTCATCATCACAGCGTTTATTCGCAGGAGAAACCATGTCCCAAATTGATACAGCAACCATTAGTCCTAGCCCCGTATAAGTAACGTATGAACTCCACCCGTACTGGAACCAAGGGTATAAAGAGAGTAAAACCAAAATGGGGCCAATTGAACCGATAAAACTACGGTGCCATTGACGATGGCTAAACCAGCCTAAGATATTCATTGCCAGCGCTAATACTGCAAACAGTGGTAACAACGTATTGATAAATACCCCTTCCCACTGACTAAGAAATCCCATCCCAATTGCCGCACCAAGACTAGCTATCGCGGGAAAACACATGGCGCATCCCATTGCCGAAACAAGTGCACCTATAGAGCCTGCTTTATCTCCGATACGCGTAACTAGTTCTAAGGGGCTAAATATTACTTATTTTCACTTTTTAAATTTGAAGGGTAGCCAGCGTTGGTAGTCGCTGCAATTAATGCATTGATGTTGGTTTTAGTGTCATCAAAAGAAACAACAGCTAGCTTAGGCTTGTAGGTAACTTTCGCATTTTCAACGCCATCAACATTTTCTAATGACTTTTTAACTGTGATTGGACATGTCGCACAGTTCATCGTTGGCACTTCCAGTGTAACTGTTTTTACTTCAGCAAAAGCACCAAAACTAGAAAGTGAAAGCAGTGCGGTTAATAATAATTTTTTCATAATTAGCTCCAAATTTTAAAATGTTATAAATTTCTTGATCTGTATATTAAGCAAACAAAAGTATCCAATAATTACTGGTCACTAAAATTGTCGCAACTATAGCGCTCAGCCAGAAAATGACTTTTCGTTGTTGCTGTTTCTTAGGAATTGCACAGGCCGTTCCCGGCTCACACTCTTCTACAGGACGGTAAATTTTCCAACCTGAGTAACCAAACAACAACACTACAAATGCGATAAATAATGGCCTATAGGGTTCAAATGCAGTTAAATTACCAATCCATGAGCCACTTACCCCAAGTAATAACAGGAGCAAAGGACCTACACAGCATACGCCTGCGCCTAATGCTGCTATGATGCCTCCTATCATTGGAAGGTTTGATTCTTTTTGATTCATATAGATACCTCATTAGATAATGCAAGTGTATTGCATGTACCTAAGTACGGAGTCAAGGGTGATTTATAAAAAATTTATCTTTGATAATCTGCTACGACAGATACGGGGAATAAGCTAACTTGAATTAAGGCGCAGAAGTAAAATTGGATATGCTGTTTTAGTGGGAAATGGTAGTTAAGTGAATCATTTACTTCGGTTGCAACGAATCAATTATTGGGCAGTGGCTATCGTCATCATTATTTTGGCATTGTCCTAAATGTTCTTCCAAAGCGTGTTCTAACAACAACAAGTCAGCCATCTTTTTTTGTACTGCGATCAGTTTTTTATTAGCTAATTCTTGTACTTTACTACATGGACTATCGTTTAACGCAAGTAACCCTTCAATCTCATTTAGCGTAAAACCTAATTCTTGAGAACGCTTGATAAAATGTATTCTATTTACCGTTTCTTTCGGGTAATGTCTATAGCCCTGCATAGGCTTTGGTGGTTGTTTAATTAAGCCTTTGCGTTCATAAAAGCGAATTGTTTCGACATTTACACTCAGTTCTTTAGCCAACATACTTATGGTTCGTTTAGACACGTTATCAATTACCTTACTGACTTTTTGTTTACTTACTTTATATCTAATTAAAGTGACCATCAATGAATACCAGTTTAAACATCGCTAATTGATTTTGTTTTTTCTTCTATTAAATAAGTAAAGTTACCGTTGTTACAACAATATTAAACCACAACAATGTATGGTTTATCCTTTTTCATTATCAAAGTCCAAATTAGTGTTATTACATGCAGTTCTACATGAGTATACCCCAAGGGAACCATCTAAAAGGCATCAAAAACCGATTAATAGACGACTTAAAATAGACTGCTGTAATGGAACTACTTATAACAGACTATTGTACGTGTTTATGTTTATCAGAGCGTGTCTACGAGCGTCTACCAAAGAATAAGATGCCAAGCGTACCAAAAACGAGCTTATACAGTTTGCTACTGATCATGATCACAAAATTGCCGCCTTCTATGTCGAAAACGAATCAGGCGCAACTTTAATACGTCCACAGTTAATGTAAGTGATCGATGATGCCTATGAAGGCGATATAATTTTGGTAGAGCAGATTGACCGCTTAGCACGTTTAAACCAAGCTGATTGGGATACTCTCAAAAGAATGCTATTAGAAAAGAATCTGGGGTAGTATCAAAAGAGCTACCGACCTCATATATGACGCCTCAATCTGAGAGCAGCACTGAATTTATGAGCAGCGTATTACAGTCCATTAATTCGATGATGCTTGATATGCTCGCTGCTATTGCTAGAAAGGACTATAAAGATCGACATAACCGTCAGGTGCAAGGTATTGCTCATGCTAAGACAGAAGGTAAATATTTAGGGCGTAGGAAAGATACCGAAAAGCGTAAGATTATTGCTAGCCTCCTAAAATCTGGGCATAGCTATTCTGAAATACAAGCTACAGCTAAGTGTTCGCGTCAGCTGATAGCTGTTATAGCTAAACAAATACTCAAATACTCAAATACTCAAATACTCAAATACTCAAATACTCAAATACTCAAATACTCAAATACTCAAATTTTAGGAGCTGTAATAATTCTTGTCAAACAAAAGTAATCTGTTATCAAAGTTCCTTTAACATATTCTATTTTTAGTAGTTTATTAGCTTGAATAGGGTCAAGAAAAATATTGATTACTTTTCAGGCTACGGTATTTTCGCCGAATCGTTTTACAAACGAATCATCATTGGAACGATAATATTGAGACTAGCTTGAGCTTGATTATCAAGGCAGACTTTCCTGCGTATAGCAGGGTTCGTCTAACTATTCAAACCATCTGCTTCATCTTTAAAGGTCTCTACAACGATAGAGAAAATATCGTCCCAAACCTCATCATTTGCCAAAAACGGATAATCCTTCAGTAGCTTATTACTTTTAGCACCCTTATTTTGTAGCATGCTGCGAATGATTCTATCGGCATAGCTGTTGGGCATCTCAACAATCTCTTTTATCGCCAGTCGTGCATGGTCATGCTTTCTTAGGTACTGTGACTCGTTATGCATCTCTTTTTCAATAACATGAGCAATCAGTCCTGATAAGTACTGAACGTGAGGCGTTAGATCCATGAAGCGCCATGCAGGTTGAATCAGGTGAGTATTTCCAAAATTTAAGTTTGAGCGAATACCATCAGGGTAGGTAACTGCCTGTTTATCAAAGCTGTAATGATCACGGATTTGCTTCATGAGCGGCACAGAGACACGGTCTAAAATCTTATCATAGGCATGCCGGTCTGAGGGATGCTCGGCAATGGCTTGTGATATAGGTAGGATAATCGGCTCATGAATGACCTGGTCTCGCCTGAGGACGTCATTAATTAAAAAGCGATGTACACGGCCATTGCCATCCGCCAGCGGATGAATATATACAAAGGCAAAGGAGGCAACCGCACTACGCATCAGTGCTGATTGTCCCTCAGTCTTTTCCATAAATACCTGTAATCCTTCTAACTTATCAGCAATGTCATCAGCTGGTGGAGCAATATAATGCACAATTTCTTTAAAGCCATTGACCTGAGTATGCGACACAAAAACTGGTGATTGACGGACACCATACTGCTGGATAACCGTTTTGCTACCGAGTATCTCTTGTTGCAACTCTGCTAGTGATTCAGGATCAAGCGGAATGTCACCGGTGCCGGTACGCCGTGCCATCACATCGGCAAAACGTTCAATGCGTTTTAACTCTTTTCCCTCACCTTCTATAGTAAAGCTGGCTTTACTCTCTCGTAGGGTCATCCATACGGAGGCGCGCATCAGTAAGTCTTGCCCAAATTCATCGTTAAGTTTGTCAACCATTGTGGCAATATCGAGTGCAGCTGCTTGCGTAAAGGCCTCTGTTTTTACCAGCATCGGACAGAAATGACGGGTTCCTGCTAGATTGTCATTGATACGCCAGCGAGCGTTCTTGATGACCTGCGAAGGACTTGAAGTAACCAACTTCTTGGTATCCAAAGCATCCACATAGTTACCGCCTATATTACTCGGTACCTCTAAATGCTTATCCATGAGCCACTCATACAAGAAAGCCATTCTACGGGCATAGCTGCCTGTCGGCTCAGCGTTTACCCATGCTTGCACGTCATTTGCCCCTATCTGCTCAAATAGACGAACCAGTAACTCTAAATTCAGTACTTCATGACGCATGTGAAACTGTAAGTGCGCAATGATAGTGTCCAGTGGACGTGCGGTTTCCTGATAAGCGTTATGAATGACGTCACCGTCTTTATAGGTTTGTCTGCGCCCACCGATACTACTGCTGACATATAAAGGCGAAACCAGCTCTATGCTGGCATAACGGACAAGCCATGCTGCGCCAATAGGATCTGAGATAGGGGTATTCATCATGAGTGGCTCAAGCGATTATAGATAAGCCATTTTGCGCAAAAACAATTATGAATGCAATATAATGATTATTATAAAGCCTTATTGCATTAAAACGATTTTCTTATGACGTTGCGATGCCTTTAAATCAAGACCAAAGGTCACGTTGAGTCGATATTTAAAATACCTCAGCTATTGACCTGCTTTAAGACACGATAAACGGTAGCTACGCCAACACCAACCGCCTTAGCGATCTCTTCTTTTGTCATATTGTTTTGACTAGCCAATGCTTTAATACGATTGTGTTTTGCGGTATTGGCTTTCTTACCAGTGGGTTTATAGCCACTGTTGGCCAATCCTTGTTTAATGCGCTCTCTACGCTTGTCATTATCAAGCTTTGCCATGGTCGCTAATAAATCGATCAGCATATCGTTAATCACTTTTAGGATCTCACCTGTCATACCGTCACTCATCGTATGTGTGGTTGGTAGATCAGCCACCACCAATCGTAAGCCCTTATCTTTAATACGCTGCTTTAGAATCGAAAAATCATCTTGAGATAGTCTGCTTAATCTATCCACGCTTTCAACCAATAAAATATCGCCTTGCTCGGCGTCCTTTAGCAACTTAGCTAAGATTGGTCTATCGAGCTTTGTACCACTGAAGTGCTCAACGTAATCAACATAGCTATCACCATAGCGGCTACTGAAGGCAACCAAATCTATTAATGCTCTAGTAGCGTCTTGATCCTTAGTGCTGGCTCTCACATAAATACGAACGGTCATAATACCTCTTTGTATCAGTTAGACTTAATAATTGATGTTCATTGATAATAGCAAGATATTACTATCATTTAATATCAAATAAAAGTCAAATGATAGATAGGTTATCGTTTAGAAGTTTTATGTTTTGGGTATAGTGAAACGGTAGATTGTTTTAAGTGGTCTATTAATAGGTTTGAAGGGTGAAATATTTGGTCTTCTTGAGGTATACTTCTAATAATGAATATACAGATATTGATATTGATGACTATAAAGAGCAAGACATATAAGTTGAGATAGAAAATATTGAGCAGTACACGCTTCCTTATAAGTCTTACACTACTTTATACCAGTTTAGGATTTATCTATTGTCAAACTAAGAATTCTGTAAAACGGCCAAATGAGAGGTCTAACGAACAGCATCAGCACTATTTAGCGCTGAAACGGCAAGAATCTAAAGTAGATGTAAGTGATGAGCGTCCAAAACGCTGAAGTGGTTTGACTTCTTATTAGTATAAAGAATTAAAAATTAAGCGTAATATAGTTTGTGTCTAAATAATAAACAATAGGATGTAATGCAGAGATAAATCAGGTAAGAAGCACTATACAATACATGGGAGATAACTAGATGAAAATATTAATAGTCATTGCTACTTTGTGTATAACTTCCTGTGCGAGCATAACCTCTTTTGAAAATAAAAATTCGAGTCATGTTCACGGCTTGTCTTATTACATGCCTAAAAAAGATATTGTAGTTAAAGTTACTATAGAAGCTAGTAATATAACTAAGGTTGCGCTTGAAACGACACCATCATATCCTGATCTATCAAAAAGATATGTGCTAAACCACAATAAAAATATAATGGGTAAAAACTTTTCAGATATATCGATAACTGAAAGCGGATTATTAACCACTGTCACATCAAAGACTACTAGTAACGTTACAGATATATTCAGTAATCTAGCAACTAGTTATGGTAATTTTACCAAACCGTCTTTAGGGTCTGGTTTGTTTCCGCCGATCGGCTGTAATACTGATACAGAACATGTTTTTATATATAAATCGGAAGGTGAATATAACCCATGTGGTCTTTCAGTAACTATTAAAAAAGAAGGGCCGGAGAATAAAGGGGTAGAGAATACCGAGGAGATGGAAGTATCTAGTTCTGGCATATTTTATCGACAAGACGAACCTTATAGAGTAACGATAAGTAGTGGTAGTACGATTGGCGATCTAAATTTTTCATCGATAGTATTTTCACCATCGTATTCCACAACATCATTTCTTCCAATATCTAAATCATTTTTTGCCAATAATAGCGCAGAATTTACTTTTGAAAACGGTATTCCAACAAAATATAAGCAAGATGTAGATGGTGAAGCTTTAGCAGTAGCAAAAATTCCGTCTGCAATTATAACATCAGTCTTTACTGCAGTTGGTTCAGTATATAGCAGATCTTCAACTACCAATCAGAACGAAATTTCCGCCTTAGAACAGACAATTAAATTAGAACTCGTAAAACAGAAATATGCTGCTTGCTTAGAAGCAATTAAGAGTAAAGATACTAAGTTAGTGAGTGATTTAGGCTGTAATAGCAATTAAAAATATACATATTTGGTTTAATATTATTAGTAATATGTTGTTCAAAATACTGAATATATTTCCACGAATAAATCTAGTACTCAAGATATGAACCGCCCTGATTATATTAGAGGCTGATTGACGTGTGTCAAACAGCCTCTTTGCTTTATAGATTACTCAAACTTTCCCACCCACACCTTTAAACTTCTCAACGAAAGCCGCAATTTTCTGTAGAACGCTTTGCTTCTTGGTCAAGTATTGTGGATTCAGTGGACTCAGCTTAGGTAAGATGGCATTCAGCTCTGTACCGTTCTCACTGGCGTACTCACGCTTTAGAGAAGCAGTGATATAACGCTTAGCAGCATCTTCATTCAGATTTTCAGCGGCAATCATATCTTTCACTTCACGTTGCTGTTCAACCTGAGCATAGCTAAAAAAGGCGTCAATGATACTGGATTTATCAGGGATGCTATCTAAGTTGGTTTGATTGATGAAATCAACCACTAGGCTCTCTTTAGCACGGTTGCCAAGACTTGCCCGAATCAAACGACGTACTTCCTCGACTAAGGCAGACTTGTCCTTGGTGTTTTTATTATGCTCAAAAATCAGCTCAAGGATATAATCTAGATTGATCTCCTGTGATTTGAGCAAGTCTATTTCAAAGACGACCTCATCCCAATCAATCGAAGACTCATCTTGCTGGTCACCCGCTTTTTCACGACGTAGCCAATCGCGTATATCGTTATAGGTTGAGCGATAATCTTGTACGGTACGTTCAGCAGGCACTTTAATAGCTTGCATAGCGGCTATCTCATCATCGTTTAGGTAATGCTCATCCTTAAACGTCTCAACTGCCTCAGCGTCACTCACATCTAAGTCTTGCAGGGCTTTTAGGCTTGCAAACTCATCATAGTTTTGTAAGATGTTCTCAACGCGTAAATACTCACCAAATAACTTAGCGAAGTCCTTCTTATCAGACTCTTTGACAATCTCATCAGGATTAGGGAAGCGTTGTTGCAGCTCTTTGACCACCTCCAAATAACCACGGCGCGCTTTACCTGTGGCGATATCGGTAAAACCTTCTAAATACTCTTTATAGCTCTTCTCTAGCACCACGTTTTTAGTGTTTCTATCACCAAACAAGGTGATGGCGTCAATGGTCGATTTTTCTAAGTCTCGGAAGGTCACAATATTGCCAAACGTCTTGGTGGCGTCATAGATACGGTTAGTACGTGAGAAAGCTTGCATTAGGCCGTGGTAGCGCAGATTCTTATCCACGAATAAGGTGTTCAAGGTAGGAGCATCAAAACCCGTCAAGAACATGCCAACGACAACCAGTAAGTCCACTTCTTGATTAATGACACGCCCTGCAAGGTCGCGGTAGTAATTTTGGAAGGATTTGCTGTCTACACCATAATTTGTTTTAAACATCGCGTTATAATCGCCAATAGCACTGCTTAAAAACTCTTTGGCACTGCTGTTCATAGCAGTGGGTTCAAAACCTTCATCAGGAATGTCCCCCAATGCATCTTGCTCTTCATTGGCGGCAAAAGAGAAGATAGTAGCGATCTTTAACGGCTTGTCGCTGTCTTTCTGCAACTTCTTCAAGGTTTCATAATAGGCTTTAGCAGCGTCTACACTACTAACAGCAAACATAGCGTTAAAGCCTTTACCACCAGACTTTAGACGATGGGTTTTCTGCCTAAAGTGCTTTAATATGTACTGCGATATCTCATTGATACGATCAGGATGCAATAGCAGCTGTTTGTTCTCGGCTGCGGTAAGCTTGGTTTCATCTTGCTCGCTTTCAATGCCGCTAAACTGGGGCCGTACATCGTTGTAATCGACTTTAAACTTCAATACCTTTTCATCACGAATGGCATCAGTGATGACGTAAGAATGCAGCTCATGACCAAACACTCCAGCGGTAGTCTCTGCTCCCAAAGCATTCTCTGGAAAGATAGGCGTTCCTGTAAAGCCAAACTGATAGAACTTTTTAAACTTCTTCTTCAGATTTTTTTGTGCTTCCCCGAACTGGCTACGGTGTGCTTCATCAAAAATGAACACTACTTGCTTAGAGTAGATAGATAAGTCGCTGTCACCTTTGATCAAGTTATTCAGTTTTTGGATAGTGGTAACAACGATTTTATTATCGTCTTTTTCAAGGTTTTGTTTAAGTCCTGCGGTACTGTCTGAGCCGTTGACGCTATCAGGGGAGAAGCGTTGATACTCTTTCATGGTTTGGTAATCAAGATCCTTACGGTCTACCACAAAAAATACTTTATCAATGAAGGGCAGCTCCGTGGCCAAGCGTGCGGCTTTAAAGCTGGTTAAGGTCTTTCCTGAGCCTGTGGTATGCCAGATAAAGCCACCACTCTCAAGAGTGCTCCAGTTTTTGGCTTGATAGGCACTGTTGATTTTCCACAAAATGCGTTCAGTCGCCGCTATCTGGTAGGGACGCATAACCAATGAGGTGTCACTCACATCAAAGACGGTGTAATGCATTAGCACGTTGAGTAGGGTGTTTTTTTGGAAGAAAGTAGCGGTAAAATCTTTTAAATCTTTGATTAAGGTATTGTCTGATCTTGCCCAATTCATGGTGAAATCAAAGCTGTTTCTATTGCGCTTGGTGGTATTGGCAAAGTAGCGTGTGTCTGTACCGTTTGAGATCACAAACAGCTGTATGTATTTATATAGGGAGTTATCAGAGTTAAAGCTCTCTTTACTATAACGATGCACTTGGTTAAAGGCTTCACGAATGGCAATGCCACGTTTTTTAAGCTCAATCTGCACCAAGGGTAGACCATTTACCAAAACAGTAACGTCATAACGGTTGGCTTGTGTGCCTGTCTGGGCGAATTGTTTAATCACCTGTACTTTATTGCGTGGAATATTTTTCTTATCAAGTAGCGCGATATTCTGCAGGCGTCCGTCGTCAAACGTAAAATCATGAATATGATCATCATGGATCTTACGGGCTTTATCCGTGCTGTTATCACTAGGATTATCAAGATACTCCATCACAAAACGCTGCCACTCATCGTCTGTGAACTGTACATTGTTTAAGGCTTGCAGCTGTACACGGACGTTAGCCAGCATGGTTTGGGGTGAGTTTAAACTGGCGACAAACTCATAGCCTTGGTTTTGTAGGTCTTTGAGTAATTCACGCTCTAAAGCGTCTTCGGTTTGATAGCCGCCATTGGGCTGATCACACTTGGTATATTTATTGAGGACGATAAAGTTGTTTGATTCAGCAATCGTTTTGGTATGTTCAGTCATGATTGGCTACCTCAGTCTTAGGGAAGCTCAAAAGTAGCTCACGATAATACTCATATTGCTGCTGACGCAAGGCAATCTCACGTGGTAAGCCTTCGGTGAGTGAAGCGGTTAAAGTGTCAAATTTGTTTAGGATGGCAGCAATACGTTTTTGTTCATTGAAAGGTGGAGTCAGAACTTTTAAATTTGCTAATTTACCTACAGCTAATCCAGGTTGAGCTGACTTAGAAGCATACTGATTAAGATTCATTAGGGTTAACATATGGAACAGCCAATCAATATCAACACCTTCTGTAGCAGTAACCACTACTGCATGCTCTGTCGCATAAAACTTGCCACTCATTCGATGAACATTACCGCATAAAGCACCTTGACGACCAACAAGTAGATATGAGCCATCATGACTATTTTTATCTACAAAACCACGAATACCGTTGCCTCCAAAACATGGATAAACATGGTCTGTATTACTATCTGCCAAGATTTTACTTGCAGAAATATGTTGTCCTGCTCGCATAGTGCAGATTTCGTTTAGGTTTTTAATTTCAGAATTGCCATTATCGAGCGTTAATAATTGTTCACGATAGTAGCTATATTGCTGCTTACGTGCTACCAGCTCTGCAGTAAGCTCTGCGGTAAGCTCTGTAAATGTGTCTAAAATTCGGACTATTTTGGCTTGGATTTTGAGAGGTAGAACAGGTATCTCTATTTTAGCCATGTCAGTTGCTGAAACATCAATAACTTTTGTCCCTTTTGAATACCTCCTTTTATCATCTGAAAATACGTTTGTTTGAGTGAAATAAGCAAAGTATTTCCCTAAAATAACTTTGCCTGGTTTAAATATTGTCGCATGTCCTCCAGTCACAGCTTGTTCTTCACCTAGATATACTAGAGCTTTTCCGACATCTTCAAGGTTTTCGCTTGTGTTTGTTATTACAACATCGCCAGTATTAACTTTTTTTAGCTTTTCTGCTGTTTCTGGCGAAACAAAGGATTTCGTTGATTTAGTGGATAAACCATAATAAGTATAAATTTGTCCATAATGAATAGCAGGTATTCCAGATTCAGTAAAATCTTTTTTTGGTAGTCCATTGCCACGAACTAGTTCACCTAATTCTCCCAAAGATTTCCACTCGACCTCAACCCCATCAAGCAACTTTTCCATATAACTTAACTCACTCATGCCTCAATCTCCGCAACGATGATATCGATATCAGCACGTAACTGGTTAATCTTGGCAACGGTGGTTTTCAGCTCAGCATTGAGGGTAGTAATATCAATCACTTCTCGCGTGTCTTCTGCTTCCACGTAGGCACTGACGGACAGATTGTAGTCATTGGTCGCAATCGCGCTATTATCGACGCTCACGGCTACATACTCGCTGTCTGCTTTGCTATCAAACAGCTGCATAATCTGCTCAATGTTTGCCTCAGTCAGAACATTGGTATTGGTCTCTGCCTTAAATAATTTACTGGCATCAATAAACTGAGTTTTGTTATCAGCTTTATGCTTGGATAGTACTAATATATTGACAGAGATACTTGTACCAAAGAATAAATTAGACGCTAGGGAAATCACGGATTCTACATAGTTGTTATCTACCAAGTATTGACGGATTTTCTGTTCAGCACCACCGCGATAAAATATGCCAGGGAAGCAAACGATTGCTGCACGTCCCTTACTCGATAGATAGTCCAGCGCATGAAGTACAAAGGCAAAGTCGGCTTTTGATTTGGGTGCTAGTACACCAGCGGGCGCAAAACGCTCGTCGTTAATCAAGGTTGGATCGTCGCTACCAATCCATTTCACCGAATAAGGTGGGTTGGAGACAATAGCATCAAACGGCTTGTCATCACCAAAATGCGGATTTAACAGGGTATTGCCCAGCACGATATTAAACTTGTCGTAGTTGATGTTGTGCAAAAACATATTCATACGCGCAAGGTTGTAGGTGGTGTGATTGATCTCCTGACCAAAAAATCCTTCTTCAATGATATGGTTATCAAAGTGCTTTTTGGCTTGTAGTAATAGCGACCCTGACCCTGCGGCTGGGTCATAAATCTTATTAACCGTTTCCTGCTTGTGCATGGCAATTTGTGCTATGAGCTTAGAGACGCTTTGCGGGGTAAAAAATTCGCCCCCTGATTTCCCCGCATTGGCGGCATAGTTAGAGATGAGATATTCATAAGCATCACCAAACAGGTCGATTTGGTTGTCAGCGAACTGCTCTAGCTTAAGACCTAAAACGCCTTTAAGTACGGCTGCTAAGCGCATATTCTTATCAGCAACCGTATTACCCAACCGGTTGCTAGTGGTATCAAAATCAGCAAACAAGCCTTTGATATCAGGCTCTGATGGGTAACCATTGGCTGAGCCTTCAATCGCCTTGAATATAGCTGCTAAGTCTGTATTAAGGTTCTCGTTTCTGTGAGCGCCTTTAGCGATCGTGGCAAACAGTTGGCTTGGGTAAATAAAATAGCCCTTGGTTTTAATGGCATCGTCTTTAATGTCATCAGTAATCACATTGTCAGGAAGCGCGGCATAATTAACGCTCTCATCACCTGCTTCAATATAACTGGCAAAGTTCTCACTAATAAAACGATAGAACAGCGTACCCAATACATACTGCTTAAAGTCCCAGCCATCGACTGAACCACGAACATCATTTGCAATTTGCCAGATTTGGCGGTGTAACTCTGCGCGTTGTTGAGTGCTTGTTGTCATAAAAAGACCTGTAAAATTAATGTTTATAAAATAAAATATCGCGATATATCAAAGTGTATTTATGCGTATCAAAATTTGTTTAGTTACCCTTCAAATCAGGAGTAACTAATAAAGCTTACAAATGCCAAAGCTCATCTTTCTTAGCAAAAAAGTCCGACTTTAGTTTTTGTATTTTCCTTTGCACTTGCCTACTATCTTCCACCAAAGCAGCTGCCGGCTGTTGCTCTTCTAATGAAGGTAGAATGATAGGTAAGTCTCTAAGCTCCTTTAGAGAGATATTTGCTATTGCAGCCCCTTGAGTGATACCCAAAAGCTGCGTTTGGCCAACATCAGAAGATAAGTAAGCATATAAATACCTAGGATCAACTTTTTCCGAATTAGCTCGTATCGCTATTGCTGGTTTGCTCACCATCCAATACTCATCGTCCGTACTTGGAATGACTTCTGGAATGATACCCAGCTTTCCTGCACTACCTTGAATAACTAGAACGATATCATTAGGCTGCAATATTCCAGATTTACTTTTATCAAAATCCTCTTTCGATACTTTTACTTCTTTAGTCGGTCTGGATATGTCGCCGATATCATTTAAATCGCCGGTAGTCACTTCCAGAATACGGTAGTCCCCATCCTTGGTTTTAAATGGCAAGCCACGTTCTAACTCAGCTATATCTCCAAGAGCAACCGTTTCTGACTTATCTAGCAATGCTAAAACTTTCTTCTGCTTTGGATCTAGTACATACCGGCTGCAATCTAAAAAGTAATCATTTTCTTCAATCTCTCGCTGTGTACGAGATATTGCATAGCCTAAATCTTCTGTAGAGTGCAGATAAGATAGGATCTTATCCTGATCAGTCAGTTCCAGTAGACGTTTATCTGTCTTTTTAACGCATTCAGTTTCATTAAGGTCTAGAAAGCGAACAGTGTTATAACCACCTTTTGGCTCTATAACCAAAAGTGATGTTTTTACACTAGCTGTTGGCCAAATACCAACTGGTAACGATATCACAGCTTCTAACATACCGTTATCAACCAAATATTGTCTAAAGTCCTTTTCTACCGTCCCGAATAACGTAGACTCAGTGACAGATACAACCACCTTACCACTACATTGACCTATCAGATGCAAAGTGCTAAGTACCTCAGCTTTATTTGATCTAACCATTACTCTATTAAAGCGATCAAAATTCTTGTAATCATCGCGATGTATTTTGGCACTAAGTGGTGGAAGTGCTGCTCCACAGTCAAACTGTTGTAACTGAATCTTGGAGTCTAAGTATCCTGGATTTTCTAAGAAATTGGTAAACGATACCTTAAACCGATGTAGACTCATTAATGATAATGCGCTCACTCTCAAGTCTGTCTTATTAATCGTTTCATAACAAACCGCATTAGATTTTTGACTGGCAACAACGGCCATGGGTAAAGAAGAAAATGAGTTTATATAGACACTTTGATTACTTTCGATAGCCAAAATCTCACTTATTAACTCACATACGCTAACATTAGCAAGAATACCATCAGTAGCGATATGACTGGTCATAGTGAAACTTACGAAGTCTACAGCCAAACTACCGACTGTGTTTGAAGAATACTCCAGCAAAGTGATTATTAAGTCGTGAGTGAGCGGCATCGTTAAGTTCTCTAAAACTCCACCGTCCGAGAATACAGCAGCTATCTGACTGTCGTTAGATTCTTTGAGCTTTTGCACTAAGCTAACAAACTCAGCTTTGTTTTCAGCCATATTTTTGCTGATGCTTAGACCATCTGGTAGCTCACCTTTCACATCTAAAGCATAGATTACGAGTGTCTTTAGTAAAACCTCCTCAGCTAGCTCTTCAGTAAAACGCTGCTGCTGTACTAAAGAATGGATGTCTTCGATCAAGGATTTAAATCTTGGATTATGTATTTTCATAAGTTATACATGCCTTATTTTTTTTCGATTAAAGCTATCTAAGTTGTAGGTTGTGATTAGATTATCTCCTTCAGAAACAACAACAATGCCGCCTTTGCTTAAGATTTTCTTTAAGCTCTTAATCAGAGTGTTAATCTCATCAATATGAAGCTCTTCGCCCGCCTTAAATCTCTCATAACAACTTAATTGCATTTTGACTGCTCCTTTTTAATAGATAAAAGAAACTTCAGCTCTTCTAGTCGCTCTTTTGCAGTTTGCTTATTAAGAACTACCTTATCGCCTATCACCTCACCAAATGCCATAACCGTATCTAATTCAGTTTTTCTGATAGAGCGCTGGCTCATACGAGCTAGTAAATGTTGTGAAGCAGTCATGAACTTATCCTTTTCATATTTGATGACGCTAGTATATTCTACCTTAATAATTTAATCAATACCTTTTCAAAGGTATTTTTAAAAATATAATGGTAATTATGGACCTAGGCTTATTTCTAAAATATACTTAACCTCATAACCTAAATTCTTCGTTCAAGATAAACGGCATTCATAGCGCCCAACAAAAAAGGATAAACAATCCTGTTTATCCTTTTCTGTTATCTACCCTGCTTTTTTAGAGCAAATTTAATCAGCCGTACTACTTTAAAAAACTGATTAACGTTCAACTATTTTCTCATCAATCATTTCAGTTAATAGCTCAGTCACTGTCTTTCGGTTATCAAGCGCAAACTTTTTGAATGCAATATACTTATCTTTGTCAATGTTAAAGTTTACTCGTGCCGTTTTTTGAGGACTATCGGTCACGTCTGACAAAGATAACTCATCTTTTACCTTCTTGCTGGGACGACCTGCTGCTAGGCTCATCATTTACTCCTTATCAAAGAATGTTTTAATTTCATTAACCAATGCTGTCATTTCTTGTACCGCATTACTATTCCCTGACTCAGTATCAAACACGGTCTTGCCTAATGCTGCGCTATTTGGATAACTTACACGTTGCATAATTCTACTATCTAACACAGGTAGACCGTACTCTAGTAAAACTGAAGCCACATCCTTACCAATATTAGTATTCTGAATTGCCCTAGACACTACAAAGGCTGCTTTTAGTTTACCGTCAGTCATCTCTATACGCTGCTTTACTAAGTCTACTAAATCGCTAGTCGCCCAGACATCGTATGGGCTAGGCTGTACAGGAATTAATACAAAATCAGCCGCCTTAATTGCAGATAAAGCCAAACTAGTTGCTTGTGGTGAACCATCAATCACCACATACTCTTTATCAGAGACGTTTTTTAGATCTTTATCAAGCGTAGGTCTATCGAGACCTATCACTGGTACTGGATTATCTTCATCTACAGCTCGCCAATCACGTGCACTGCCCTGCTGATCACTATCTACTAGCAATACACTATGTCCTTGCAGCTGCAAGCCACGAGCTAATTGAGTGGCAATAGTTGTCTTGCCACTGCCTCCTTTTTGATTCAACACAGCAATGACTTTCATAGAGCAATCCTAAGTTTGAGTATTTGAGTATTTGAGTATTTGAGTATTTGAGTATTTGAGTATTTGAGTATTTGAGTATTTGAGTATTTGAGTATTTGAGTATTTGAGTATTATTAAGACTTTACTCAATAGTTAGATGAATAGCAACATTTTTAAAAAATAACTATATCTTTGATATCGACTGAATTTCTATGTGAATAATATTCATAAAAATGCATAAATTTGTCAAAGACTGAGATGCCCCAGTAAACTGACTGCTAACATATAAAGTGTAGCTATCAAGTATCAATATGAGCTACTAAAAGCAATACTTTAGCCGCTCATATTCGTTATAATCCGCTCACCAATCAAAAACCACTAATATGAATGAGGGAACCACTATGGTGAAGTGTCACTTATCGACCATCATGGGTGAAAGACGCCTTAAAATTGCCGATATCTCAAGAGATACTGGCATCAATCGTGGCACCATTACTCGCATGTATCATGAAGAAGCCACCCGCGTTGATCTAGATGTCATCGAGTCTTTATGTACTTATCTTAGAATCAATGTTGGTGATTTATACGAAATCATAAATGAGGACAGCAGTGAGTCACCAGCATAAATAACGTTGTCATGAGCT
Organism: Psychrobacter sp. NPDC078501; assembly: GCF_044900935.1. Lineage (NCBI taxonomy): Bacteria > Pseudomonadati > Pseudomonadota > Gammaproteobacteria > Moraxellales > Moraxellaceae > Psychrobacter > Psychrobacter sp. NPDC078501. Next base: position 11,195 of record NZ_JBJDOS010000014.1, on the reverse strand, counting down.
GTGATTGTCTTTAAACGAATAAAAAGACCTACAGAAGGTTATTTTCTCTTGCAATAGATTAAAATATAGGTATAATTTGACCTGTAGTAAGTCATTTTATTTATTATATGTATATAATGGTCTATAGGAGAATACCAATGAATAACAATCTATCTCGGCTCAATAGCTGCACATGGTTTAGTGAACAGACTAAAACGTTAGCCTCTCAGCTGTTATTAAGCTTACAAATACAGCAAGGCGTACAGCTGGCAACCCTACTTGGTGTTGACCCCATTCTTTATAATGATGAAGCGGTTTATGTCTGGGTGCAACGACAGCTAGATGACGGTCTTATCGTTGACGATCATGCGTTAAGCACCCTTGAAACTGCTTTTATAGAGTTGGTCACAGCTCACACTGACCAAGCAGCGTAATGGCTTTAGCTTATATTTACAGACTTCTTGTTTAACAAGAAACAATAATCCTTAAAGCCAGATAAAGTGTCATTATCTGGCTTCTTGATATAGACAAAGATAATGACAGTCAAACAAGCTTTTTTCCGTCTTATATGTCTCAGAAGACGCACTTTTGGGCAATATGGCTTACTATTACCATATGCCTTTACTCAGTCGGCTCTGCACGCGGCACCCCAGCTATTTTATAATAAACAAAGCCTCTCTCATCTCTCAAAACACTCTTACTGTCTGCTCTAACGCACCAGCTGATTGCATCAGGCTGCGCTTCATCAACATCACAAGCCAAAATAATCTGCTGACTTTGAGCGTTATCAAATGCCTGCTTCCACCCCGTTTCAAGCTCATCGATGCCGCGCTGTAGCTCTGCTTGCTGGTATCTCATCTCTGCAATCTCATCAAAGCTTGGCACATACCAAAATACCAGGGCCACCAAACTTATTATCACAGCTATCGTACCCGCTGCGACAGCGGCTGCAATCCTTTTAATACTCATAGCCTCAATGGACTTATGAATTTTATCCAAGTCTTTACTAGCTCTACCCTCGACCTGCTCTATCCGCGTTTTGGTGGTGGTCTCAAAGGTCTCAATATCTTCAATAATCTGCTTATGACCAGCTTGGTACTGATTGGTGAATAGAGCTAGATTGTCAGCGCTTTCGCTAAGTTTATCAGCAACTCCTTGCATGGTACTCACTTGTACCTCTATGCTGGCGTTTTTAGCAGTGACCACCGACTGTACAGCCGTATCAATCTGCTGTTTCATATCGGTGATAATGCCTGCTATTTTGTCATCATAACGACTTGGCATCTCATTGTCAGTAAAAGCAGTCACTGCCGCTTGTAGCTGCTTTAACACGAGTTCTTGATACTGACTCAATGCCTGCGAAGTCGTGCTTGCGCTACTACCTAATTCTTCAATGGCAGAAGACACCTCATTCACCTTGCTATCAATACCGCTAAGCGAACGCTCAAGCCGCCTCGCTACCGCATCATCGGCTCGCTTAATCAGCTCACGCAAGGCCCCAATGACCGGAGTCAATGAAGTCACTAGGTTAACAAGTTGATCGTGTATGTCTTGCTCAGTTCGGTCATTTTTATTCATAGTAAGTACTCATTATTGTAATCATCACAACTAAAATGGGCGTGGTGACGAGTAATGGCGCGCTTTTTCTTGAATATCCTTGTCTATATCCAGCACTTGTGCGGCCAAGATTTGCGCTAAATTTTGCGTGCCCACGCGGATGTCAGGAACCTGCTCAAAACGCTCATTAAGCGCGTTTATAGTATCAATTTTATGACGGTCGCTAGGAAGCGTGCCGAGCGCTTGTAATAGTGTCTGTACCGATGTATCTCTGTCTATCGTCACCCGTTCTGCATCCGTGTCTCGCAAACGCTTTTGCAACGCGGTGACATTATCAGTATGCTGAAGCGTTTTTAAAACGAGGGCCTCAGCAGCTAACTTTTCAGCCGCCTCTATCACAGTGGCAGTAGTATCAATCACTTTAAAGTCGATCTTATCAATACGGTCTTTAACCCGTACCAGCATATTATCAAACCTGCTCTGATACGCCTTGACTTCTGCCTGTCGGGTACGCGCAAGGGCAGTAGCATCTTGCTCTTTTTGTTGTTTTTCTTGCCGCCGCTTCTCTGCTTCCTCTCGCTCACGCCTGGCTTTGTTCTCAGTTTCGGCTTGCTCATGCGCTTTGTTGAGCTGGTATTGGAGCGCCATGGTACGATTACGCCAGTCATCAAGCCGATCTGCGTTCAATTGAGTGGTCTTGGTACGGGTAATCTCATCGTATAAGTTATCATCTTGCACAATCACCGCTTCACTTTGATCAAGAAGGGCAATACGCTGCTCATAAAACGGCGATAGGCGCTGATAGGTTTTTTGACTAGTATTGATTTGCAGCTTTAATTGTTTGATGTCTTCATTATTGGCGGTTTTAAATGTCTTTACATCAGATACAAGCATCTTCAAACGTGCCTCAGCGGTATCATCTATCTCTACCGCTTTAAGAGCACGCAGCGCCTCACGCTCTTGCTCAAGCGCTTTAAAACGCTCAACATCAAGATCTGCCAGTGCCGCGAACTTATGATAGGTGTCAATGTTGCTCGTTACCTCGATCGCCTGCAAAGCCTCAAACGCCTCGCGCCAGTGCCGCTGCAGCTCAGTTTTTTCAACATCAATCTCATCAAGCGCTTTAAAGTCAGTAGCCAGCTTATTTAGCGTTGCGGCAAACGGTTTTAGGGTGGCCTTAAGCACCTTATGATCATCAATAACTCGATTGTTAAGGGGAATAAGCTTTTTTAAAACTGCTTTATTGTTCATCACCGTTTTATCAATCTTTGACAGCTGCTCTTCAAGGCGGCTAACGGCGCGGCCTGTTTGTAGAGTGTCATCTTGTCTAAATTGATCAACCAACACTAAAGCCGTCTTTAGTGCCTCGCTTTGCTCTTTCGTATGTATTTTCCGGGCAAGCTCAATCATTTTTTGGCGGGGCTCGCTAAAATCCTGTCCCACCTCCTCGGTGAACCGCTGGGTACTCTTAATGTTTTTATCAATGGTAATAATCTGTTTAGACTGGTGCGCTAACTCTTCATGCAGCGCATCAATGGTTGAAAATAAGGCGCTGCGTACCATCTTTTTTTGACTCACAAAGTCGGCTGAGATTGCTAAAAGCTCATCAAGTGCGTGATCATTGGCCGCATCACTATGCGTCTGACTGTTATTTTTAAGGATAGCGGGTTCAAGTTCAGCGGCAGGATCTACAAAGCGGATGTTACTGAGCTCAATTCGCGCAAAGGGCTTACGCTTTTTATAATGTATTGTGACGCCGTTAACCTCTTGTTCATTGCTTTCTAGGTCAATACGGCCCTTGTCGTCATACTCAATTACCAGACCATTTTTTTCAATGTAAGCATTGATCTCATCAATCGTCTCGTTGTACTCGTGAATCACTGAACGATTGCCTTTGAGAATATCCTTATATAGTGACTTGCCCAGTTTCATTTTTGGTAAACGACTGATGCCCAGCTCACGGTAGGATTTCTCACTAATGGTTTTATTCTCAGGCAGTAGCTCATTGGCCATATCCGCCCAAAGGGTGCGTTGATATTTAAGCTCATCGCCGCGCCCGTTTAACCCCTTAGATAAACGCTCCTCCGTTGACCACTGCAACCAATTCTTACGTGCTGATAAAGCATAACCCTCAACATCCGCTACTATCTCACGACTTGAGAGTAAAATATGGGCATGAAAGTTACGACTGGTCAGCTCAACCACTTCAACCTCCCCCACATGTTTCTCGTGACTGTGTGGCCGATGAATGGCTACATCGACAAGCACGTTATAGCGATCAGATAAGGTTTGAGCGTAGCGCTCGGCCAGAACTATACGCTGATCAGCGGTTATCCCATCAGGAAACATCACATCAATCTCAGTACCCAATTGCGCGTTTTTACGAGTCTCAATGCGTTCGATATCATTCCAAAAACTCTCACGTGTCACTGCTAGATCCCCAGCAATAGTTGGCGTTATCAACGCCGTATGCATCACATTTTTCTCAATAACTTGCGTGTATTTAGTACCATCACTGTCCACTAAATTTAAGATTTTGTCTTTAGCTTTACTGGTGTAATCGTGGACGACTCCTGACTGCTCATCAACCAGTTTTGAGCCAGAATTATAAGCCGACTTTGCCACCACGCTATGATTTTTCGCCTTACTAACGGCGCTAACTGACAGATGAAACCCTTTATTATTCATAGCAAAAAAACCCAGTATTGAGAGATGATTTTTTGGGGGTTGTAGGGGGTTCGCCCCCTGCCGAACGACGGAGTTTATGTAAAAAAATAGTGCCCCTTGTGGGCCTTTTTTACATAAACTCCTAAGTTCGCTCTTAACAGAGGGTTAAAATACTACTGCGCCCACGAAACGAAGTGGTCTTGTGTATTTTACTACCTTGCATACCTGTATATGTACTGCTAGGATCAACTCTATCATAGTTGGCTAAAAAAAGGATGAGGTAATGTCAGTAATATCAGATGATTTATTTGCAAATAAGATTAAGCAATTACAGGCTCTTAAAAAAGAGATTGATCAGGACAGGCTTGAAGCACATAAAATATTGGGGGAGTGGTTGGCCAACGCATTAGACGATGATGACAATCATGAACTGCAAGCTATTTTTTTAGATGCACACGATAATGAAAAATATGTCCGTTTGAAAAAGCACCGTGAGTTTTTAAAGTCAATTGCTCATAAGATGCAAGGTGAGGCTAAGATGGTATCAAGCAGTTTTACTTCACATGAAGACAATCAAGATAGTGAGTACGGTTCATTGTTTGATGACGATTCAGCAGCTCAATAACTGTTACTGTTAGCAATAGCCTATTCATCAGTACAACTGAATCGTCTTCTAATTAGCGAAATGCTAGAAGACGATTTTTAGCTGTTTTAAGCGTTTTAAAATAGCTTTAGCTACCATCGTATCGAACAGAGCGTAGAACGCATATAAGAGTATTTTTTATGCGTTTTAGCAATGCTTTAAGATGTGTTTACAGAGGTGTCGATAATGACTATTGAAAATGAAGACAAGTTATCTACAAAAAATGAGACTGATACTGAGAGTATGAAAACAGCGTTGGCCAGAATGACAGATGAAGACATTCAAAATATCTTTGACCGTGCTTTTGAAGATTTTCAAAGATCAAAGCTTAATCCGAACTATGAGAATAAAGATTGATACCGAGTAAATTGACCATAGCGTTTTGAGCTACTGAACAGTTCTATAAGTGATTGGTCGCTCATATTATCATCTCAAATCCGTCAGTTCTTGAGCTTTTTTCCTATTATTTAATATAAAAACATATTTTTTACTTTTAAAGATTTTTAAAGACTTTTAGGAAGCTCTCAGACCTTACCAGTTAAGGGCTTCAAGATCTATAAAGCTACAATCAGCTAGGTTAATGCTACAATCAGCTAGGTTAAAAGCTACAATCAGCTAGGTTAAAAGCTACAATCAGCAGGTATTATGCTACAATTAGATAGATTTGAGTATTAAGGCGTAGATATGACTAACCAAGTTGGTTTATATGAGAAGAAATACCCTGCAAATTGGGTTGTTATGCAAAATCGTATTCTACAAGCGTTTTATGAAATGACACTTGATGAAAAACGGTTGCTGTTGCTTGCTAGTTCAGTAGTGCGTTTGATAGATGCCACTGAAAAAGACACTATAGAGATAACCGCGAAAGCATTTGCAGAGGCTTGCAACATTCAAGTGGATTCTGCTTATACTCAATTAAAAGATGCTAGTGAAACGATGATGAGGCGATTTTTTAGCTATAGAAATGAACGCGGTAGCCGTGTCAATGTACAGTGGGTCATCAGATCAATATATGAAGATGGCTATGTGTCTCTATGTTTTACAGATGAAGTGCTACTGATGTTGAAGGTTTTTGATGAAAATAATCCATTCACTAAATATAAAAAAGAAGATGTACTTAAACTGAAGGGTGAATATTCAATAGATATATACCATCTGGCCAAAAAACATGAGGCAATGAGCTCGTGGACAATGTCACTTGAAGAAATTAGAGAGGAGCTAGCTCTTTCTAAATCTTACGAACGTATTAACAACCTAAAAAGTCGAGTCATCAACCCAAGCGTTGAAGAAATAACAGAAAAGTCAGATATTAAAATCACCTATGAAAACGTCAAACGTGGTCGTACCGTCACAGGACTAAAATTTAATGTAAAAGCTAAGCCCACCAAGAAAAAAAGTCTGGAGGACTTAAATCAGAATAATGAGAATAGAGATATACCATCCTTAACAGTCAAACAGATCGACCGTTTTGCGCCTCTATTGGCTAACTATGCCCCATTTGGTAGCTATGCGCCTTCAGGAAAAAGTACCCAAGAAGTGATCAGCTGGTTACACACTCAATTAAGAGATGAAGCTTTTTTAAAGACCCATAAAAAGCATTTGCTGGCGGTAGGTTATACGTTCCCTAAGCAAAAATCATAGCAAAGAAAAAAGAGTGATTAATCTGGTACTGTCTATACAAATGGTTTATATTATATGTACACAGATAAGCCATTTGTAATGCCATGACGACAACTAATTATAATATCAGGCTCGATCAAGAGCTAAAAGAAAATGCTTTTGCCGTGTTTGAAAGCTATGGTCTAACGCCGTCTCAAGCGATTAAATTGTTCTTGACCCAAGTGGCGCAAACCAATCAAGTACCGCTATCTTTTGAATACCAGAAAGTAACAGCTGTCAGTCAAGATGAATTGCTAATCTATAAAGAGCATACTGACAGAGAGAACAGATAAGTATTAGATTTGAATGGGATGAACAAAAAAAACACCAATCAGCGTAAGCACCGTTTATTATTTGAGGCAGCCGCCCGAGTTTTTCTAGACCTTTTATGCCTGCGTCAGCAAGACAGGTATGAAAATGATGAAAAGCAGTGGCAAGCGCTGGGTACAGTAGACGGTACCGCCGTCCTATTGGTAGCCCATACGCAAACAGAAATAGATAATGGTGAGGTTATACGCATTATCTCAGCTAGACGTGTCAAAAAAATGAAAGGGAGCCAGTGTGAACAAAGTTAGTTATCAAATAGACGAGCTACCACCACTAACGGCCAAGCAACAAGTAGATTTAGAGCATTTAGCAACGCTTAATGATGACGACATTGATCTATCAGACATTCCAGAAGTCACCGACTGGTCAGGTGTTAGCCGTGGCAGTATTAAACCATAAGCGTTCTTTACTGAGGCCAGTATCATTGCCAAATTTAAGGATAAAACCAAGCAAACAGGCGCTAATCATTAATAAATGATAGTAATGCGCTAGAAGAGTACTTAACTGATCGTTAGCCCTAATCTAATGATTGTGACCTCAAGATTACTTGAGGTTTTTTTAAGCCTTATATTGTTGTATGTTGTATGTTGTATATTGTATTATACTATATAAAAAATACTACAAACGCTACATATTTACTCATACAAAATTAAGGACAATAATTATGGCCATTACTACACAGCAAATTCATGCTATTGCTGATCAACTGCACGAACAAGGTATCAAACCTACTTTAGCCGAAGTGCGTAAGGCGCTGGGTGGTGGATCATTCACGACCATCAGTGAAGCTATGAAGTCTTGGCGTCAGGATAACCAACAAGAAGAGCAGCTAAGACAGGTTGAGCTACCAAGTGGTATCACTGAACGCTTACAAACGCTTGGTGCGGATATGTGGCAGACGGCCATTGATATTGCCAATGATCGTCTGGTTAAAGAACGGGAGGCTCTAGAGAGTATTAAGGCCAAGTCGCAAGCTGAGACAGATGAGGCTCAAGAAGCGGTTAAGACCCTAGAGAGTGAGCAGGCTGATTTGTTAGAACAGCTCGATGAGGTCACAGCAACTGCAGAGGCAACGGCTATCACCGCGGCTCAAGTGACTGCTGAACGGGATGTGCTGACACAGACACTCAGCGATACTCAGCACCAGCTAGAACTTGAACGAGCTAAAACAGTGGCAGCTCAGGCCCAACTTGGTGACCTGCGTAGCAGTTTTGATCAGCAATCAAAAGAGCTGAGTGCCAACATATCGAAGGTGGCCACGCTTGAAGCCACTGCTAATAGCGATAAAGCAGAGATCGCGCGTCTGCAAACAGAACTGACAGCAACTAAGGATGAGCTAAAGACAGTCGTTATTGAGCGCAACGAGATAACGAATCTTACAGCAGAAGTGAAAGGAGAGTTAAAGGCCATAATCGCTGAACGTGATAAGTTATCAGGGATTAATGAGCAGCTTACTCAAAAGCAAGCTAAGATTGAAGCAGATCATCAGCTACTGATTAAGCAACACGACACGTTAAATCATGAGAGAACTTTGCTTAGTACTGAGCACACTGCATTGAGTGAGCAGTATGATGAGCTTTCAATTAACTATCAATCAGAACAGGAAAAGAGTAGCTCATTGACTGCAGAGATTGAAAAGATGCGAGAGACAATTAACAATAAATAAGTCAATCCCGTTCTATTCACACTAAGCTTATGAATCCACCATGACAATATCGACTCACTGAATAAATGATGGTTGTATAATAAATATTCTAAATTTTTCTCTGAACTCTCATAGTATATAGCCTAGTGGGCTATATACTACTTAAATTAGCCTAAGTGAATTTATGCTGATTTTGGAGCCTTGAGCAGATTTCAAGGAACACTCACCCTAAAGCAATTATGAGTATAATAAAAATACTCACAAACACTTTAGTGCATTCCTTGAATTTGATGTGATTAGTCATGCCGACTTCATCGCCCATCGCGTCATCAAGACCGTATCACTGTATCAAGCTACGGCTGTTATGATTACGGCTGATAGCACCGCCTAGACACGCTCATAACCGCTACTGTGCTGTCATACGCTAGCAAGGGCGTTCGCCCAATATACCGCTACGATATGCACAAGTAACCACTCATTGCGTTGCTCTGATCCTTTGTCTAGTCACCCCTGTAGGGAGCTCACCCTTATGTCAAACGCAGTCGTCACCGAGGCCTGCCACCCATTTGACGGGTAACGGGTACAGAGAGAGCAGCACGAAAATGTAACGAGCGAACAAGCAGTTTTTAAAATGTATAGCAAATAGAGTTGATATGAAAGCAGATTTTGGATAAAATGCACCTATACGGGCATTTAATGCTGTTCAAATAACGCAGTCTGTGTGCTTATTTGTTCGTTACAGGGTGCGTCAACACACTGTAACCGTTATCTACATTTAAAACTAAATGCCTCTGGGAGTCAACTCCCAGAGGCATTTTTTTATTTGTCATACAGATTAGGTTTTTAATATCTGATTCTTCGTTAGATTGCTTAGGCTTTTCTTGTCGTCATTTAGCGTAAGCATTTCAATTATTTTGAAGTTAGCACTTAGTACATCCTCACAAGACGTTAAGTTTCTGACAATACTGGGATAGTTTACTATGAAGACCGGCTTAGTCGTCAGATGCAAGGTTTTACACGCGCTGTTAAGAAGCGGTAAATCATCTTTCTGAGAGAATACGATAATGAAAAGACAAACCTACACTCCTGAGATTAAAGAACGCGCCGTTCGTATGCTGATTGAAGCATTAAACGATTACACCTTTATGTGGTCATGTCATAAAAAGCACACTAATGAAACTATACTAACCAACATTCAAGACTAAGCTACACATACTAAAGAGCTTGAACATGAGAACAAGAAGCTTACGTAAGCCAGTTAGATTACAGTAAAATCCGCTTTTTTCGCCCAAGGAGAGATAGGACACACAATCAAGTTGTGGCTCAGTTTATTGATAAAAATAAGTGGGTCTACGGTATTAGAGCAATATTGACTGTGCAATATAGAAAATATGCAATAAACTTATTTTCTACCTTTAATAAAATGCAGCAACCTAAACAAGGGTAAATTATGAGTAATTCAGATAACCACAGTCATCAAGCTCCAGACCCTAAAAATATGAATAAAGCTTTTTATATTGGGATTGGTCTAAATTCTGCATTTACGCTCATCGAGTTTATAGTGGGCTACTCAACTAATTCATTAGCTTTAATCGCAGACGCTAGCCACAACTTAAGTGATGTTGCCAGTTTAATAATCTCGTTAATTGGAATGAAATTAGCACAGAAAGCATCTACTACGCTTTATACCTATGGCTACAAAAAAGCTTCTATAATGGCGTCTCTTATTAACGCCATATTGTTAGTTACAATCGTTATAGGTATTGCGTATGAGGCCTTGGGTCGATTTGATACGATACCGGAAGTTGCAGGAAAAGTTATTATTATTACAGCTCTAATAGGTGTATTTATAAATACTGTTTCTGCTTTTGCATTCTACAAAGGTCAAAAAGACGATATTAATGTCAAAGGTGCTTTCTTGCATCTAATGGTAGATGCATTGGTCTCTGTAGGTGTCGTTATCTCGGGCATTATTATTTACTATACAAGTTGGAATATCGTTGATCCTCTAGTTAGCTTGATTATTTCAGTCGTTATACTGTTATCGACTTGGGGTCTACTAAAAGAGAGTATCAAGCTTGCTATCGACGGAGTACCTCAAAATGTTGATCTCAGTAAAATCACTGCTATCTTAGAGAGCTATAATTTTATTCAAAACTTTCATCATTTACATATCTGGGCTTTGAGTACCACTGAGAATGCTCTTACAGTTCATATTGTACCGAAGACCGATATAACGTTTGAAGAGACTATTACTATGAAAGAAAACATCAAGGAAGATTTGGCGCATCAGAATATACAACATGCAACTATTGAATTTGGTACTAAGGCAGATGACAATCAAAAATCGCGTGCATTAAATGAAAGTATCAACTAAAAGATGATAGACCGTATATAGCTATCTCTTTTTAAGTATGAGGCGCGTGCCTTATGTCAACATAATTTTTTCAATCAGTTCTTATGTGATCAATAGTTTAAAACTTTTATATTTACGTGCGTTAGGACGTTACCTAGAAAAAATAAAAAACTTACGCTGATTAAATTATTATGATTAAGTTTACTATTACCCTCGTCTTCTAAGTGTGGTTAGACCTTTGCCAAAATAGCTTATTAGTAATAACAGGGTTATTATTATCAAGATAGGATAATTTCCCATAAGCATAAAGGGCGTGTTACCAACCCGTGCCTGTATCTCACCACGTAGTACAGTACGCTCAA
>NZ_JBJDOS010000013.1:0-36480 GCF_044900935.1 Psychrobacter sp. NPDC078501 | reverse complement strand
AATATAATTTCGATACAAGGAAACCGAGTGCAAGTTATACATTAATATGCTTAGCGAGGATGACGCTGTAGCGGATTTATATAGACTTGACTATAGTTTGCATAAGTTATCAATATTTATAAGCCCTGCTAGTAAGTTAAATATAACTTGCTATGAATTTAAAAGATGCTTCCTATGTCCCTAAAATCCAGCTTTAAAGGCTTCCTAGGCGAGACCGTCATCAACGTCGCCATGTGGCTAAAGCTTGAAAAAGATGTTTATCACCGATTAAACGGTATTACCTTGCCAAGAGCCAATGGTGGCAGTACCCAAATCGATCATATCATCGTTTCTGTATACGGCATCTTTGTGATTGAAACCAAAAACTATAAAGGGTGGATATATGGTAGCGAGAACAAAAGACAGTGGACGCAATCATTCCCGAATGGAAGTAAATTCAAATTCCAGAACCCACTGCGCCAAAATTATTTGCATATCAAGACGCTCGCAGATTTATTGGGCTTGGAGCTGAGCTACTTTCATTCGATGATTGCTTTCATCGGTGAGTGTGAGCTGAAAACTCGTGATGAGTTGCCTGAACATGTATTGACGAGTGGGATAGTGTCTTATGTAAAGAAGAAACAAGATAAGCTACTGACTGAAGACGAGGTCATATCCATCGTTGAGCAGATTAACAGTAATAGATTTAGTAAATCTTGGCGCACTAATAGAGAGCATAAAGCCTATCTAAAAGACAAGCATAGCAATCCAAGCCAGAATACGAATAAGCAGCCTAGCGGTAACGCTACTGATAAACCAATTGCTAACACGGCTAACAAGCCTACACCAGAGCCGATAGTAAAAGAGACCGCTAAACGAGCTATTCTAAAAAGTAGAGAAGTGCATCGATGGTCTGGTCAGACTGAAATTGAATATACCACGTTACCAATTGATAGTATGGACACTCAGCAGGCAGTCACTCAGCATACAATTACATCGCACGATATTGCTGATAAGGTTTTTCTTACGCCGTTTGAAGTTATGGAGCCTGAACTAGCAGCGAGTTCCTCTGCGACAGATGAAGTGATAGACCATACAGCTGATTTAATTCAAACACCAACCTGCCCAAGATGTAACGGTGAGATGATAAAGCGTGTGGCAAAAAAAGGCCTGAATCAAGGTCAGACCTTTTTTGGTTGTAGCCAATTTCCTAAATGTTGGGGTGTGGTGAATATTGATTAATCGTTAATCATCTTAACCTTAATCATTTTAACCTTAGTCACCTTAACCATATATCTCTTCTAAACGTAAACAAGCAACCAATCGACCGTCCCATTCGCGCAGTTGCGGCTCTACTTCGCTGCATTGCTGCTTGGCATAGGGGCAGCGTTTATGTAGGGCGCAGCCACTTGGTGGATTGAGCGGACTTGGTAGCTCACCTTGTAGGGTTAAATCATTTTTATGACCGTTTACCGTTGGTGCCGCAGCCAGTAGCGCGATGGTGTAAGGATGCTTTGGCGCATTATAAATCGCTTCTTTGGGGCCGTGTTCGACGGCCTGACCCAAGTACATCACCATCACATCATCAGCGACGTGGCGCACGACGGATAAATTGTGCGAGATAAAGACGTAAGCGGTGCGATATTCATCCTGCAAATCCATAAATAGATTTAAGACTTGCGCCTGAATAGATACATCGAGTGCAGAAGTAGGTTCATCAGCGACGACGATTTTTGGATTGAGCATCATCGCACGGGCGAGGGCAATACGTTGACGCTGACCACCCGAAAACATATGCGGATAACGACCAGCGTGTTCGGGACGTAGACCGACATGTCTCATCATCTCGTTGATTTTGTCGCGTTTTTCTTCTTTAGACAGATTGGTATGAATATCCAACGGCTCCGTCAGTTGATAGGCGATAGTATGACGCGGGTTTAAGCTACCATAAGGGTTTTGGAAGACCATTTGAATTTCAGTACGCAATTCTTTTAGCGTTTTTCTGCTATAGCCTGTGGTGCCTTCATCATTGATAAATAGCTCACCATGTGTGGGCGCTTCAATCAGCGTCAACTGGCGGGCAAGGGTGGATTTTCCGCAGCCTGACTCACCAACGACTGCCAATGTCTTGCCAGCTTCAAGCTCAAATGAGACACCATTGAGCGCTTTTACGTAGGCCTTTGCTTTGCCCAGACCTTGTGACACTGGGTAGTGCTTGTGTAGATTGTCTGCTTTTAGGACCACTTTATTACTCATACTTGTGACTCCAAGGTAGCAGCGTGAGAGGGGTGAGATGTAATCTCAGAATCAATACAACGCACCTTGCCATTGGGTGTATCTAAAATAGGTGGCGGTACTTCGCAAGCAGGCTCTTTATAAGGGCAACGGGGAGACAGCAAGCAACCAGCCGGCCTATCATATTGACTGGGCACAACTCCTGGTAAACTGTTTAGCCTATCTTGACCAATAGCCAACTCAGGGATGGCTTGTAGCAATGCTTCAGTATAAGGATGTGCAGGATGTTGGAAAATTTCTGGCACGGTACTGGTTTCAACCACTTGTCCAGCATACATGACCGCGACATCACGCGAGTTTTGTGCAACCAGACCCAAATCGTGGGTAATTAATACCATGGCCATTTGTTTTTCGCGTTGCAATCGGCTCAGTAAGTCCATAATTTGCGCCTGTACGGTGACATCCAAAGCCGTGGTTGGTTCATCTGCGATAAGTAGTTTTGGCTCGCAAGCAATCGCCATCGCAATCATAACCCGTTGACTCATACCGCCTGATAGCTGATGCGGATAGACCTTGAGTCTGTTTTTGGCATCGGGCATTTCGACCAACTCTAGGAGCTCTAAGATGCGTGTTTGTACTGCTGCGCCTCGCAAACCAAGGTGCTTGCGTAGTACTTCGCCTAACTGCATTTCAACGGTGAAACTTGGATTGAGGCAAGACATGGCATTTTGAAAAATCATAGAGATGTCTTTACCAATGATGCCGCGCTTCTCTTTGGCTGGCATGCTAAGCATGTCTTTATTGTCAAACACCACTCGCTGAGCACGCACGGTTGCAGAAGGTGGTAACAGTCCCATCAGTGCCATCATAGTGACCGACTTGCCTGAGCCAGATTCACCCACGACGGCGATGACCTCACCTTGTGCGATTTTCAGTGATACATCATCTACCGCGCGAAAGGCGCGTATCCCTTGACCGAACGTAACCGATAGATTCTCGATATCTAATAGTAATGGTGATTCTTTTATTAATGTGCCATTCATAGAGGTATGGTTGATAGTCGTTTTAATTAATGGATCAGTCATGTTAGGTCACCTGCTTTAATTTGGGATCTAGTGCATCGCGTAAGCCATCACCAGTCAAGTTAATCGACAGGGCAGCCAAGAAAATGGCGACACCCGGCCAAATAGCGAGCCAAACATTACTCTGAATATATTGGCGTGCCGTACCTAACATGGCGCCCCATTCGGCATCTGGTGGCTGTACACCAAAGCCTAAGAAACCAATCGCGCCTGCTTCTAAAATAGCAGAAGAGAAAATCATCGTCGCCTGTACGATAAGCGGTGCCATACAGTTGGGCAAAATAGTGATAAACAATAAGCGCAGCACGCCAGCACCCATTACTTGTGAAGCGATAAAGTACTCACGTTGTAGCTCTACCATTGCAGTGGCACGAGTCAGACGAATAAAAGGCGGTGTACAGACCAAAGCGATGGTAATAATCGTATTGGTCATAGAAGGCCCTAAGATAGCGGCAATGATGATGGCCAATAGCAAGCTCGGATAGGACATCAAGATGTCATTGACCAGCATGACGGCCTTGCCCCAGACTTTTGGCCAAAACGCAGCACTCAATCCTAAGGAGATACCAACCAACATTGCAAGAGTCGTGGCGCTTAGACCGATAAACAGTGAATAACGCGCACCATACATCACCCGAGACAGCGTATCTCGACCCGCATCATCAGTGCCGAGCCAAAACATGGTATTGCCGCCATCTAAAAAGGCAGGTGGCAATTGCTCTTGACCTGTAAATAATTCATAAGGGTCATGGGGAGCAATGGTAGGCGCGAGTATGGCAATAAAGACCATCAAAGCCAGTACAATAAAACCAAGTACCGCACCTTTATTGCGGCAAAACGTCGATAAAAATAGCTGCCAAGACGAGGGCGGCGTGAGTGCCGCAAGCTTAAGATCAGAGGGAACAGCAGAAGGCTTCATGAGCATTTCCTATAGTGGCTAGCGCATTGGATTCGTTTGGGCTTCCTTCCTAACAGTCATTAGAAACCTGCCAAAAACCTTCAAAACCATGCAATCGCTATTCGTCACTACTTATAATATGAGTATTTATTAATGTTAGATTAAGAAGTATGTCGAATACGTGGGTTGATAAGACCATACAAAATATCAATAAATAAACTAACCAAAATCAGGGCAGTGGCGACCAGTAAAATACCGTTCTGTACAATAGGATAATCACGAGTGAAAAATCCATCAAGTAGCCAATTCCCAACGCCTGGCCAACTAAAGATGGTCTCGGTAATAATGGCACCTGCGAGTAATGTCGCCATCTGTAGACCAACAACAGTAACTACCGTAATTAAGGCATTGCGCATTACGTGTACCAATATCACGCGGCTTGGTGATAAGCCTTTGGCTCTAGCCGTACGTACGTAGTCTTCATCCAGTACTTCTAGCATCGCCGAGCGCGTCATCCGTGCAATCATCGCAAGCGGAATAGTCGATAATGCAATAGAGGGCAAGATAAAGTGTTTGACCACGTTCCAAAACGCACCAGGTTCTCCCGATGTGAGAGAGCCGAGCAACCATGAGCCGTATAATGGCTGCACATCTAAAAACTGTGCGACAGAGATCACCCCAGCGACAGGTAACAAGCCTAAATAGTGAGCGAATATCCCTGTCAGAATAGGTCCTAATAAATAGATTGGCATAGAGTACCCTGCCAGCGCACCTGACATGAGGGTGTAATCAATCCAAGTACCACGTCGCAGCGCGGCAAAGATGCCCAAGCTCACGCCAATGACACTAGCAATAACAATGGCGCATAGAGCTAGCTCTAAGGTTGGGACGAAATGGGCAAAGAAATCTTGTAATACGGGGGTACGGGTACGAAAAGACTCGCCAAAATCACCCGTCAATATACCAGTCAGATAATCCCAATATTGGGCTACAAGAGGTTTGTCTAACCCCAGTCGCTCTAGGGCGCGAGCGTGTAGCTCTGGATCGACCATACGCTCGCCCATCATAATCTCAACCGCATCTCCAGGGACGAGACGAATCAGAGTGAAGGTCGATAGGGTCAAGCCAAGATAGACAGGAATGAGAATAGCGATTCGACGCAGAATATAAAGTAGCATGGGCTGCTCAATAGTTGTGATTCAATGATAAGAGGGCTTTCGATGATATGAGGGTTCGCGACAACGCGTTTAATGCAGATGAATACGGCTGGTGCAGGAAACCTGATCCAGCCGCATGTAAATTAAACCATTATGTACGTCGTATCGAACGTAATCAGTCAGGGTTATTCGACCTTGACGCCATCGAAACGTATTGAGCCAAGCGGGCTGATTTTGTAATCGACCACGTTTGGTGCGGTGAATACGGTTACTACCGAGTGTGCCATTGTTGTCCAAGGAAGCTGCTCTTTGAATATCTGCTGAGCTTGCTCATATTCACTGACACGCTCATCTTGATTGTTAATCTGACGGGCATTGGTCACCAAATTATCGAAGTCTTTGTTACACCAGCGCGAGTAGTTATTGCCACCGACCGCGTCACAAGACAATAACGAACCAAGCCAGTTGTCTGGATCACCATTATCGCCAGTCCAACCCGCTAGAATGACATCAGGTTCACCTTTAGCAGCGCGTTTCAGGTACTCGCCCCATTCATAAGTCACAAGCTTGGTATCGACGCCAATCTTCGCCCAATCTGCTTGTAGCATTTCAGCCATTAGCTTGGCATTTGGGTTGTATGGACGCTGAACTGGCATATACCATAGATTGATAGAAAGGTTATCCGCGCCAGCTTCTTTGATCAGTGCTTTTGCCTTTTCGACGTCGTAAGGCGCGTCTTTAAGTGACTCATCATAGCCCCACTGCGTTGGCGGCATTGGGTTGGTCGCTTTGAGGCCTTCGCTCTGATAAACCGCATTAATAATAGCGTCTTTGTTGATCGCCATATCTAATGCTTGACGCACTTTAAGATCGCTCAGTTGAGGTTTTTCTACGTTATAACCGACATAGCCGACGTTGAAGCCAGGCTGATCGAGAACAGTGGCTTTACCTGATTTTTTGACAGATTCGATTTCGGCAGGTTTTGGATAGGCTGACACATGACATTCGCCAGCTTGCACTTTCTGTGCACGAACTGCCGAATCTTTAGTGATGACAAACACTAGGTTGTCGATATAAATGTCGTCTTTATTCCAATAGTCTGGGTTTTTGGTATAACGAATTTGCGCGTCTTTTTGATAAGAAGTAAAGACGAAAGGTCCAGTACCGACGGGCTTAGTATTGATATCAGCAGCATTACCAGAGGCCAGCAATTGATCTGCGTACTCAGCAGAACCAATATAAGCAAAAGGCATCGCTAGGTTCTGTAGGAACGGCGCATTGGTTTCGCTAAGGGTAATCTTTACCGTATAGTCGTCAATCTTTTCAATATTAGAGATGATATCAGGTAGTCCCATGCCGACTGAATATGGGAATTCAGCAGGATAAGCTTTGTTAAATTCAAAGTCTGGGTCAGTGATACGTTCTAGCGTAAAGACAATGTCATCCGCGTTGAAATCGCGAGTCGGAGTAAAGTAGTCAGTTGTACCGAATTTAACCCCTTTGCGTAGATTAAAGGTATAAGTCTTGCCGTCTTCGCTAATATCCCAGCTTTCAGCAAGTCCTGGTTGAATCTCAGTCTCTGCTCTTTTGAATTCTACCAAGCCATTGTAAATAGGGAAGGCACTCGCATCAAAATCCGTACCTGAAGTATATTGCGCTGGATCGAATCCAGCAGGGCTACCTTCTGAGCAATAGAGCAATGTTTTGGCGGCTTTGGCATCTGAGCTAGCAGCAGAGTCATCCGTAGTTTTGTTGTCTCCACTACAGGCGGTGATACCTAAGACAAACGTCGCCAACATTGTAAGTTTGAAGAGTGATTTTTGCATTATTACATCCTATGTAATGGTAGGTAGGTACTCATGTATCCATATGTTCGTACTCGAGCATGAATACGATGAGAAAGCGTTTAGTGACCTCTAAAGTATCTATCTATGCAGTATTTTATATATACAAAATAAAACATATTAAATGTTGTTATAACTTTAAATTATATAGATAGAAACTAAAAATATAAGTAAGTCGTTCGAATATACTCTCTTAATCTGTGGTAATGCAAGCGATAAATAGACTAATTTTGATAAAAAATGCACGGTTTTACCGTATTTAGCACCAATAAGATATTAAATACTAGATTCTACGGCTTTATGTTTATTTATTCTAAGTAGCAAAGAGACACGCTTTTAAATCGCTAACTAGTTACAATTTTACTCATTGTTAACAATTAGAAATAATAAAGTTATGTCTCTTTGAAGTAGCCAACTATAAGCCGTTTTTCCAATGCAGCATTAAACAGGGCTATGATTCGCTTTAATGAGATCGGCTATTTTTTCGGCAATCATAATAGTTGGCGCATTGGTATTGGCGCTAATAAGCGTTGGCATCACTGAAGCGTCGATGACTCGTAGTCCGCTCACACCTCGTACCTTCAATTCCAAATCAACCACAGAACTGTCATCTGAGCCCATGCGGCAAGTGCCTACTGGGTGATAGATGGTATCTGACTTATTACGGATATAGCCGAGCATGCCGTCTTTTTCGAGGTAAGGGGCAGGGTAGTCTTCAGTAATGTATTTAGCGAGTGCGGACTCTTGCATGATGGCTCGAGTACGCTCGGCACCAGCTACCATATACTCTACGTCTTTTGGATGCGACAGATAGTTTGGATCGATCAAGGCAGCATCAGAAGGGTCGGCTGAGTCCAACCTAACAGTACCTCGACTTTCAGGCCGTAAGTAGCAACTGTGACAAGAGACAGCGAAGCCGCGTCTGAGATCACGGCCATGCTCTATCACGCGCGAGATGACAAAGTGCAGCTGGGTATTTGGCCACTCCTTCGGATCGTCACCGACGCTAAAGAACGCACCTGCCTCTGCATAGTTGGTAGACAGCAGCCCTGTACCGTCTTTTCTCCACTGCCGAATACTTTTGGTTAATGTCGAAATCGATGCCATGCCAATACCAATGACGTCAGTCGTATTGACCTCATAATCAAAGACAACGTCTAAGTGATCCTGTAAATTACCACCGACCTCAGGTGCATCTACCACCACATCGATACCATGAGACTGTAAATGACCTGCAGGGCCGATACCTGAGAGCATCAGAACTTTAGGTGAACCAAATGCGCCACCTGATAGTAGGACTTCATGACGCGCCGTGACAGTATGTTCGACACCGTCTTTTTCGTAGACGACGCCTGTCGCTTGATTGTCTTCGATAATGACGCGGTTAGCCTGCGCATGAGTGATGACAGTTAGATTAGAGCGGTGTTGTACGGGATGCAGATAGGCAGCCGCGGCAGAGCAGCGTTGGCCTTGTTTTTCACCATGGAAATGAGTGACTTGATACAACCCTGTACCGTCTTGCTTTTCGCTATTAAAGTCAGGGTTATGATCTAAGCCATTGGCAATCGCAGCTTCTACGAATGCCTTAGAGATGTCTCGCGGGCTGAGTAGGTCGCTAACATGCAGCGGCCCGCTATCGCCATGTAGGTCATCGCTACCACGAACGTTGTTTTCAGCTTTAATAAAATAGGGAAGTACATCGTCAAATCCCCAGCCAGTACAGCCTTGCTCTACCCAACGTTCATAATCTAGCTTACTACCACGTGTATAGATCATGGCATTGATAGCTGATGAGCCGCCCAGACATTGTCCACGCGGCTGAAAACCTTTACGGTTATTAAGGTGCTCTTGCGGGGTGGTGTGAAAGCACCAGTTGTTCAGTTTGAGCGGTTTGCCAGGAACCATCAGAATAAGTCCAGCAGGCACACGTACTGCTAGATCTTTGCCATCACCGCCGTACTCTAATAAACAGACATTGATATCTGGGTTTTCAGTGAGACGGCTGGCGAGCACGCAACCCGCCGAACCTCCGCCGACGATGACATAGTCAAATGTTGTGTCAAATTCCATTCCATATTCCTTATAGCATCCATGCTCATCAAAATAGTTTACGCTTTACAGTAACTATTATTCTGCTGAAATAATAAAATAAAAATGACTCTGCGGTATCTGTTTTCCCCAATATCATAGGACAAGCTAAGACTGTCATATGGGGTACATTATTTAAGATTAATGCTACCTAGTTTTGCGTCAAACGTCCTTATATCGTACAGATTTCTGAGCGTACGATAAAGCGTTTGCCTTCAGGGATTTCTAACGAAAAACTCGCACCGCGACCATTGACGACATCAATGGTCAAATCGGTATGCTGCCATAGATTGTATTGTGCGCGTCCCATATAAAATGGACAGTCAACAAGCTCACCAACCAGCACATCCTGACCGCCTACCTTAAACTCTCCTAATGGATAGCACATCGGCGAGCTACCATCACAGCAGCCACCTGACTGATGAAACATCAGCTTTCCATGCTTGGACTTTAGTAGCTCAATCAACGCCTTACACGACTCTGTTGCTGCCAGTTTCATATCGTACTCCTTCTTATGGCCCATCCATGGTTTATATAATTGCTCTCTAGTATCAGTATGCCACAGTCAAATCAAAAAGGTCGCATCATCTTCAGACACATCACAACTGGCATATGACTAAAAAGATACGACCTTCGGCTGATAATTGACAGTTGGAATAACTACGTAATAAGCTTATAACACTGTCATTTTACTATCCGTTATTGATTATAGTCGATGACGATACGACCTTCGATTTTGCCATTACGCATCCGCTCAAAAATATCATTGATGTTCTCTAACGGCTCAGCTTTGACGGTCGCTTTGACTTTGCCAGCCGCTGCCATATCTAGCGACTCTTGTAAGTCAAGACGTGTGCCAACGATAGAGCCGCGTATGGTGATACCATTGAGTACAGTATCAAAGATTGACACCGGGAAGTCGCCAGTGGGGAGTCCGTTACATACTAAAGTACCACCGCGACGTAACATGCTTAAGGCTTGATCAAAAGCTTTTGATGATACTGCAGTGACTAACACGCCATGAGCGCCACCGATTTCTTCTTGTAGCAACTCGCCTGGGTCTGTATTTTTGGCATTTACCGTCACTGTTGCCCCCAGCTTTTTGGCGAATTCAAGTTTTTCGTCATCAATATCAACAGCAGCAACATTGAGCCCCATGGCAATGGCATATTGTACAGCCATGTGACCAAGGCCGCCGATACCTGAAATAACAACCCAGTCGCCTGGCTTGGTGTCGGTCATTTTAAGACCTTTATATACCGTGACGCCCGCACATAAAACAGGGGCAATCTCAATGGAGTCGACACTCTCAGGAATAATGCCAACATAGTTGGCATCTGCAAGGACGTATTCTGCAAAGCTACCGTTCACTGAGTAACCAGAGTTTTCTTGCTTTTTACATAAGGTTTCCCAGCCACCCAAGCAATGCGTACAGTGACCACAAGCAGAGTATAGCCATGGCACACCAACGCGATCACCTGCTTTGACATGAGTTACGCCGTCACCGACCGCCGTGATCACGCCAACACCTTCATGACCTGGGATAAATGGTGGGCTTGGCTTAACAGGCCAGTCCCCCTCAACCGCATGCAAATCAGTATGACAGACGCCTGAGGCGTGCATTTTGACAACTATTT
Source organism: Psychrobacter sp. NPDC078501 (assembly GCF_044900935.1). Classification (NCBI taxonomy): domain Bacteria; kingdom Pseudomonadati; phylum Pseudomonadota; class Gammaproteobacteria; order Moraxellales; family Moraxellaceae; genus Psychrobacter; species Psychrobacter sp. NPDC078501. The sequence goes on along the minus strand of NZ_JBJDOS010000013.1, from coordinate 25,560 downwards.
GCCCAGCACCTGCGGTTGGAATGTCGACTTCTTCGATTTTTAAGTCTTGACCGAACTCATGTAATACAGCGGCTTTCATTTTGTTAGTCATAATAAGCTCTCTTTTATGGGTGATTGATAAATGTTGATATAAAAAGTTGTTGCGATATTGCATTCAAAATATGCAAACACCTTATTTTGAACGCAAGACTGCTACAAATTTTTCCTGCTGTGCGCCTAAGCGCATTAGAGGATATAAAAATTCGTCTCAGTTTTTTATTTAGATCGTTGTAGCGAGCGGGCTATGTAACACTTGTGATAACCCGCTCCATGATTAGAAATGATGGTTTAGAAGAAGCCCATTTTTTTCTGACTGTACGACACCAGCATGTTTTTGGTTTGCTGATAGTGGTCGAGCATCATTAAATGGTTTTCACGTCCGATACCAGATTGTTTGTAACCACCGAACGCCGAATGTGATGGATAAATATGATAGCAGTTGGTCCATACGCGGCCTGCTTGGATACCACGTCCGAAGCGATATGCCTTGTGTACACTACGGGTCCATACGCCCGCGCCTAAACCATACAAGGTGTCATTGGCAATCTGCATGGCTTCGTCATCGTCTTTAAAAGTAGTCACGGCAAGGACAGGTCCAAAGATCTCTTCTTGGAACACGCGCATGTCGTTGGTGCCCTCAAAGATCGTTGGCTTGACGTAGTAACCGTCTGTCAAGTCGCCATCGTGCTTAGCTTGCTCTCCGCCGACGAGCACTTTTGCGCCTTCTTTTTTACCGATATCAAGATAAGATAGAATTTTCTCTAATTGATCTGAGCTGGCTTGCGCGCCAATCATGGTGTCGGTATCTAATGGGTTACCCATCTTGATGGCTTCGACACGGGCGATACAGCGTTTGATGAACTCATCATAGATGCTCTCATGAACGAGTGCCCGCGATGGACAGGTGCAGATTTCACCTTGGTTCAGTGCAAACATCACTAGACCTTCGACAGCTTTGTCCAAGAAGTCATCGTCCTCATCCATAACATCGGCAAAGAAGATGTTAGGGCTTTTGCCACCAAGCTCTAACGTCACTGGAATGATGTTTTCGCTCGCGTACTGCATAATGAGGCGGCCAGTGGTAGTCTCACCAGTGAAGGCGACTTTATTGATACGAGGGTTTGAGGCAAGTGGCTTACCCGCTTCGACCCCAAAGCCATTGACGACGTTCAGTACACCCTTTGGTAAAATATCAGCGATGCCGATGGTCTCTAACATGAACAGAATAGAAACTGGCGTTTGTTCGGCTGGCTTTAGAACGACACAGTTACCAGCAGCAAGGGCAGGTGCTAGCTTCCATACGGCCATTAGGATAGGAAAGTTCCAAGGAATGATTTGACCGACGACACCAAGTGGCTCATGAAAATGATAAGCCACAGTGTCTTCGTCAATCTGACTGATACCGCCTTCTTGTGCGCGAATGGCGCTGGCAAAATAACGGAAGTGATCAATGGCTAGAGGGATGTCGGCTGCGAGTGTCTCACGAACAGGTTTGCCGTTTTCGTAACATTCGGCAACCGCAATCGCTTCTAGGTTGGCTTCCATGCTGTCAGCAATTTTGAGTAACAAGTTGGCACGTTCAGTAACACTGGTCTTACCCCAAGCATCTTTGGCAGCATGTGCGGCATCTAGTGCTTTTTCAATATCGGCTTCTTTTGAGCGGGCGACTTGGCAAATAGTTTTACCATCGATGGGGCTTGTGTTATCAAAATACTCTCCATCGATAGGAGCGGTCCACTCACCATTAATAAAGTTATCGTATTTTTCGCGGAACTGAACAGGGCTACCTTCCGTATTGGGATTTGCATACAGCATGAAACACTCCTTGTTGTGTTGTTTGTTTTATCGGATAATACAAGCGCAATTTTATCTATCCTAATATCTGTTATCGCAAAACAATATCAGTTGATGTTGTGATTGATTAACATCAATTGCTCTCTGTACACGTTCCATACTACTCGGCTTCTGCTGATAAGCATACTAAAATTTTATAATGACTGATGAGTTAACACATAACAGGAAGTTTGCTTTAATGGCCATGATTTTATTGCTGTAAAGCCTAGAATGCATAGGCTTGGTATTTATGATCAAAGCAGATACTTTACGGACAAAATTAAAAGATAAGCTATTGATTTTTTGCATTTATAAAAAATAAAGCATTTTTTATCTATATTCTATTGACAATTGTTTATTTTATTGTCGATACCTCAAGGTTGCACAGCCCGCAAATTTTAGGTGATTTTAGGCAAATGTTGCGTTTTTTTCCATTATGATGATGGCTTTATTATTCTCTTTTTTCACATTACTGGCTGGTTTGAATCTATGCGTCAATCTTCTGCTCTCGATATCTTAAAAACAGGTCAAAATGTCTTTTTAACGGGCTCAGCAGGCTCAGGTAAGACCTATACGCTCAATCAATATATTGATTATCTACGCGCTCGCCGTGTGCCTGTTGCGGTGACTGCCAGTACCGGTATTGCTGCCACGCACATGAACGGTACGACGATACATAGTTGGTCAGGTATCGGTATCAAAGATGAGCTGACTGATCGAGATTTATCCACCTTGTCACGCAAGCAGTTTTTAGCAGACAGGTTGAAGGATACAGCGGTCTTGGTCATTGACGAGATATCAATGCTACATGCCAAGCAGCTTAACTTGGTCAGCCAAGTGCTCAAGCACATTCGCAAAAATGACAAAGCGTTTGGCGGTATTCAGGTCGTAGTCGCAGGAGACTTTTTTCAGTTACCACCGATTGGCAGTAAAGGGGAGACGAATCGTGAAAAGTTTGCCTTTATGTCTGAGGCGTGGCTCGATGCCAAGTTCCATATTTGCTACTTGTCTGAGCAGCATCGTCAAGTCAGCGATGCAGCCAATGGCGGTCTCGATTTGGATGACATTCTTAACCAAATCCGCCGTCAGGAAGTGACCTTTGAGGCGATTGCCGCTTTAGAAGCGACTTATGATCAAAGCGTCGATATCAAGCGTACGCGTCTGTATACCCATAACCTCAACGTCAATAAAATTAATGACAAAGAACTGGCGTCTCTAGATGGCGAGATGATGCGTTTTGAGGCGACGGCGACAGGCGATAGTAAGCTGGTTGAGACGCTAAAAAAGACCGTGCGAACCCAAGACGAGCTGATTCTCAAAGTCGGCGCCAAGGTGATGTTTATCAAAAACAATGCTGAGCTTGGTGTCTCTAACGGAACGATGGGCGAGTTGATTGGGTTTGCTGCTGTAAAAATAGATGATAAAGACAGTAGTGACGCGTTAATCGAAGACGATAGCAACGATGACGTTGATGAGGATGCTACTGGCGAAAAAACGACAAAAGGTAAGAAGTCCGCTGCTAAAAAAGATAAAGAAAAACCAAAGTCGAAGAAACCAACGACCCAAAAAATGCCTGTCGTGCGGCTTAATTCAGGACGAGAAGTCATCGCTGAGCCTGAGGAATGGATTATCGAAGATGAAACGGGTGACGTGCTAGCAAGTTACTTACAAGTGCCGCTTTGTCTGGCATGGGCGATTACCATTCATAAATCGCAAGGCATGACCCTTGACGCGGCTGAGATTGATTTATCGCGTACCTTTGAGCTTGGGCAAGGCTATGTGGCCTTGTCACGTCTCAAGTCGCTGGCAGGATTGCAGCTGCTGGGTATGAATGACATGAGCTTGCAACTTGATCCATTAGCACGCGGCGCAGACAAGCGATTTTTGGTGCTGTCTGACGAAGCTGATGCCAACTATGCCATGCTCGATGAAGAAAGCATGCAGCAGGCACATGAGAAGTTTGTCTTAAAGTCAGGTGGTACGCTCAGTCAATCCGTGATTGATGCCTATGCCGCGCTGCAAAAAAAGCGCCGCGAACAGCAGCAAGCGCAAATAGATAAAAAGCAAAAACAGGGCAATCAGGTCTCTGATAAGTCAGAAAGCACCTTGCGTGCAACCCGAGTGTTATTGGAGGAGAGTTTAACCATTGCGGAGATTTCAGAAGCACGTCAATTGTCACAATCGACCATCATGCGCCATATCGGTGAGCTAAAATCACAAGATCCGAGTCTTGCCTGCGATCATCTGCGTCCAGATGATGAGGTGATGACAGCCGTAGGTAATGCCTATGTCGCCATTAAAGTCGCCAATAATCCAAATGACTTCAATGATGACGGTAGCATCAAGCTGCGTCCGATATATGATCATCTCAAGCAAAGCATTGACTACAATACCATTCGCCTCGCATTGATTTTTATCACCCCATAGTTTTGCTGCCTATAATTTTATTGCCTATAACTTTGTTACCTTTATTTTTATAGGCTTTAATTTTACTATTTTTTAGTATTCAGCAATCATTAGCGCACTCAACGTGATAACGCTCAGTTTTTACCCCCATTTATAGCGATACCCTTTATGTCCGATGTTATGCCTGATTTTTCGAGCGCTACTTATCAATTGACCTCTGACCCGATAGCGGCGACGTATCGTACCACTGGTGAGCACTCACAGCCATTGAGAGTGGCTATCAATGGTTTTGGTCGTATAGGGCGCAATGTACTTCGTGCTTTGTTAGAGCGCTTTGAAGTGTTGGGCCGTGCGATTCATGTAGTGGCAATTAATGATTTAGCGCCAGCGGATATCTTATTGCATTTATTGAAGTTTGACAGCACACATGGCCGCCTCAGTCGATTAGGGGTCAATGCTGAGATTGTAGAGAGTGAGTCAGGTGATATGAGCAAGACTGAGCTCTGTCTCACCAAAAACAATCTGACCTATTGCATTAATATGCTCTCAGAGCCCAATCCACAAAACCTACCTTGGCAGTCGCTAGGGGTCGATGTGGTTTTAGAGTGTACTGGGCATTTTCGCTCGTATGAGCAAGCGACGCTACACATCCATGCAGGCGCACAGCAAGTAATCATTGGTGCAGCACCATTCGATGATGTGGATGCTTGTATCGTTATGGGGGTCAATACAGATGCGCTCACGCTTGATTTACCGATTATCTCCAGCGTTTCTTGTACCACGCAGGCACTGGTGCCGCTGATTGACACATTGGATAAAGCGTTCGGCGTCAAGTCCGCTATGATGACAGAAATTCATGCGGTTACCGCCGATCAGACGGTGCTCGATCAAGCGCATCGAGACCCCAGACGGGCGCGTGCTTCTGGCTACAATATTATCCCAACGACATCCAGTAGTATCGCTGCGACAGAACGGGTGCTACCAGCCATGGTCGGCAAAATAAATGGTCATTCGATACGGGTGCCCACTATCGATGTGGCTGCGATTGATGTCACCTTTGTATTTGATACGCCAGATGTCGATGTCGAGACAGTACGAGAGGTACTTAAATCTGCCAGTCAGGCACATTTGCATGACATCATGGCTTATACCGATGAGCCATTGGTATCTAGTGACTTCATCCATCAGACTGAGTCGCTTATCATTGATGGTCAGCAGCTTATGCAAGTAGGCGGTCAATATAAGGTTTTTGCATGGTATGACAACGAATGGGGCTATGCCAATAGGTTGCTCGATATGTGCTTACATCTGGCCTCAAGCAAGCGATAATGCATCAATTTACAAGTATTCGAAAATTAATTAGATTTTTTTAGTTTAGGGGCTTGCATTATAAAATGATATCTATATAATGATGCACCAATGGAGACGTGGCAGAGCGGTTGAATGCACCGGTCTTGAAAACCGACAAGGGTTAATAGCCCTTCGAGAGTTCGAATCTCTCCGTCTCCGCCAAATTCAAAAAAGCCCCAATCATTGCTGATTGGGGCTTTTTTTTATGGTATCGATAAAAGTATTAAATAATACCTTCTACTTCTATAAAAACCTCAATAGTAAGTTATACAGCTACTTCACCAGTGAGTTTTCAAATTCGATTGTCTGTTCGTCTGCTAAGGTAAGCGTACCTTTATTAATCTCGATAGTGATGCCACTAGCATTTTTGATAGCGCGCATGACATTGATATCCTCAATGCTGCTTTCAATAATGATCTTGCCAGACTGCTCTGGTGCGATAGGTGGATCAAAGGCTGTCAATGGCACATTAAAGTTTTTGCCCTTTGTCAGGTTGGCATCCTTCATGGTCAGCGTCCCTTTAAAACTTTTTATCGCGCCTTTGCCATGATTAGATAGCATAAACTGCATTTTGACTTGATTTAAGCTATCGCTATCACTGGTTTTCACAGGGAGCAGGGCGACAGGGTACATCTGTGCGGTAGCATTAGTCGCCTGACCTTTGACAATTGGGCTTTTCTTGCCCGTTGGGTTGTTCGGATGCAGACGCTCGTATTCACGCTGTTGTATTAGCGCCTGCTTAATAGTGGTGCGCGGCATAGCTCCTGATTCATAAGCGTCGCTCAATTTCATGCGCAGCATATATCGGCTGAGTACTTGTTGATCGGCCTCAGACAACTGTTCAAAAGTTTGCCCTAACTTTTTTTGCCATTGGTCTGAATCTGTCGGTATGGTTGTTTTACTTGGATCAGTCTGCGGCGATGAGCAGCCAGTCGCAATCACTAGTATTGCTACCGTCATGGTTGAAAACAAAGTTTTGTTAAAACGCTGATGTAAGCCCGTCATCGTACCCCTCCTTGTAAATCTTTATTATGTTGAAACCTTATAAATAGTCGCGACTATATCCTTAATATACCTTTTTTAAACATCTGTTGTGTTTAGTTATGGCTAACTAAAATTGTAAATATATTGGAATGCTTAAAATTATATGTACTGTAAATTAGATGGAAGCAGGGCGTAACAAGAGGAGAGTTAGAGAAATATCAGTAATGCTTTAACTTTTATAACAGCCACAAAAAAAGACCAAGCTCGCGTTAGCAAACTTGGTCTTTTTTATTTTAATACTATTTAGCAGCGTTACTATTAATTAGCAACGATACTATTAATTGTTTAATCGTTGTCTTGTAACTCAGATAGCGGATGAGTGATGTTGTTATTATGCGTCACTACAATCGCTTCATCAATAATATGCTGGCTAACGCCGCGTTTACGTAGCGTTTCGATGAATACTTCATCATGGGCAAGCGTATAATCCTGATGGTCACGATCCAAGCCCTGACGAATATAAAGACGAATAAGCCCTTGAATGCGCTTAAAGCCCAAGTCTGATGACGTCGTTTCTAATAGGCCAATCATTTCTTCAGACAAACGAATACTAATCGGGCGCATGATTTTTTGCGGATGATCAGAAAACTTATTTTTTATACGTACAGGTATCATAATAAACCATTACTTTTAGTGAGTAAGAGCGAAGCACTCAAACAAAAACGAACCCAATCAAAACTAATCTTACCATACAACAAAAATGTCTAAAAGAACACCACAGCCGTGCTAATATTATTAGAAGTAAATATAAAAGACGCAGCAATAAAAAAACCTCCATCAAATTATGATGAAGGTTTTTAGTATATGGCTCTCCAACCTGGGCTCGAACCAGGGACACACGGATTAACAGTCCGTTGCTCTACCAACTGAGCTATTGGAGAATAGCTGGTCATAACAGCAAGTTATTGACGCTTTATATTAAAGCAGTTAATTAGCTTGTTTGCGTTATGTGGGGCACATTTTAGCCAAGTCACTACAGGCTGTCAACCTTATTATGCGTTTAATTATAAATATTATCGCAATTATTGAAAATTAACGTCAATCCCTTATCAGATAGGCTATTTCAAGGCAGTGCTTAGTAGAAAATGACGATAAATGTGCTTTAAAAATAAAATGTGCTTTAGAAATAAGAAATATTTTCAGAAAATTTTATATGGCACATAGGACAAACGATAAAAGTATCGAAACAGATAGCAATTCGGCAAAGTAAAATTGGATTTGATGCCTTGTATTTTTGAATATAAAGATGATGCGATGCCGTTTGACACAATAAAGTTGTAAGACAGCCCTTCACATTGGCAGTAGAGTTCTATAAAATACCGACCATGTGGTTTCTTTGCTATGTTTTTTCATAGCATGCGTTGAAAAAAAGCGGGTGTTCTAAAGATGAGTCCTACTACGATTGCTTACGGTTATCTGACTATTGCCATTATATGCGAAGTGGTGGGTACGACTTTTTTGGTAAAGTCAGAACAGTTCACTCGTTTGGTGCCAACTTTGATGATGGGTGCGCTTTATGCGGTTTCATTTTATCTACTGGCTCAGACGCTTAAGACCATACCGCTAGGCATTGCGTACGCACTGTGGGGCGGGCTTGGGATTGTACTAACCTCACTCGCTGGTGTGGTGCTATTCAAGCAAAATCTTGATACAGCAGCAGTGGTCGGTATCGCGATGATCGTTGGCGGTGTTGTTGTGATGAACTTATTGTCTAATTCTGTGGTGCATTGATATGGAAAATGCTTATAAGCGTAAAAAACAGCCAGAAGTCATTCGTCGTGCGTTGTTAGATCAGGCAGCACGTATCACATTGGAACAAGGCTTATCTAAAGTGACGTTTCAGGCAGTCGCTGATGCGGTTGGGGTGACGAAGGGTGGTGTGATGCATCATTTTTCTACTAAGAACGCACTCGTGCTAGAAGTCTTCAATGATGCAATGGTTAAGTTTGAGGCAGAAGTAAACGCAGCAATGGCTGATGATCCTGTTAAGTACGGTTCATTTACCCGCGCTTATATAGATGCCACTATCAGCCTTGGCGAGCAAGGGCAGGAAGAATACGATAATCAAGCAACCCTATATGTGCTGATGCTAGGCGATAGTGAGCTGCGTGAGTTATGGGCTAAGTGGGCAAATGAGCAACTCAAAAAACATGCGGCAACGGATAATACCGAGACATTATGTATGGTTCGCCTCGTCGCTGATGGTATTTGGCTCTCAGACTTTTCAGGTATCGATATCGCAGACAAACAGTCATTACGTAATCGCCTGATAAAAATGACACAACAAGACTTTGATTCATAAAACGATGCTGATTTATAAAATGACGCTGATTTATAAAATAATTTTTATTTCACTATTTAAAGACTAAATTTCTTAAATACTAGATTTCGAAACTTAACTAACGACGACACTATTCGGCCTGAGTACTTTCATATAGCTACTTTTGCCAGTCGTCCTAAGGAGAATTTATGACTGATATTAATAATGTGACAGATATTATCGATTTAGACCAAGTACAAACAGCCTATATCAACGGTCGTTATCTAGCGGTTGATGAGTCGCTAGCGACTTTTGAAGATATCAATCCAGCCACTGGTGAAGTATTGACAACGATGCAGCAAACCAGCAAAGAGCAGATTGACGAGGCGGTAAAAGCTGCACATAAAGGTCAAAAAGTTTGGGCGGCGATGACAGCGGTCGAGCGTGGTCGCATTTTATCGAAGGCTGTTGAGATATTGCGTGAGCGCAATGATGTGTTGGCACTACTTGAGACCAAAGATACAGGTAAAGCTTACTCTGAAACTAAGTACGTCGATATCGTCACTGGTGCTGACGTCGTTGAATACTATGCAGGGCTGGCACCGATGATTGAAGGTCGTCAGATTCCATTACGTGATACTAGCTTTGTCTATACTCGCCGTGAGCCACTTGGCGTGGTCGCAGGTATTGGCGCATGGAACTATCCGATTCAAATCGCGATGTGGAAAGCAGCACCTGCACTGGCTGCTGGTAATGCGATGATTTTTAAGCCATCAGAAGTGACACCATTGACGGCATTAAAACTGGCAGAAATATTGACAGAAGCTGGATTGCCAGACGGTGTGTTTAACGTGGTACAAGGTAACTATGAAGTGGGTCAGGCGCTAACTGAACACCCAGATATTGCAAAAGTATCGTTCACAGGTGGCGTACCGACTGGTAAAAAAGTCATGTCAAGTGCAGCAAGCTCATCTCTAAAAGACGTAACTTTAGAGCTTGGCGGTAAATCACCTTTGATCATATTTGATGACGCAGATATCGATACGGCTGCTGACATCGCTATGATGGCCAACTTCTATAGTACTGGTCAGGTATGTACCAATGGTACGCGCGTATTTGTTCCTAAAGCGCTACAAGCGAATTTTGAGCAAGCCATCTTAACTCGTGTTGAGCGTATTAAGCTAGGCGATCCTATGGATGAGAACATCAATATGGGTCCGCTAGTTAGCTTCCCGCATATGGAGCGCGTGCTTGGCTATATTGAACAAGGTAAAAAAGGCGGCGCACGTCTGCTAACAGGTGGCGAGCGCGTTACAACGAACGAGCTTGCAAATGGCGCATTTGTCGCACCGACAGTATTTACTGATTGCACAGATGATATGACTATCGTACGCGAAGAAATCTTTGGCCCAGTGATGTCGATATTGACGTACGAGACCGAAGAAGAAGTCATTCGCCGTGCCAATGATACCGATTACGGCTTGGCAGCTGGGGTTGTGACTGCAGATCTAAAACGCGCGCATCGAGTCATCGCTCAGATCGAAGCTGGCATATGCTGGTTGAATACGTGGGGTGAGTCGGCAGCACAAATGCCAGTAGGCGGCTATAAGCATTCTGGTATCGGCCGCGAAAACGGTATCGAAGCGCTCGAACACTATACTCAGACCAAATCTATCCAAGTAGAGTTGGGTGCGTTTGAATCTGTCTTTTAATCAATCTTATTGAGAAAAACGAAGCCAGTAAGGTTTCTTATTAGCTTTTATTTAGCTTTTTTAGGACACCTTACTGACCCTAAACGATTTATGTTTTTTCAATATTATGGAGTATGTTATGACATCAACCACACCTGAGTATGACTATATTATTGTTGGAGCAGGCTCAGCAGGAAATGTGTTGGCCACGCGTCTGACCGAAGATGCCAGTATTAAAGTACTGCTGTTAGAAGCAGGTCGTCCAGACTATCGTTTTGACTTCCGTACCCAAATGCCAGCTGCACTTGCCATGCCGCTACAAGGGACGACTTATAACTGGGGTTATAAGACAGACCCTGAGCCATACATGAATAACCGTGTCATGGACTGTGGCCGCGGTAAAGGGCTAGGTGGCTCATCATTGATTAACGGTATGTGCTACATCCGTGGTAATGCGCTAGATTTTGATGATTGGTCTAAGATAAAAGGCCTATCGGACTGGACGTATTCTGATTGCCTGCCTTATTTTAAAAAGCTAGAAAACTGTGACGCTGGCGAAAATGACTATCATGGCGTGGGCGGTCCTGTTGAAATGACTACCTCAAAGCCAGGAGTCAATCCACTGTTCCAAGCTATGATTGAAGCGGGCGTACAAGCGGGCTATCCACGTACCGAAGATCTAAACGGCTATCAGCAAGAAGGTTTTGGTCCGATGGATCGATTCGTGACGCCTAATGGTCGCCGTGCTTCAACGGCTCGCGGCTATCTTGACCGTGCCAAACCACGTAGCAATATTACGATTTTGACAGGTGCATTGACTGACGTAATTTTATTTGACGGCAAACGCGCTGTCGGTGTCAAAGTCGAGCACGAAGGCCAGACCAAAAATTTCCATGCCGCTCGTGAAGTGATTGTCTCTTCTGGTGCGATTGCCTCACCGCAACTATTGCAGCGTTCAGGTATCGGTCCTGGTCAGTGGTTAAAAGATGCTGGCGTGACTGAAATATTGGATCTGCCAGGTGTCGGTAATAATTTGCAAGACCATCTAGAGCTGTATATGCAGTATGAATGTAAACTGCCAGTGTCAATCGCGCCTGCCAATAAATGGTGGAATAAGCCTGCGATTGGTGCAGAATGGTTATTCAATGGCACAGGTCTTGGTGCATCTAACCAATTCGAAGGTGGCGGTTTCATCCGTACGGATGAGAAGTTTACCCATCCAAATATTCAGTATCATTTCTTGCCACTAGCTGTACGCTACGATGGCCGCAGTGCGGTGAAAACACATAGCTTCCAAGCACACGTCGGCTCACTGCGCTCACCAAGCCGTGGCCGCGTCAAGCTAAAATCACGTGATCCAAAAGCACATCCAAGTATCCTGTTTAACTACATGTCACATGATCAAGACTGGCAAGAGTTCCGTGCTGCAATGCGTATCACGCGTGAGATCATGCATCAGCCAGCGCTCGATCCTTATCGTGGTCGCGCGATTGCACCGACCGATGATCTGGTCACCGACGCTCAGTTAGATGAATACGTACGTAATCATAGTGAGACGGCTTATCATCCATCTTGTACCTGTGCGATGGGTGAAGATAACGATTCGGTAGTGAATGGCGAAGGTCTGGTACATGGTATTGATGGCTTGCGAGTCGTCGATGCATCTATCATGCCAAACATTATTAGTGGTAATCTCAATGCCACGACTATTATGCTCGCCGAAAAAATCGTCGACAAGATGAGAGGCGTACAGCTGCCACGTTCAACGGCAGATTATTACGTGGCTAATGGTGCACCGCTGCGCTCAGAGCCAATGCGTGATTATCTCTCGACGGTGTAGGCTGCGATATAAGCCTGCATGCAGGATACTGAATAAATAACGATATGAGAAAATTTTAACCAAAAGGCCTTTCCAAGTAGAGGCCTTTTCTATCAGCGCTAACGTATTAGAATAATGAATACCGTTCAGGTTGAATTTGTTTATAATTTTATTAGCTTTTTATTTATTGGTACTGCTTTGTCCGTCATGCGGTTGGTTCCACGTTATACGGTTATAGATCATCAGTCTACTATTAGACGATGCCGGACAAAGCAATATCGGACCCTGTTTAATTTACCTATTGAGGTCTTTTATGTACAGTTCGCCATCACAAGATGTGACGAAACCTCTGACCCTAAACAAAACGGTGTTTTTGGGCTCAGCTATTATTTCTATTTTATTGATAATCTGGACCATCGCTTTTCCAGATTATAGTGAGGCCTTGTTGAGCGCGAGCATGACTTGGGTATCAGACAAGTTTGGCTGGTATTACATGTTGGTGGTTGCCGCTTATAGTATCTTTGCATTGTTTGTTGGTTTTTCTAAGTATGGCGATATAAAGCTTGGTCAAGACCACGAAAAAGCACAATTTCCGTTTTTAGCGTGGGCGGCCATGCTGTTCTCAGCGGGTATCGGTATTGACCTGTTGTTCTTTGGTGCTTCTGAGCCTTTAATGCATTATTTGACCCCACATACAGGCCTAGAGCCTGCGAGTGCTGAGGCCATGCGCGAAGCACTTGCTCAGACTTTCTTGCACTGGGGTCTGCATGGTTGGGGTATTTATGCGCTGATCGGTATGGCGCTGGCTTACTTTGCTTATCGCAAAAACATGCCGCTCGCACTACGCTCGCCGCTGACACCGATATTTGGTGAACGCTTAATCAAAGGTTGGTTAGGCGATGGTATTGATACCTTCGGCGTCGTCTGTACGTTGATGGGTATTGCGACCAGTTTGGGTATTGGGGTATTACAGGCAAATGCTGGCTTGACCCATGTGTTCGGTATCGAATCTAGCAAAACGGTTCAGGCGCTCATCATCGTCGGCGTTGTCGCTGCTGCTGCTATCTCTGCGATGACAGGTGTCGAAAAAGGCGTTCGTCGTCTATCTGAATTCAACATGCTGTCGTCAATACTGTTGTTGCTTGCCATATTGGTAATGGGCAATACGGTGTATCTATTAAATACCTTTACTCAAAATATCGGTCAATATTTCCAAACCATCATTTATAAAACCTTTGACGTTTATGCTTATGACGGTGCTGCTGGTGCCGAGTGGAAATCTTGGTGGACAATATTTTTCTGGGCATGGTGGGTTGCTTGGGCACCATTTGTAGGTCTATTTATCGCACGTATTAGCCGTGGCCGTACGTTGCGCGAGTTTGTATTTGGCGTGATGTTTATTCCGCTTGGTTTTATCTTCGCATGGTTCTCTATTTTTGGTAATTCAGCGATAGATTTGGTTGCCAATGGCGCAACAGAGCTTGGCGAAATCGCGGTCAATGATGCGGCAATGGGCATGTTTGCACTGTTTGAGTACTTCCCTTATAGTGAAGTATTGTCATTTGCTGGTGTGGTTATTGGTCTTATTTTCTTTGTGACTTCTGCTGACTCAGGCGCGTTAGTATTAGCGAACTTGAGTTCAAGAGGTATGACCAATGATACCGATGCTCCGGTTTGGTTACGTCTGTTTTGGGCAGCAGCCACTGGTCTTATTACGTTAGGACTGCTATTTGCAGGTGGTTTTGCCTCATTGCAATCTGTCTCTGTCATTGCAGGCTTGCCATTCTCTATCATTCTTGTGCTTTACATGATGTCTATGTGGAAGTCGCTAAAAGAAGAAGGCAACAAGCGTAAAGCCAGTACAATCGGCACGGCAAATGTGTTGGACAGCGGGAAGAGCTGGAAAGCGCGCTTGCAACGTATTGTGAGCTTCCCAGGCCATGCACAGGTTGAAAAATTCTTGCATACGGTTGTGATGCCAGCGATGTCTGAGGTCGAAAAAGAGTTTAAAGCAGGTGGTCTCAAAACTTCGTTAGATACCAAAAACCTTGCTAGTATCGGTGAAGGTATCGATGCAGGCATGGATCAAGATAGTGGTCAGGTAGACGGTCTAAAACTGCGTGTCGGTCATGGCGATGAAGATGACTTTATTTATGAAGTCAATCTGATTAAAGCGCATCGTCCTAACTTTACATTGAGCACATCTACCAAGCACGCAGAGTACTACTACCGTGCGGAAGTGTTCTTAAGCGAAGGCTCGCAAGAGTATGACTTGGTTGGCTACTCAAAAGAGCAGGTATTGGTTGATATCTTAAATCAGTACGAGCGTCATTTGCAGTATCTGCATTTAGAGCGTTAATTAGGTACACTTTTTAAGTGAAACTATCAGTAACAGTATCCCCATAAGTTGCACGCAGCTTATGGGGTTTTTTTATGACTAACTATTTATAAATAACTGTCGTTTGAGTTGAGGGTATATCCCAAATAAGTGGCAAACAAATACCGCAAATATAAGGTAAAATTCATTAAGATTAAATTGATCGACTGATACGCATCTACGTATTAGCAAAGGATACACTTGTGAGCAAATTAAAGTACATAGCGCATTACTCAGAGCAGATTCAAACTCAAGCTGCTCAGCTTATAACTGATGGTAGGTTGGGCGAGTATCTGGAAAAAAAGTACCCGACTCAGCATCAAATCCAAAGCGACAAAGCGCTCTATCAGTATATAAATGAGATAAAAACCCAATACATGCGTAAGATTGGTCAGCTATCAAATGTCAGTTATAGCAGTAAGCTCAAGGTTTTAAAACATGCCCTAGGTATCCATACGACGCAATCGCGCGTACAGGGCAGTAAGCTCAAATCGCACAACAGCATCACGGTAGCGAGCTTGTTTCAAGAAGCGCCGCCTGAATTTTTGCGCATGATTGTCGTGCACGAGCTTGCCCATTTCAAAGAGCATGAGCATAACAAAGCGTTTTATCAATTATGCTGCCATATGGAGCCTGAGTATCATCAACTTGAGTTGGATACGCGACTGTGGCTGCACTGGCGCGAGTTGTAACCCTAATATAGTCAAGTCTATATAAATCCGCTACATCATCGTCATCCTCGCTAAGCATACTAATATATAACTTGCACTTGGTTGCCTTGTACTACTTTTAAATTGAATCGACTATAGTATGAATAGCAACCTTAATAACAGCCATATAAATATCGTGTCCTTTTCTGTGGCAATCATCTGAGCCGCTAGGGCGTGTCCTCAATTCAATTGATCATATCTAAACGGGCTAAAAATGGCTAAATTTTGCCAAACATCGTTAAATAGCTGGTTAATATCCCGATATTATCTGCGCTATTTTCCTTGTTTGACTGCAATTTATCTCATTTTTATCACCATTTTTAAAATGAGGACACGCCATAGAATTACGTTATAATCCTAACCAAATAATCCATACCCCAAGTCAATAAAAGGTTGTAAGCAATGATTAATACCAAAATATATAAAGCCATTTACACCTTAGCTGAAGAATTATTAGAAGCGGATCGCAGAGGAAATCAAGAAAAATTTGATTCGCTGTATGCTGAACTAAAGGCCATCTGTACTGACAACGAAAACACTGACAAAGATCATCCAGAGCAGTGGGAAACGCTTGCTGACTTTACAGAAGATTTAAACGCAGCACTAGTGATTTATGACAAAGCATTGGCCAAGGCTACTGCCATTAACTCAAAAGACCATATGTCATCGATTGCTTTTTCTATGGCGGTGCTACAGCTTGAGACAGGTGAAAAAGAAGCCGCTATCCAAAGCCTACAAAATGCCAAAGTCACAGCCAATAAAATTGAAGACAAAGAGTTCAAGGTTGAGATTGATGAGATGCTTACTAAGCTATTGGCAGAGTAGTTTTGATTATAGTCAATCCTCTACAAATTAAGTACGGTGCCAGTCTCGCCTAGCTTACTACTTGTACTACTTTCACTCGGCTTCCTTGTATCCAAGTTATATTGAACCGACTATAAATAGGGTAATCCGATATGCAAGATATACCTGTGGTAATCGTTGGTGGTGGGCTGAGTGGATTATATGCCGCCTTTTTATTAGAGCAAAAGGGCATAGCGTATAGACTGCTAGAGGCTCGTGATACCTTGGGTGGTCGCATTGCAGTTGCTAAATATCTAGATGCGCATGCTGCTAATAACAGTACTGATATCGATCAAGCAGAATCAAGCGCGGCATTTGATTTAGGACCGTCTTGGTTTTGGCCAGATTATCAAACGCAGTTAAGTACGCTTATTGAGTCGTTAGATTTATCACGTTTTGCGCAGTTCGAAGAAGGCGATATGATGGTTGAGCGGGCTGTCAACCAGCCACCTGTGCGTATGCAAGGTTATAAAAGCGCACCACCTTCTATGCGGCTAGTCGGTGGTATGGCCGCTTTAATTGAGGCGCTATATGCTCGTTTAGATGCTAGTTGTATTATAACCAGTCAAACGGTAAGGCAGTTGAACAAGACGTCTCAATATATTGAAGTACAGAGTGAAGATACTTCTGGACATGTGACCGGACATGTGACGACGTTCCGTGCGCAGCATGTGCTACTTGCGTTACCGCCTCGATTGGTAGAAGGTCGGATAGCATTTCAGCCAGCACTACCGCAAGACTTAAGTGAACAGTGGCGCGAGACAGCCACTTGGATGGCGCCCCATGCCAAATACGTCGCTGTTTATGAGTCACCATTTTGGCGAGATGCTGGTCTCTCGGGTGCCACGCGCAGTGCGATAGGGCCGCTTACTGAGATACATGATGCTTCTACGCTAGAGAGTGACGGAGCGTTGTTTGGCTTCTTCGGTGTTCCTGCACAAGTACGTCAGAGCGTTTCTGATACGGTGCTAAAAGAACATTGCCGTGCGCAGTTAGTGCGACTATTTGGTGAGCAGGCAAGTACTCCAAAAGCTGAATATCTTAAAGACTGGGCACAGGATCCATTAACAGCGATGCCTGCTGATGCCAGCGGCAACGGTCAGCATGCAGTAGCACCGCCGTCCAAACCAAAAACTGGCATGTGGCAAAACTGTCTAACAGGTTGTGGTAGTGAGTGGTCAGCGCAGTTCTCTGGCTATGTCGCTGGGGCAATTGATGCAGCAACCGTCGCTGTACAAAGCTTACCTGCTGACATTTTATGCCAGTAGCTATGAGGGTGCTGTTGTAAGCTATACAAAAGCCATCCAACATGACTAAGAAAATTCGTCATCCAATAGGATAGTCGATGAATGACTCGCTCAAACAAACCAGTACTCAAAAGACCACTTGGCTGGTGCCTTTTGTTTGTCTACTGGCAGGCGGCGCACTCACTGGTATCTCGACCAATGTGGCAAAGTACGCTATCGATGTCGGTCTGACCCCATTAGGATTTTTGTTTTGGTCGATTACTGGTGCTGCTGTTATTTTATTACTAGTAGCGCTCATCAAAAAAGAACTCCCTCCTCTTAATGCGCGCAGCTTAGAGTATTACTTTGTCGCGGCGCTTGTCAGTGTTGCGGCCGCCAACTTGCTATTATTTTCTGCTATTCCTCATGTGGGCGCAGGTTTCGTCGCCTTAATCCTTTCATTGCCGCCACTGCTAACTTATCTTGGTGCGCTGTTACTACGTATAGAGCAATTTTATATTGTCCGTGCGCTTGGGGTCATCGCGGCACTCATCGGGGCAGGAGCATTAGTCGTACATCAATTCACGGCGCCAGATTCTAGTGTGTTTTGGATTTTAATCGCGCTTTGTGGTCCAGTGCTACTCGCTATTGGCAATATATATCGGACGTTACGCTGGCCTGATAATGCGTCTTCTGGTGCACTCGCTCCAGGTATGTTGCTTGCGGCAGCGATGCTGCTAGGTTTATTCGGTATGATCTCAGACTTCTCTATTGCTGTACCTTTAGAGAATTGGTTGCCGCTAAGCATGATAGCTACACAAGCAGGCGTATTTGCTGGACAGTTTTTACTGTTATTCCTATTGCAAAAGACAGGTGGTCCTGTGTTACTGAGTTTGTTAGGTGCGGTAGGGGCCATTGTCGGCGTACCCGTTGCTATTTTTTTGCAAGGGGAAAGTCCTCCAGAAGGTTTATTTTTAGGCGCTACTTTAATTGCGATTGGCGTGGCATTAGTCACATGGGGCGGTGTAAAAATAGCAAAAGTAAAAGAAGAGGTTTAATAAGTGTGTATAGGCGACAGCATTAAACTATAGAGTTATTAAAACCGTTACTGCCTAATGGGTGCTTCTTATCTCGCTCTGATTATCAGTATCTAGCTTATCAATAGCTGCTATGACTCAATAATTGGTTACGATTAACTTAAATCACTTTTTGTGGATATGATAAAAAAGGAGTATAAGTATCGTGGTTATCGTTGTCATGGAATCAGGCTATGAATGCAGCCACGCGTTATCGGTTATTAAACAATTTTACGATTCTTATTAGTGTCATCGGGGTAGCGATTGCCTTGTTAGATAGTGGTTTTACACTACCAACTTGGCTCCAGCAAGTATTCCATATTTTCTATTTGGTCATTATCTTTCTCAGCTTTATGGTGACCGCTGGTCGTTATATCTATACCAAAAAACCATTAACCTTCAATAAAGTCGCTGTCTTTGACGCACTGACTAGCATTGCCATTATCGTTTTATTGACCGCACATTTCACAGACTTAGTACGCTCGGGCCTGTCCGCTGCCGTTGATGGCTTTGTCGCGATAAAGATAGCGGTGTTTGTCACCTTCGTCCGCGAACTCTCCGATCATAATTTTAATCTCAATCGTACCTTTCTACACCCTGCGCAGTTTTTTATTCTAAGCTTTTTAGTCGTAGTGCTGGTTGGTGCATTGCTATTGATGATGCCCAATGCGACGACGCAGCCACTGTCTTTTGTTGATGCGCTTTTTACTGCGACTAGCGCGGTCTGCGTAACAGGGCTTATCGTAGTGGATACGGCGACCTATTTTACGACTTTCGGTCAAGTCATCATCATGGGGCTGATACAAATTGGCGGCTTAGGTATTTTGACCTTTGTGACCTATTTTAGTTACTTTTTTAAAGGCGGTGTCAGCTATGAGACGCAAGCAAGCATCAGCGAGATGTCTTATATGCGCGGTATGGGTAATGTGGTGTCGACCCTCAAGTCTATCTTGTACGTCACCTTTGCCGTCGAGGCAGTGGCGGCTGCATTGATTTATATTAGTATCTACGACATCCCCGATATGGATTGGTCTGAGCAATTATTCTTTTCTGTCTTTCATGCGATTTCTGCTTTTTGTAATGCGGGGTTTTCTACCTTTAGTGCGGGCTTGTATGACGAGTCGCTCCGTTTTAATTATCCACTACAGCTTATCATTGCCATGACATTTATCTTTGGTGGCATGGGTTTCACCATCGTGGTCAATGTACTGAGATATTTGCGTCATCGTGCGCAGCGGCTGATATATCGTCATGACCAGCGCTATATTTATCAGCCTTGGTTGCTCAATATCAATAGCCGTATTACTTTGATTACAACAGGCGCGTTATTGCTAGTCGGTCTGATCGGCGTGATGATATTTGAATACAATAATGTGCTCGCTGACCATACCAGTTTTCTTGGCAAGCTCGTAACAGGGTTCTTTACGGCGGCTACCCCGCGTACGGCAGGATTTAATGTCATTGATATGGGTGAGCTGACTTTTCCAACGGTGATGCTGACGATATTTTTGATGTGGATTGGTGCTTCGCCAAACTCGACAGGTGGGGGTATCAAGACCAGTACCTTTGCGATTGCGCTATTGAATACATTGAGTCTAGCGCGTGGTCAGACCAAAATAGAAGTTTTTAAACGAGAGATTGCTGAGATTTCCGTTCGCCGCGCGTTTTCTATTATGTGGCTGTCGCTACTGGTCATCGGTACGGGCGTGACGCTCATCAGTTATGATCAGCCAGAGCTTGATTTGATTAAAGTGGTATTTGAGTGTTTCTCAGCGTATAGCACGGTGGGGCTAAGTTTAAACCTGACAGCAGACTTATCAGATTTTAGTAAAATAGTGGTTTCGGTCATTATGTTCGTTGGCCGCGTCAGTATGCTGACGATATTTATCGCACTGCTAAAAAATATGCGTCAACGCAATTATCGCTATCCTACGGAAGAGATTACGATTAACTAATTCATCGCAAACAGTTAACTAATCCGTCGCAAACAGACTGTGTCGTTCTCAATAAATAGCAAAAAATATTAAAAAAGGTTGTTTAAGTTATGAAGTACATCATCGTAGGACTAGGAAATTTCGGTGCATCACTGGGCTCGGCATTGACCAGTCAGGGGCATGAAGTAATTGCTATTGATAGTAGTATGCAACGGGTTGAAGCTTACAAAGAAGTGATTTCTCATACGCTGTGTATGGATGCCACGGACGAGTATACGGTTAGCGGATTACCAATCGTTGATACCGATATTGTCATTGTGGCGATTGGCGAAGATCAAGGTGCCAATGTTATGGCAACAGCGCTATTTAAGACGTTAAAAGCCAAACGTTTGATCAGCCGTAGTATCAATCCGCTACACGAAAAAGTCCTACAAGCTATTGGCGTGGATGATTTGATTCACCCTGAAAAAGAAGCGGCCAATCGCTGGGCCAAGCGTCTGTCACTACGCTATTTTGTCGATTCGTTTGAATTAAGCGATAACTTCAGCATGGTAGAGATTAAGATTCCAAATGTGCTGATTGGTAAAACTGTTGACGACTTACAGTTAGAGCAAAAGTTCAATATCCGATTGCTTAGTACGTTGCGCTATGAGTATTATGAAGACAGCTTTGGTCGTACGCAGAGTAAGCCTAGCATTCAAGGTTTGGCAACGCCTGAGCAAGTATTGCAAGAGCGCGATGTACTGGTGATTTATGGTGCCAACAAACACATCAATCAGTTCTTACGTAGTGTGGGTGTGAAAGTCAAATAGTAGCTTGCCATCGCAGTGATACCAGAAGGTATAGGGAAATGATTATGAATAAGCGAAGTATATCTGTCCTACTGATCGTTATGATGGCACTACTGTCAGGTTGTGATCAATCAGCGCAAGACCCGAACGTTCTTTTGTCTGAGCATCAAAAAGACCCAATTGAGGAGCTAGAGGTTACCTCAGACGTGGATCACAGTCAGTTTAGTTACAAGCAAACCTTTTATGTGCCGATTTATTCTGATATCTATACCGATAGAGACGCTCGCAAAGTGCTACTGTCGGCCACACTGAGTGTACGTAACACCACGCTCAAAAAGTCACTGTATATCAATAAAATTGATTATTATGATACAGATGGAGCATTGGTCAAATCATATCTAGATAAGCCTATCGAGCTACCAGCAATGGCAACGCTGAACTATATCGTCGAAAAAGAAGAGGACAAAGGTGGTTCTGGTGCCAACTTTATTATCGAAGTCGAAGGTGTGGATGAAACCGTCAGACCAGTGATAGAAGCGGTCATGATCGGTAACTTTAGCAATAAAGGATTTGCCTTTAGTACAGAAGGCACGCCCGTAATACATTGAGATATGTATAGTCGGTACGTAGTTCAGAGCATTAAGAGAGCACCGTAGTATAGGTAAAAATATTTGCTATTTTGCTAACTAGCAATGATCGTATAAATGTATTAAACGAATCAACATGGACAGTTCAATTCAAGGAAGAGTTATGTCTGCAACCAAAGAAGAAATCAGCGCCTTTATGGCATTGGAGTTTCCCCAAACCAAATGCGTCGTCGAGACGGTCAACGAAAAAGGCGCGACCTTATCGCACGAGATTGGCATAAACGAGCTGCGTCCCGGTGGCACAGTTTCGGGACCGGTCATGATGGCCGTCGCTGATGTTGCCATTTATGTGGCGATACTCGGAAGAATCGGTATTGTCCCATTAACGGTGACGACGAGTTTGACCATCAATTTCTTGCGTAAGCCATCAGCAAGTGCGCGTATTATCGCCGAATGTACTTTGATGAAAGTAGGACGCACGTTGATAGTGGGCGA
Source organism: Psychrobacter sp. NPDC078501 (assembly GCF_044900935.1). Classification (NCBI taxonomy): domain Bacteria; kingdom Pseudomonadati; phylum Pseudomonadota; class Gammaproteobacteria; order Moraxellales; family Moraxellaceae; genus Psychrobacter; species Psychrobacter sp. NPDC078501. The sequence goes on along the minus strand of NZ_JBJDOS010000013.1, from coordinate 3,079 downwards.
AGTCTCTCTTTATTCAGAAGGCTCTGATGATATGGTGGCTCATGTGGTTGGCACGTATTCAGTGCCGCCTAAGCGTACTTAAAACCTCCTATCATAGTATTTTATCTCTTAAGCAACGAGCATTTGGCATCGTTAAAATAGCGCATGTCATATCTTAAAAGCTTAATGGCTGAGTATGTCATGTCGAAATATTACATCTAATTAGAATGGTTTAATCAATCAGATTGATAAAAGCTGGCGTGAGTCTACGCAATACATATCGTTTGCTTTGGTCAATTATTTAACTTTATACTAGTAGTAAAATTTATAAGACTTATTAAAAATAATAATAAGATAAAATGTATTTTTGTAATTTTTGAGTACTACTAGTTCGGAATTTCTAATGATTTATAAGAAACTATTGTTTATTTAAATAATGTGACTCTTCTATCTGTATCACGGTTCCAGCTTAAAAATCAAATACTAATCTTATAAATAATTGACTTATGTACATCAAATAATATGATGAACGGTCGATTACATGGTTTGTTCTTCCTAGTATAAATACGTAAAAATAGGTAACATAAAGTTTACGTGAATATTGTCACATGATTTAGATAACTATGAGTTAGGAATTAACTATGGAAAGTGTACTTAAAAAAACTATTAGCACTATTACCTTACCGATATTTTTGTTTGGAATGACGGCTTGTGCTATGACTGGCAATAGTAGTATTGATAATGATGGAGATAGTCGTCATGTCAGTAAGGTGGCATGGAACAATCAAGTTGATACCGATATCAATAGCATACTAAGTAATAAGGTAGCATCGGATAAAACGCGTTTAGTTTTTATTAGAGGAAATGATAGTTACTCTGAACAAACAAGTGCCAATATTTCAGTAAATAATAGATTCCAAGTTAGCCTGCATGAAGGCAATTATACTGCGGTTGAGTCATGCGTCGGTATAAATAAGTTGAGTACTCATGCAACAGGTTTCAAAGACAATAATTTATTGGCAAATACAAAAGATTATACTTTAGTAGGTGGTCAAACTTACTTTTTTCACGTAAACATGAATGAAAAAGGTCAAAGTGCCTTAGAGCAGATAACTGCTAATAGTGCATCACAGTTACTTTCGAAAAAACGCTATCAGTCTCACCAAATTAGTCGTGTTGTTCCTAACTGTCCGCTACCTGTAGTTGCACCTGTAGTAAACCTGCCTATCGTTACGGAAACCTCAAGTACACCTGTTGCTGAAAAAATGACAATTGATCTAGAGATACTATTTGAAACAGATAAAGCTGTAGTACGTCCAGAATACTATTCAAAAGCCACTGAATTAGTAGAGTTTATGCGACAGTACCCAAATACAGTGGTGACCATTGAAGGACACACCGACAGTCGAGGCAAAGATAACTATAACCAAGATTTATCGCAGCGCCGAGTTAATGCAGTGAAAGAAGTACTGATTACTGAGTTTGGTATTGCTTCTGATCGTATAAGTGCTATTGGCTATGGAGAGTCGCGACCACGAGCAAGCAATGATACCGTAGACGGTCGTCAACTTAATCGCCGCGTTGTTGCTGTGGTTGAAGAGCGCGTACGTAACTAATAATGGTATTACTCTGCGGCAACCAAACCTGCCTAATATGAATATATATCAATCTATATTATTTGAATTAAAAAATCGAAGGTAAAGAAGCATATGAATACTATTATTGTTAAAACTAACGATGCGACTCAAACTGTAGCTCAAGTACAAGTGGTGACCAAAGATGGTAAACCTACCATTATTAAAGCTATGGATAAAGTGAATTACGAGTTTCATGATGCGGCAATCGGTCGTGCACCCAATCATATTATTACCAAACGTCTAAAAAATGATTTACACATCTCATTCGAAGAAGATGGTAAAGAGAGTGATCTTATTATAGAAGGCTTCTACGACGAAGCAGACAGCGCATTGCTAGGCATCGCTGAAGATGGTGAGTATTATTACTATATTCCAGATACTGGTGAGACTTACGATTATGTCACGCAGCTAGAGACAGGAGATGTTGAAGGTCAGGCATTAGGTGGAACTGAATATATAGCAGCGGCGATACCTTGGTGGATACCTGCAGCAGCAGGACTTGGTTTGGCTGGTTTGGTAGTAGGTCTCAGTAGTGGAGGCGGTGATGACGATGAGCCTATTGAACCTGCTCCTATTCTTAGTCTCAGTGGCGTTACAACCCTTAGCGAAGCCAATGCTGCCAACGAATCGAACACTGCGCTGTATACGGTCACCCTTGATAAAGCGAGTGTCACGGACACCACGATAACAGTCACGATTACACCTGGATCTGCTGATGGTGGTGACTATAGCGCGCCAATTACCCAGACAGTCACGATACCGGCTGGGCAGACTTCTATTGATTTTAGTGTGCCGATTGTCAATGATGATGTGTATGAAGGCGTTGAGAGTTTTACAGTTACTATAACGAGTGTGACTGCTGGTAGAGCTACTATTAACTCTAGTAAGGATACAGTAGATACAATTATTTATGATAATGGTACAACCGATGGAACGACACCTATCGATCCTAACAATCCAACGACAGGTAATGATATACCCGCGGTCAAGATTATCGCCACTGATGGGCAAGCAATGGAAGGGGTAGATAATGGACTAGTCTTTACCATATCACAAAATAAAATCAGTAATTTCGATACGTTAGTTGATGTAAAACTTAGCGATACTAGTAGTATTGAATTGGCAGATATCGCTTCTATTAACTATGTTGGCATTGATGGTGTTACTGTATTTCTAAGTAATGCAAATGATATCCAAGATTTTCTAACCAATGGAACAAGTGTCAAAATACCCGCAGGACAGAGCTCGGCACCAGCCATTAATGTCACAGTGGTCAATGACGCTATTTACGAGCAATCAGAAAGCCTAGTGCTTGATATTGTCATTAGCACGAATAGTCCAACTCCTGCTGCTATCAATATAGACAGCGCCACGGGCACGATTGTTGATGAAGACCGTGTCGATGATAGTGGTGATCAGCTAGGCGACTTTGATGATAGCGATGAGAGTCAAGACACCGACCA
>NZ_JBJDOS010000012.1:0-51541 GCF_044900935.1 Psychrobacter sp. NPDC078501 | reverse complement strand
TTGCTCGGCCAGTTTTTTAATGTCAGATTGAGTAGTCATTGCTTATTCTCCTGTTAATGGATTATAAGCAGTTACACAGTTTTTAGGAAACTCCCAAATTATTAACTCGTTGACAATAAAAAAGGCTAACTTCTCGTTAGCCTTTTTGCTATGAAATAGTCACAGTCATTTTTTGTGAACTATTTGATGTGCCTACTAAAAGCAAATTGTTATGGAGTGACCACTACATAGTCATTGGTATTAATTAGAATTTCTGATGGTTGATCGACAACGATACGTACCACGTTATTATCAACAACTTGAGACTTATAATAGTTGTCTTCAGCAACTGTACAGCCTAAACAACGTCCCATCGCATCCCAAGGTTCAACAAATAGTTTCTGTTGTGCTTGATCTGCATTACCACCAATAAGTGAGAAAGGTAAGCTAACGATATAAGCTGCCGTACCAGCTACCGCATTCACGAGTTGCAGTGGTTTGCCGACAATCGTATCAACTACCATCGTCTCGTATGAAGGCCCGAAATCAGTTTCATCAATTTCTATAGCTGCAAAAGTAGGCTGAATGGTCACAACTACCAATCCTAAAGTTGCCAATACAGTAAAAAATCTCTGCTTAACTGTGCGTTGAGTTTTTGCTTTAACAGTCATAACGATATCCTGAAACTCATAGTAGTATGATTAATGGCTGCTGCTATCTTCACACAGGAATTTTGCGGCAACAATAGTTAGGCTAAATATTACAGAAAAATAAATGATACGCACTATTTATGTAAGCGCTAGCACTATTAAAGCAAGATGTGCGCTAATAAGCAACAAAAATGAGAATAATCTAACTATAGCTTTGGCAATATATAATGATTTTGAAAATGAATGCTCTGTTCAAATATTGTCTTCATTTAATCTAAACGCAGCACAAGTAAGTGGATATCATTTATTAGTTATTCTAACGGCTGACAATTTGGACAATAAACACTGGCTCTACCAGTAAGCTTAATGTTTTCTAGCGTCGTGCTGCAATGTAGACAGCTTTCTCCTTGTCTACCATACACATTTAAGGTTTGCTGAAAGTAACCAGTTTGACCACTTGCTACTGTGAAATCTCGTAGTGTCGAACCGCCCAACTTTATCGCTTTCTTTAAAATTTCTTTAATATGATTCACTAAAATGACAATCTGATCGTATGAAATTTGATTGGCTGGCGTAGCAGGGTGGATGCTGGATAAATACAGGCTTTCAGTCGCATAAATATTGCCAACACCGACCACGACTTCTTGTTCCATGATGACAGATTTAATCGCCCGAGTAATGGGTTTTAGTCGCTTATTCGTTTTAGTATCATCTGACGATGACCCATTGCTATCTTGACTAGATAAATCAATACGCTGGATTAAACTATATAAATAGTCTGCGGTAAAATCTTTTGAAAGCGGCTCAGGACCTAGATGATCTAGTAGTTTATTGCCGTAATCTTCATGCCATAGTACTGAACCAAAACGTCTTGGATCATAGTAATGTAGCTGAGATTTTTTATTATCAGTATCATTAAAAACGATGACCAGATGATCATGTTTACGCTTATCAGTACCATAACTGTGTTGCTGTAAGCTACCTGACATTCCTAAGTGAATAAGAAGCTGACGTGGTTCAACTTTGCTGGCTAACATTGGAGCGTTATTCTGTACATCTACTGGCAGAAAATTAAGAATCAGATACTTTGCTCGGCGCTCGACACTCTCTAATGTGTAATTAACCAGCTCGTCCAAGTTATCTGGCATCATCCATCGCAGCTTTGGCTGAAATACTTTAACATCAACTACCTGTTGCCCTAATAATGGAGCAAGACTGGCTTTAGTGGTTTCTACTTCAGGTAATTCAGGCATAGTATTTTTTGACAACTCTATTATGGAATAAACAACGACTGACTTAACGTTTTATTTACACGACTGCACGGCGTGCGTGCAAAATACCATGTTGCTGCTCTAATTTTGCGAGCAACTTAGACAGATGTGCCAAGCCTGAGACTTCAATATGGAACTTTAAAAAAGCAATATTGTCGTCATTGCTTAACGTTTGAACTTGGCGAATATTGACGTTTTCTTTATCAATTATCTGTGTCAAATCACGTAGCAAACCGCGTCGGTCATATGCTTCGACATGAATATCAACGGGTTGATAACGCCCCGTCTGCACTTGCCAAGCGGCTTCTATCTTACGCTCAGGGTCACGCTCGACCAGACGTAAGTACTCTGGGCAACCTCGATTATGCACGCTGACGCCACGCGATAAAGTGATGTAACCAGCAATCGGTTCGCCATGCACAGGGTGGCAACAACCTGCCAAATTGATTTCAATATTATCCAAACCATCGATATGGATTTTATACGCATCGAGCTTACCTGTATCTCGGTTATCTACATGCGGTACAAAGCTATCTGGTGGTATCTCAGGCTCTAGATGTAGCTGACGAGAGATATGACTGGTTAACTGATTAAGGCCAATATCACCTGTCACTAGACCCACGATAATGTCGTCGGTCGTATTGACATGAAAATGCTGAATATAGTCGTTTAGATCAATACTATTAGGATGAACAGATAGGCGCTCAAGCTCTTTGCTGAGCATTTGGCGACCTATTTCAATGTTCTTATCACGGTCTTGCTTATTAAACCATTGGCGCAGTTTTGAACGGGCACGGTTAGTATGAATATAACCTAGCGATGCTACCAACCAATCCCGATTGGGCTCACGCGATGCCTTAGTGATAATCTCAACTTGCTCGCCTGTTTTCAACTGATAAGTCAGTGGCACATAGCGCTGATTAACACGGGCTGCCTGCGCACGGTTGCCAACTTGAGTATGCACATAGTAGGCAAAATCGAGAACGGTCGCGCCTTTTGGTAGTTCAGTAATATCACCGTCACGACTGAAGATATAAATACGTTCTAGCTCATCAAAATCAACGAGTTGCTCTTCTTCGTCAAACTCAATATCATCTATCTCTTCGCCCGCTACCACAGCTGAGCGTGGTTGATTACGTGTCTCATTATTGATGGATAATAATTGGCGCAATGAGCTGATTCTTTGATTCAGATAGTTGTCTTTCTTGTTCTTTAGCCCTTCTTTGTAATTAACGTGCGCACACATGCCAAGTTCGGCCTCAAAGTGCATCTCATGAGTACGAATTTGGACTTCCAATGATTTATTTTCCGCGATTACAGCAGTATGTAGCGAGCGATAACCATTGGACTTAGGGTTGGTAATATAGTCATCAAACTGCTCAGGAATGTAACGCCATAAACCATGTACTAGGCCTAAAACGTGATAACAGTCAGAAGGGCTGTTGACCAAGACGCGCAAGGCACGAATGTCATAAAGCTGATCGAAAGATAAGCCTTTGAGCTTCATTTTTCGATAAATAGAGTAGATATGTTTGACGCGCCCAGATACTTCGCCTTCGATACTGGCATCTGCTAATGATTCATTTAATTTGTCTTGTACGCGCTGAATATAGGACTCACGTTCGCTACGTTTTTCTGACAGTAGCTTAGCAATTTCTTTATAGCGATCAGGCGCGAGATAACGGAAAGCTAAATCTTCGAGCTCCCATTTTAGCTGCGCAATACCTAAACGATGGGCTAATGGCGCATAAATAGTCATGACTTCACGTGCGACACGCGTTTGACGCTCTGGCCTAGAAAACGTCAGCTCACGCATGGCAAAGGTACGCTCTGCCAGTTTTATCAGTACAACGCGCACATCGTTAGTAACAGAGATGAGCATGCTATAAATATTTGATAGCTGATCACGTTGATTATTGACGAAATGGTCTTCTAAGCGCTTGTTGCTCTCGATAATCTCCGACAGCTTACCCATTGCAAGGGTATCTTTAACAAGCGTCAAAATATCTGGACCAAAGTTTTTTTCAACTTCAGCCAGACTAATGATTGATTTGCGCGCACTGCGATACAGCATGGCCGCGACCAATGCGTCTTCATCTTGGTAAAGATAGGTCAGAATATCGGTCATACCAATACCGGTCACATAAGCGCCTGAGCGCTCAGATTCACTGGTATTCATGTGACTGCGAATAAACTCGCAAGCTGCACTTAGGTTGGGTACTGACTCTTGTCCAATACGTTTTGCCACATTATCTAGCCAAGTAGGTACGTCGATATTGGCTTGGTCTAAGTCGACCGCCTCAAGCTCATCGTTTGATAGCGGATTGGTATCATCCAAATACTCGTCTTCAGTGTGAGGGTCATGCAAATGATAAGTGTGTGCGGCTGAGCGATCAAAAGTAGTATGTAGCTTGTGGGTTGCCAACTGGTATTTGATGTCGAGGGGAATTTGAGCATAACTATTGGCTGACTGGTGAGAGCGTTGGCTCGCCACCAGTTGCGCCGCAAGTGTTGCACTATCGGCCTGCGTGGTCTGTCCATCCACCAGCGGTAATCCTTCACGAATTTTTACCATAGCCGACTCCTCTTAGCTATTTTGAATTGATTATAACCTCATCTACTATGCACACACTCTGAATTAACGATCCATAAAGTGTCAGCTATAAACCAATACAACTGCTAAAAATGTTATTTTTAGCAGCTATAAAATGCGCGTAAAATATATAAAGCTATGAGTGCAAATGCTTGCTATGTAGCGATTAGAAACATCATCAAAAACATAGGAAGATTGTTTACTATTATCTCATTTTAAAGTGACAAATCAAGCGAGCCTCTGTACGGCTGTGGTCAATTACGCTAAATAATGGCTATTTATTAGCACAAACTTATCAAAGCTTTGAATCATTTTAGATAATTGTAATAACGCTTAATTGTCTCTTTAATTAGGTTCAACTATCAGTCATTTCCAGCTATTAATAATTTTTGAAAATTAATAACGTTAAACCGCTACCTTCTCGAAGCGAGCGATAGATTCAACATGACCCGTATGGCAGAACATATCCATCACGCCAGCATGAGTCAGACGATAGCCTTGTTCTAATAATGCTTTTGTATCACGAGCAAGGGTCGCTGGATTACAAGAGACATAAACAATGCGCTCAGCATTAAATTTTGGCAAATATTGCATAATCTCCCAAGCACCAGAGCGTGGTGGATCAATCAACAGTGCATCAAAGCCTTGGTTGGCCCATGGCTTATCAGTACAGTCTTGAGTCAAATCTTGACTGTAAAACTCAGTATTGTTGATACCGTTGCGACGGGCATTGTCAGCAGCACGTTCGGTCATGGCTTCACTGCCTTCGACACCGACTACTGAGCCTGTCTCGCCAACGAGGCGCGCTAGTGGCAAGCTAAAGTTACCTAAACCACTGAATAAATCTAGTACGCGTTCGCCTGCTTTTAAGTCCAACAAGTCACAGGCAAGTTTGGTCATCTGACGGTTTACAGATAAATTTACTTGAGTAAAGTCAGTAGGGATAAATTCAAAAGTCAGATCATACTCTGGCAATTGATAATATAAACGCCCAAATTGCTCGCTCAAATCATCAGCGTCTGTCAACGCAATACGTTGGATGCTATCAACGCCTTTCGACTGCAAATATAGCTGCCAATTACGCGCCGCGAAAAATACTTTTAGTTTGTCTATATCAGCGTCTGACAACGGTTCTAAATTACGTACGATGAGCGCAACTGGCTGATTGCCATCAGGTAGTTCTGGTAGTTGCTCACCCATTGCAAGCTCAAGCTGAGCAATCTTGTCACGGCTCTCTAAAGTGCTAATAAGCGTTTTTAGGTTTTCAATCTCAAAACCAATACGCGGATCTAGGATATGACATTCATTTAGCTCTGCCAAGAAGTTACTTGAACGCTCACGGAAGCCGACAAGCGCGGTTTCTTTTTTGACAACATAGCGTACGCCCAAACGTGCTTTGGTACGATAACCAAGACGATCACCAACCACAGGGGCGAGCCAATTGTCAGGTTCCGCGTTGGCTTGATGCATCAGCATTTCAGCCAGTACTGACTGTTTAAAGTTTATTTGTCCATCTGGTTGCCAGTGCTGCAAGTTACAACCACCGCAAGTACCGAAATGCGGGCAGGGTGGTACAGCACGTTCAGGGTTTGGGTTAGCAGTGATACTAATGGCATCGCCTTCTTCAAAGCTAGCACGGCTGTTGGTTATTTTTACTAAGGCGCTTTCACCTGGTAGAGCAAAGCTAACAAAGATCTTTTTGCCGTGCTTGTCTTCAGCATGGCCTTCCGCAACATCAAAACCATTACCATAGACAGCAACACCGCGACCATCATGTGACAAGCCATCAATATTAAATGGAATTGGCTCTGCGTCTTTTAGGCGACGACGTGTCTTTGATGATGGCTTCGATTTTTTCTTACTAGGCGGAATGACAATCGTTTGGGTGTCGTTTGTTTGAGCTTCATTCGTTTGAGCGTTACTGTTTTGCGCTGCCATATCAGATGCTGTAGATGTTTTTGAATCGGTGGGTTGCATAAACCTGCCTTAATAATAAATAACTAGAAAAGGGGAATAAAAAACTACTAATAATGCGATTTCTATAATTCGGGTGCCGATGACCAGTCAGCGATAAACTCTTGATGTCGCGGACTACCGTCAGCTTGGGTATACTTTGCCAGATAGTCATAGCTCTGCTGCTGCCAAGCATCAAAATCTTGTGAAGACAACTGTCCTGTTAGACGTAACCAGCGTAAATAAATAAGCCAAGTATTTATAACATCAGACTCACAGTATATAGATAGGGTCTGCCAGTCACCGCTACTAACAAGCGCGCCAACCATGCTGCCATCCACGTCAGTTTTACCGGGTAATCCGTACAGACTTGCGACGATATCCATGGCTTCGCGGCGACTAGCACCATACTGGCTAAACCGATCCATCAAGTCTAGATGACGTGTATGAAAACGATTAACATAGTTATCAAAGCGCATGTTTTTAATACGCTCGCCTTCTTCGAACAGCCATGGTGCTGACAAATCATATTGCATGGCACGATATATCAGTACAGGTATGTCAAAGCCTGAGCCATTCCAGCTAATAATTTGCGGCAGTGTCTCAATGTCGTTAAATGCTCTAAAGAATTTGGCTAGGATTTCTTTTTCACTAAATTTATCGGCAGTCAAAGAAAATAGCGATAACTTACCATCCTTGATATATAGAGCTGAGATACAGACAATACACTGTAGTGGCAAGCGCATAAAGTCGTGCCCTGCCTCTTGCGTACGTATGGCTGTCAGCGCGCTTAAGGCATCTGCATCATTAAGATCGGCCAATTGCGGATAGATACGGCGTGCTGCATCGACATCGGCGACAGTCTCGATATCAAAAACCAATATAGGGTCGGATGGTAGCGCTTGTGACATAGATAATCCTGACTATTTATGAGCTTATAGTTAATTCATTATAAAAGAATGACAACATTAACCTTGATTGAAGTATTACGTTTACATCTGCACTTGGCCGCTTTGCACTTTTTTTAAATTAACGATACTAAATGGTATTTCTTATGCATTAATTAACTTCTGCGTCATTGTCCGTATTGCTATCGTCAACGTTATATAAACCCGTTGATAAATAACGATCCCCACGATCGCAGACAATAAAGGCAATAACAGCATTAGGATTTTCTTTTGCCACTTGGGTCGCTGCCCATGCAGCTGCGCCCGAAGATACCCCAGCAAAGATACCTTCAGTTTTCGCTAATTTACGCATATAGACTTCGGCAATACGCTGATCGATATCCATCACTTCATCAATCAAATCTGCATCAAAAATACCAGGCATATAGGCAGCAGGCCAACGGCGAATACCAGCAATCGAAGCTTCTTCGTCAGGCTGTAGGCCGATAATTTTGACGTCTGGATTTTGCTCTTTTAAGTAACGTGATACACCAGTAATCGTACCTGTCGTGCCCATCGAGCTAATAAAATGCGTAATTTTACCTTCGGTCTGTGCCCATAGCTCAGGGCCTGTAGTCAGGTAATGTGCTTGACTATTATCAGGATTATTAAACTGATCCAATACAACCCCTTTGCCATCTGCTTGCATCTGCAATGCCAAATCACGCGCAGCTTCCATACCTTCGTCTACTTCAATCAGCGTTGCGCCATAAGCAATCATGGCATCTTTACGCTCTTGGGTAGAGTTGGTTGGCATCAGCAACGTTATTGGGTAGCCACGCATCGCGGAGACCATGGCCAATGCAATACCAGTATTGCCACTAGTGGCTTCAATCAACATATCGCCAGGCTTGATATCACCGCGCTGTTCTGCTTGATAAATCATATTAAAAGCAGGACGATCCTTTACAGAACCCGCTGGATTATTGCCTTCAAGCTTAGCTAATACTGTAGCACCATTGGCAATGTGCTCTTGCTCAGGCAGGCGTTGAAGTTTTACCAGCGGCGTTTGACCAACGCAATCAGCGAGGATAGTGATTTGAGTAATAAAGTTAGCATTTGACATGGCCGTAGTGGACATAAAGTATCCTTTTCTATTTTTTAAATATGTTTTTAATGGCTTGTTCTTGATGGAAGCGCTGTTTTTATTGTTTAATCATAATTTTAGACAGTCGCTTGGGTTATAGGTTTACGGTGATAAGCGAGCTAAAAACGAAAGGCATTAGAGTGCGCTCTCATATGTTATGACTATGAGCGATATATTGTGGTAAATAAAAAGTGGCTTTATTATATCATTTTGTTTTCAGCTGCGCTTATCGCATCAAGGATTAATAGTCACTGTATCAGGTCAGTACTAATGCTACGTTGAAGGTTGCAAAAGTAGGACCATTTCTTAAAGCCATATTCTCTTTGACACAGAGTGGTTGGTACTCTAATTATAACGTTGTTCATCATATGGAATGCCTAACCAGTACTTATAGAATCCTGTTAAGATAATCTTGAACTATTTATCAACTGTCTTATCAAAATTAGTGACCTTATTAACGATTAATAGCTTCATTAAGAATAGCGTCTTACCCAGATGCTCTGATATGACGCGCTGCAAGTATCACGAATACTGACGTTATCACAAAAATTCACGGCAAGAACCTTAGTAGAGAGTAGACCTAGCATGGCATATAAAAAACGTTTCGATACCAGTAGTGCTTATGGTCAGCTGATCATACTGGTGTTTTTGCCTATCTGTGTGTTGGCAGCAGTAGGCGGCATTTTGGTATTTCACGAAACCATGCGTGCGAGCGACTCGGAGCAAGAAGTATTGGCTGAAGCGGTACTTATTCGTTATACGCCAGTCATAGCTGAACTGATTCCTGAACTGCTAGAACAAGAGCGCCAGCAAGTAGGGAGTAGTGCTGAGAGGACCCAGCAAGCGGCAATGACGACGCTAGAGGGTATCCAAGATAAGCTTGGACGTATGCAGTCTGAGCAGCATGTACAGCGCATTGCTATTATTAATGAAGGCAATCAAATATTAGCAACAGTCGGTTATGGTCTCAATGAAGAATGGCCATTGATCAGTGATTCCGCCAGTTTTTTGTCACAACGACCAACGCCTGTAGGCACAGCATATGGCAGTGTATTGGGAGAGTTTGAAGGGCAGACATTGTGGCTGCTCGTCGATATGGATAATGAGCCGCTCTACATTGCACGCTACCGCATTGCGATGGCGTTAGTGATTACTGGCTTGTTTACTATCTTGATTCTATTACTGAGTTTAAATATCTATTCGAAACGTTGGATTGCCCCCATTTATGAGCTGCGATTGCAGTTGCAACGTACCCATGTTGATAATTTATACCAACCTGTACCAGTAGAGTCAGATGGCGAGCTGAATTTATTACAGCAAGACCTAGTCAGAACATTACGCCGCTTACATAGAAGCTTTCAAGAGCTCAAAGACCATGCCGAGCAAACTGAGGATGATTTACGTCTGGCATTTGATGAGATGGAGATGCAAAACATTTCTATTCGAAATGCACGTGATGCAGCGATTTCAACCAGCCAAGCCAAGTCTGCATTTTTAGCCAATATCAGTCATGAACTGCGCACACCATTGAACAGTATCGATGGCTTTATTAATTTGCTGGCACGCCATGGTGAGCTCAATCCTGAGCAGGACTTGTATGTACAGACCATACGTAAGTCCTCAGCACACTTGCTCGCTTTGGTAAATGATGTCTTAGATTTTTCTAAGATTGAGGCAGGCAAGCTAGTACTGGATCGCCATGAATTTGACCTCTATGACACCATTTACGATGTGGTCGATATGCTATCTCCTGTCTCTGCGGAGAAAGGTTTACGCATGGCAGTACTGTTTTACAATGATGTGCCGATGCGCATCAACGGCGATGCGTTACGTCTTAAGCAAGTATTGACCAATATCGTTGGTAATGCCATTAAATTTACGGATAGTGGTGATGTGGTGGTGCGTGTGAGCTTAGATGACCACCGTGACAATTATCTGATGATTAGCGTGCAAGATAGCGGAAAAGGTATTTCTCTGGCAGATCAAAAAATGCTGTTCCAAAGCTTTAGCCAAGGCGACCCATCAATCACGCGACAGTATGGTGGTACAGGGTTGGGTCTCGTTATCTCCAAACAGTTAACACGCTTGATGGGCGGGGATATTGGATTTCATGATAATGCGCAAGAGAATATTGCCAATCAAGGTGCGACGTTTTGGTTTCGCATGCCAGCCCATGTCGACGTGCTAGAGGCGGCCACAGGGCAGACGATCGAATTACCAGTATTAGCGCCACTAGCAAGCGAGACCGATGAATTTAATGTACTGGTTTGGATTAATCATACCGCTTCGATACAAGTACTCAAGGCCAGTCTGCAGTATTTACCGATTAAGTTGACTCAAGCAAACTCATTACCGGGTGTACTGGAGTCACTAAAAGAGCACGGTAACTATTGGGATTGGGTCATCGTTGATGATGACACGCAAGACGATATGATGGCGCTCCTCAAGCAAATTCGTCTGCATTATCAAGGCAAGCTTGCTGTGTTTGGCTATCAAGTGGCGGCCGATCAAGCGCTACTGAACCGCTATCATGCCAACATACTATATGAACCATTAGACAAAAGACAGCTATATGCAATGCTCGATACTCAAAGTCGTAGTACGCCGCAAAGCTTGCAGGAACCACGCTGGAAAGGGGTCACGGTACTGGCAGTTGATGACCATTTGCCTAATTTACTAGTGCTTGATGCTCTATTAAGCGAGCTGGGTATTCAGGTAGTCACGGCGAGCAGTGGGTTTGATGCTATCGAGATTATTAGTAAACAGCAAACCAAAAACATCAAAACTGCCAAGAGCGATAAGCAAAGCCTATCGAATAAAACGCAACTTTCTAAAGCAGAAACACGTGATGAGATAAATAAGAAAACAAATAGCGCGTTCTATCATGAGGATACGAGCGCTGACGATAAAGCAGCTACGCAAGACAAAGATAATATTGATTTGATATTTATGGATATTCAAATGCCGCGTATGTCAGGTCATGAGGCGGCTAAGCAGATTCGAAATATCGAAAATGCGGATAGTCGTATCCCTATTATCGCTCTGACCGCGCATGGGTTGGCAGATGAACGTGACAAACTTATAGCTAGCGGTATCAACGACTATGTCGGCAAACCTATTAGCCAACCTCAGTTATTACAGGTACTACAGAAATGGCTTGGTCGTAAGAGTACCGTACCACAATTGACCGCATTGCCTGATACAGATTTGCAAAGCTTTGGCTTACAGCATTCTGATTTGCAGAGTGCTAATTCACAAGGTGCTAATGTACAGGGTACCGACTCATCAGAGGCTGAGTTAACTCCTATTGACTCGCTGCGCGGTTACTCAATCAATGATAATGATTTATCGAACGACTTGCTCTCTAACAAGGTAAATAATAAAGAGTCTCAAGCCAGTTCAGGTATGTCTTCAGATGACTCAACCGCTACTTATCCAATAATAAGAGGAGACGGGGTAGATCGTAACAGCACTTCTGTCAGTAGCGAGCCGAAAATTACCCGTCCACTATCCCTGAAAAAAATCCGTGATGATTATTTGCGCGATAGTCAGCCTCGTGAAGGCTATAGACGAGATACTGCGCGTGATATTCAACCGCGCTATGAGAGCTTACGCCAACAAAAACAAGGTCAGTCGCCACTACTACAATCAACAACAAAGTCTATCGACAGCTCTCAAGATAAAAGCCCTCAAGACCAAAGCTCTCAAGATAGAGCCGCTCATGATAATACGACTTTACACGAGCAAATCAATAATGACCTTAGTAACAACAATATAAGCAAAAGTGATACCTCAAACATTTTAGATTGGCAAGATGCGCTCACTCGTTCAGCGAACAAACCTGAATTGGCGGCCAAGCTTATTATCATGATGATCGATACTATCAATGATGAAAAACAGGCGCTTATTCAGGCATGGGAAGCGCATGACCGCAATATGTTGGCACAAATTGCCCATCGTATACTGGGCGGTAGTCGATATACAGGTGTACCGCAACTGCGTCAGGCTAGCCAAGATTTGGAAGATAAATGTCTGCTGAATGTACAGCATACGACACCTGTACAATTTGCAATGATTGAGCCCTATTATGAGGCATTATTAACGGCGCTAGACAACTTGCAAAAGGTAGATTTATCTTCTTATCCGCAGCTTAATTATCATCGCTTGAGCGAAAATGACATGACGTGGAAAATGATATAAGTTGAGGGTAAGGTAAAGCAGATAAAATCATTCAGGTTCAGAAAGCGATAGGTAGTCTTGTTAGATTTGCTTATCGTTATCAACTAAACACTCTATATCTGCTGTATATGAAACTGACTATAGTATCGTGGCAGTCAGTTATTACTACGGTACAACAAAGACAAGCCTGCTAATATTGTGAATATCAGCACCATATTTATTTTATTCATTAATAAGGATTGTTATGAACGCGATTGCAAGTTACCAGTATGAGACCTTACAAGTTAGTATTACAGACAACATACTGACGGTTACCTTAAATCGTCCACATAAAAAAAATGCCATGAGTTTTCAGGTAATCAATGAGTTGATTAAGTTGGCAGGTCGTATTAGCAAGGACAGAACCATACGCGCGGTCATTCTAAATGGGGCAGAAAGAACGTTTTGCGCAGGGATTGATTTAGGAGACTTAAATCATCCAAAGAATACAGCATTTGCGCTTTGGGAATTGATTAAACCATGGCAAAGTGCGTTCCAACGAGTATGCTTGGTATGGCGTGATCTGCCAGTACCTGTCATAGCGGTATTGGAAGGGTATTGTATCGGCGCTGGACTACAGTTGGCATTGGCTTGTGACGTACGTATCAGCCATCCTGACTGTCAATTATCTATTATGGAAGCTAAATGGGGTTTAGTGCCAGATATGGGACTGACTCAATCAGCATTTGGGGTCCTAAGAGAAGATACTCTAAAAGAGCTCGCCATGAGCGCTCGTATCATCGATGCTAATGAAGGCAAAGAATTAGGCTTGATTAGCCACTGTAGTGAAGCGCCTCTTGAACAAGCACAAAAACTTGCTGCCGAATTCGCAGAGCGCTCTCCTGATGCGGTGCTAGCAAGTAAACGCGTGATAAATGCGATGTATGATCAACCTGCTAAGACTTTATATAAAGAAAAAGCATGGCAGCTTAAAATGATGCTTGGTCGCAATCGTAAGCTTGCCCTCAGAAAAGCAAAGCAGGCCAGCACCTTATTTGCCAAACGCCAATTCCGCTAAATTTTTTCCACTAGCAACTTTGCTAGTTCTATTTTTTATTTGACTCGCTTTAATAGAAGAGGTTACTACTTAAGAATACCAGACATATTTTGGTAAATTATTTTAACAGGTTTAATTGTTAGCGGTTGTTTCGCCAATATCTTATAGCCATTGAAATGCAAGCAGATAGCACGATATAGCATTGTCTGCTTGCACCAATCTGGGTAAAGATGCACTATTGTTGTTAAAGGTATCTATTTTGATTACTGGATAAGCCAGTAAAATGATGAAAGCCTACCTAACAATACGTGCAAGCAATTAAACGTCAAAAAATAAAATATTAAAAATAATAGCCACTATATAAAACGGTCTAAATATGTCTGCTTCAAAACCCTCCCTTCCAAACAAACCTATCGCTTCTGAGCGAGTGCGCTCTGCTGATTTGCCTGTTGCATGGATTATGATGCTTGGGCTGATGGTTGCGGTGGGCCCATTATCAATTGATATGTATCTGCCAGCATTGCCATCGATGGCCGATGATTTCGGTGTTTCAACGGCTTTTATGGCCAACTCTGTCCCTGCATATTTTTTGGGCTTGGTATTTGGGCAGTTATTTTACGGACCTTTCAGTGACCGTGTCGGTCGTGTCAAACCCTTATATATAGGTATGACCTTATACGTTATCGCTTCTATTCTTTGTGCGACCACTGACAATGAGTACGTACTGTTTGCAGGCCGTACTTTACAAGCATTGGGCGCGTGCGTCGGTGCAGTAGTTACTCGTGCCGCAATTCGAGATCGCCTCACTGCCAAACAAACGGCAAAAGCTTTCTCCATCATGATTTTAGTGATGGGGTTAGCGCCCATATTGGCACCGTCACTAGGCGCGCTATTCTTACAGTTTTTTGATTGGCACTCTATCTTTTGGTTCTTAGCTGCATTTGGCGCTCTAAACTTGCTGCTTACTAAGTTTTTCTTTTTTGAAACTTTGACCGAAGAAAATCGCAACGTACGCCCTGCAAGAGAAGTGCTCAGTCAATATTGGGATTTATTAAAAGACCCGACTTTTAACTATCCAGCAATTGGTGGCGGCTTGTTAATGGGAGCGATGTTTGTCTATATCAGCTCCGCTTCAGAGCTAATCATGGATACTTATGGCGTCTCAGCGACACATTTCGCTTGGTTGTTCGGAATGAATGCGGCAGGTTTTGTAGGTTTGACTCAGTTGAACCAATGGCTTACCAACCGCTTTCGAATACTAAGTATTTTGCGATTTGGGGCAATGATGCAGGTTATCTCCGCGGGCGTGCTATTTGTGACTGGCTTACTTTTAGGGACGGATGCTTGGTTGCCACTGGTGCTGGCTTGTATTTTCTTTTGTATCGCAGGACTGGGTCTGACTCAGCCTAATGCTTCTGCAATTGCGCTCGCTTTTCAGAAACGCCGTGCTGGTATGGCAAGTGCACTACAAGGCTCGCTGATGTTTTCAGTCGGTATCTTCGGCGGTTTATTATTGAATCTGTTTCCAGTCAACCCAGTTCTCAAAGTTGGTATTGCCCTGTTCTCACTAATGAGTTTTGGTTCTTTCCTGATTTGGAAGATTGATCGTAATCTCAATTTGGACGACGCAGAGTAAAAGTGTCTCTATTTTAAGTTAACTGTATTTTAAAAAAAGCACTTATACGTTCACAGCGTATAAGTGCTTTTTTGTGCGCTCTATTTATTTTTATTCAAAGCCAAATTAAATTTTATAGGCGTTTTATATGATGGAATTTATTGATTATGAACGAGTATATGTTATTTACGATTATATGCAGCCTTTGCTATATATGGTTTACCTTAAATAATGACCAAACATAATTATTGCAATCGTGAAATTAGGCAAGTACTATCTAGCGTAACTTTCTGTAAGTTAATATGTATAGACATTGCTTAACCTTGCTAGATTGTCAATTAATTAAAATGTAAAACAACGTTAGGTTTCAAGGATAGATTATGAAGCAGTTATATCGAGCGTTACCGATTTTATTGAGTGTGGGCCTATTTGGCTGTGGTAATTCTGCTACTCAAGAAAATGCAAGCGCCCCAGTAAAGGAAAATACAGATAGCTTTGTGAGTAAGCTACCTGATACAGCGCCAACATTGAAAGTTGCCATGACTGGTGATTTGCCGCCTTTTTCATTCCAGGATGACTATGGCAATATGCAGGGCACTGATGTTGATTCAATTCGTGCTATTGGTGAAGAGCAGGGGTTCAAAGTCGAGTTTTACAAAGAAACTTGGCAAGACATGTTCGATAGCGTCGAAACAGGAAAGCGTGATCTAGCGATTTCTGGTATTTCTTACAAAGACGATCGGGCAGTGAGATATGGTCTATCAACACCATACTTTTTCAACCCAGCTACTATCATGTAT
Organism: Psychrobacter sp. NPDC078501; assembly: GCF_044900935.1. Classification (NCBI taxonomy): domain Bacteria; kingdom Pseudomonadati; phylum Pseudomonadota; class Gammaproteobacteria; order Moraxellales; family Moraxellaceae; genus Psychrobacter; species Psychrobacter sp. NPDC078501. The sequence goes on along the minus strand of NZ_JBJDOS010000012.1, from coordinate 35,431 downwards.
TTGGAAGGTAAGTTCGATATAAAAGGCTTAAACGATATAAAAGGTCTAAGAGCAGGTACGTTAGAAGGCTCTAAAGAAGAAGACACGCTAAAAGAGATGGGCAATTCAGTTGAGCTAGTTTCAAGACCTACAGCATTTTTGGCGTATCAGGATTTGGTTCAAGGCAATACGGATGTCTTCTTGTACGATATGCCAGTCTTACAATATATCGTCAAAGGCTATCCTGAGCATAAAGTGAAAATTGTACCCTATGAAGCTGCAGATGCGCCTTCAGCCCAGCAAGTGGTGCTCATGGCAAAAGAAAATACTCAGCTTATCAAAACGGTTAATGAAGGTATTGCCAAACTAAAAGAAAAAGGGACATTTAAAGAAATTGAGGCGCGCTGGTTGGGTGAAGCTGACCCTACTGAAAAGAGCGAATCTGACACCAATACTAAGCAATTGAACTAAGGAATTCTGAAGATGGCAACCGTACCTAATGTCGACAATAAGCGCTATCAAGGTCTGATTATTTCAATTGCACTATTTTTATCTCTAATCGGTGCTTTGCTAGCGTTCACGTTTTATACCTCAAACTTATTAGAAAGAAACACCGCTTTAATTGACCAAACTAACCAAGTTGCAAACAGTGCACAGGCAGTAATTAAAGATCTTTTCGATTTAGACAGTAGTTATGGTGAGGATACTAATTCTCCACACATACAACGAGTACTAAGCCGTTTAGAGCAAAATACTGCGCTAATCACCAGCTCGATTGCTGCTATTGAGCAAGGCAGTACAATTACAGATGCAGAAGGTAATAGCTATGACTTGCCAAAAATTGATAGTCAAGCACAAGCCAATATTGCTGCGGCCAATGAGCAATGGAAAGCGCTAGAGCCTAAGATTCAAACATATCTAAAAGATGCTGATAATATCATGGTAACGTCTGCTGATGAATTGACACAGGCCGTTGAGCAGGCGAAGACATCAAGTTTGTTTATTAACGACTCTTTGGATAATTTGACAAAAGACGTGTTCGATAGTGCACAACGTCAAGCAACTACCATTCGTCTTATTCAGGTACTTGGTGTTGCCGCTATCTTTACCTACTTTCTAATCTTCGTATTCTTCTTTGTACGTCGTCTACGTGAGACGGATGCTGAAGCATCTGCCGCTCGCCAAGAAACGCAAGAGATTATGGAAACGGTAAATACAGGTCTTTTCCTACTTGATAAGGACTTGAATATTGGTCAACAGCATTCTCGCGCGCTGAACAATATCATCGGCTCTGATAGCCTGGCAGGGGAGAACTTTACCAATGTCTTACGTGGTCGTATCTCTGATAAAGACCTCAAGACCACCCAGCAGTTTATTGAACAGCTCTATAACCCTCGAGTGAAAGAAAAACTGGTAGATTCACTTAACCCATTAAACAAAGTCATGCTGCATAATTTGTCTGAAGACAAGAGTCTTGATAATCGCTTCTTAGATTTTAAATTCTCACGTGTTTATGACAATAAAGACATTGCCCGTATTTTGGTCAACGTGAATGATGTATCAGATGCAGTCTATTTAGAACAGCGCCTAGAAAAAGAGCGTTCGCAAAACGATATGCAGATTGAGATGTTAACGACTATCTTGAATGTAAATCCAAAGATTATTAATGAGTTTATTGGTAATACCCAAGCACATATCGAGAAGATGAATAACATCTTAAAAAATCCTGGTAGCTCACAATACGAGCTTGAAGGCAAATTGAAAGCTATTTATCGTGAAATGCATAGCTTAAAAGGTGAAGCATCAGCACTAAAACTACATAGCTTTACGAAGATTGCTTCTGATGCTGAAGACAAGTTACATGCATTGCAAAACCAAGGTCAGTTGTCTGGTAATGACTTCTTACCATTGGCAGTACATTTGGATGATTTGCTCAGCTTATCGAACACGATTGCGACGTTGGGTGAGCGTATCAACCGCTCAGCACCGACAGCAGCTAAGTCGTCAACCGTACAAGCGCCAATTGCTACCCAAAGTCCAGTAGCAGACCATGCAGCTAGTAATGCTGACTTTGATGGTGGGCTAGATATCGACTTAGACAATGAAGCAGATGACGATTTATTGTCTTTCTACAATGAATTTACAAAAGAGATTGCTGCAAGACAGGGCAAGCAAGTACAGCTAAAAAGTACGACGCTAACCCAAACCAGCATTCCGGAAAATCTGGCAAAGCCAATCAAAGAAATCAGTATTCAGTTGCTGCGTAATGCGGTAGTCCATGGTATCGAGTCGCCAAGTGTGCGTCATACTACTGGCAAAACTGACGTTGGGACTATTGACTTGGAAGTGCAAGACAACGGTTCAAACTTTATGCTGGTTGTGCAAGACGATGGACAAGGTATCAACTATGACAACATCCGTAATAAACTGATTCAAGAAGGTCGTTTCGGTACGGAAGAGGCAAATCAGCTTAGCAAAGGTGACTTGCTCAAACAGCTGTTTTCTTCTGGATTCTCTACCAAAGAGCATGCAGATGAAGACGGTGGTCGCGGTGTAGGACTTGACATCATCAAAGCAAAAGTAAAAGAGTATGATGGCAAGCTTAACGTAAATAGCGAGCTGGGTCAGATGACACGGTTTGTCATTACTTTACCTAAAGCTTAATCAAAATAGTAATTATATTGTCAGGGACGACAAGCACTTCATTAAAGGTAGTAGATAAGTTATGCATAAGTTAATGATTGTTGATGATTCAAATATTATTAGAAACCGTATTCAGCGCGCATACGATTCAGGAAAGTTCATGTTGGTTGCGACAGCGACTAGCGGTGTTCAAGCCATCGAAAAGTTCAATGTCCATCGTCCTGATGTGATCACCATGGACTTAACCATGCCACAAATGGATGGGCTAGAATGTATTGAAAAAATCATCGCGATTGATCCTGAAGTACGCATTTTGGTGGTATCAGCGTTATCGGACAAAGCCACCGGCATTGAAGCATTGTCACTAGGTGCCAGTGGCTTTTTGTGCAAGCCTTTTTCAGAAGAGGAGCTTGTAGAGTCTTTGTATGAGCTGATGCAAGACTAATACCATTCATCGACCAAAGCAGATGTCATTATGAAAGAGCAAAAGCTACAGATTTTTTTAAGTATTATTAGTAATTATTTTGACCAGTTTGGGGGAGAAGAGCTTATTGCCGATACTCCTTACTTACTAGAAAACAAACAGCCAAAAGTCCACGATTATACGGGCGTGATTGGTATATCTGGTGGCCAAAAAGGCGTGGTATATTTTTCGGCGACGCGTGAATTGCTGTCTTCAATATTAGACAGCATGGGCGAAACCGATAAAAGTGAAGAGAACTATGTAGATCTGGCTGGGGAAGTGGCTAATACCATCGCAGGCAATGCACGTAAAGAGTTTGGCTCAGAGTTTCATATCTCTGTACCATTTGTGTTCAAAGGTGCGCCGCAAAGTATTGTGTTGCCGAACGATGAGCGTTCTTTTATTATCCCCATCACTTGGCATTCTCAAGTAGGCGAGATTGTGGTTTGTTTGCAAGACTAATGCTGCCACGTAATACAGATGGATATTAATATATTATGGTTAAAGTAGAAAAATTGGGTGTATTTCTAAGCTCGATCAATGCGTTTTTTGCGCAAATCGATGGCTCGGAAGTGTCAATTGATACCCCTTACTTGAACAACAACAAAAGCGCGATTGGCTTTGATTATAGCGGTGTCATCAAGATATCGGGTCCTTTAGAAGGTTGCGTCTATGTCAGTGCACCAAGCGCGATGTTGCGAGAAGTCATCAAAGTGATGGGCGAGCCTGACTCTTCAATCACTATGATGAAAGATTTGTTGGGTGAAATGGCCAATACAATCTCAGGTAACGCTCGTACAGAGTTTGGTTCAGAGTTTATTATCTCTCCGCCGCACATTGTAGAGAGTGCGCCAAGCGTGTCTTATTTGCCTAAAGATCGTCAAAGTTACATCACACCATTTACGTGGCGTGGTTACAAGGCGGTCATTGGTATTTGCATTGCATAAATTATAGTCAATCCTCTATAAACGAGTGATAACTATAAAAGAGCGACAGCATTAACCTCACTTAAAAAATAGCTATTAAAAAGACAATCATGAAAAAAGCGATACAAATGTGTCGCTTTTTTTGTTTTATTATCGCCATAGTTTGTTTTTATCTTATTGATACGCTACAAACAAACTGCTGGAGATTCCAAGACGTTATGTGATAAAATACAGCGCAGCTATTTTTTATGATTCACTTTATAGTTTAGATTTGGGCATTTGCTTCAATCTAACGATAGCTTCTTTTTTTAAACCAACCAATGACACACACATCATGGCAAAAAATTGCTGGGTGTTTGGCGACTTGATTAATTTGTGATCTGTTAGTGCTTTACTAATGAAAACTAACCGGTAGCAGATGCGTGTCGCTAAATAGGCTGTTTTTGTGATGTGGAGGCATAACCCAACCAATAGGATATATTCTCATGGCTACAAAGAATCCAACCAAAATCGAAATGCGCGACTTACTACAAGCAGGCGCTCACTTTGGTCACCAAACACGTTTTTGGAACCCAAAAATGGGTCCATACATCTTTGGCGCACGTAACAAAATCCATATCATCAACTTAGAGCACACCGTAAAAGCGTTCAACGAAGCGTTGACTTACGTAAACGGCCTAGCTGCTAAGAAAAACAAAGTATTATTTGTTGGTACTAAACGCGCTGCAAGCGGTATCGTACGTGAGCAAGCAGCTCGCGCTGGCATGCCATACGTTGACCATCGTTGGTTAGGTGGTATGTTGACTAACTGGAAAACTCTACGCCAGTCAATCAACCGTCTAAAAGAGCTAGAAAAACAAGCAGAAGACGGTACTTTCGCTAAGCTAACTAAACGTGAAGCGCTAGAGCGTACTCGCGATATGGAAAAACTTGAGCGTTCACTAGGTGGTATCAAAGACATGGGCGGCCTACCTGACGCTATCTTCGTAGTAGACGTAGATCACGAAGCTATCGCTATCAAAGAAGCCAAGAACTTGGGTATCCCAGTTATCGGTATCGTTGATACTAACTCTAGCCCAGACAACGTTGATTACATCATCCCAGCTAACGATGATGCTATCCGTGCTGTGACTTTGTACGTAACTTCTATGGCTGATGCTATCATCGCTGGTAAAGAATACGCACAAACTCAAGCTGGTGGTAAAGCTGAGCAAGCACCTGCTGCAACTGAAGAAGCGCCAGCTGCAGAAGAAGCTGCTGCAACTCCAGCAGAATAAGTAGCTGACTTAAAAAGTTTAACTTTGTAAGGATGTCTTGATAGTGTATCTATCAGCATCCATATAATGTTTTGAACAGCGTATAAGCTCATAATAGGCATGATGTAGTTTTACTCGTCATGCCTTGTTATTGAATAAAGCCTTATTAATAACGCCATGCGTATAAGCGAGTAGCTATTGGGCGAGTATTATCGTTCCTACTGGTCATATCGCTATATTGTACAGATGTTATTTGTTTGACATCATTGATGGCTATATTGGTAATCGTTCAAGATGAGCTGTCTGCTAGATTTTAAGTAATACCAAGATATCGAATAGAAATACAGCACTCCTATACATAACTATACTAAGGTGACTCTTATGACAGAAGTAAAAGTATCTGCCAAAATGGTAAAAGAATTGCGTGACCGTACTGGTCTTGGCATGATGGAATGTAAAAAAGCGTTAGAAGAATCAAACGGTGATGTTGAAGTTGCCATTGATAACCTACGTAAATCTGGTCAAGCTAAAGCAGCTAAAAAAGCGGGTAACATCGCAGCTGACGGCGCTATCATCATCGCTCAAGGCGAAAACAAAGCATTCTTGTTAGAAGTTAACTGCCAGACTGACTTCGTTGCAAAAGATGATAGCTTTACTGCATTTGCAGAAAAAGTTGCTAACCTTGCGCTAGAAAACAACGTAACTGACGTTGCTGCTATCTCTGAATTGTCTTATGGCGAAGGTCAGACTGTTGAAGAAGCACGTGTATCTCTAGTACAGAAAATCGGTGAAAACATCCAGATTCGCCGTGTTGAAACACTTGAAGGTGCTAACATCGCTGCATACCGTCATGGTCTACGTATCGGTGTAGTTGTATCTTTTGAAGGCGGCGACGCTGACACTGGTAAAAACCTTGCTATGCATATCGCTGCATTCAACCCTGTTGCTGTAGATGACGAAGATGTTGCTGCTGACGTATTGGCACGCGAAAAAGACATCATCGAAGCAAAAGCTCGTGAGTCTGGCAAGCCTGACAACATCGTTGAAAAAATGATCGAAGGTGGCCTACGTAAGTACCTAGACGAAGTAACTTTACTACGTCAGCCATACGTTATGGACAACGACAAGAAAGTTGGCGAAGTCCTAAAAGCTGAAGGCGTAAAAGTACTTGGCTTCAAACGTCTAGAAGTTGGTGAAGGCATTGAGAAGAAGCAAGAAGACTTCGCTGCTGAAGTTGCTGCAACTCAGGCTGCTAACAAGTAAGTATCAAATAGTGTTGGATAAGGCTGTGAGTCCTTAATTGTGGCTTACAGTTTGGCTTTATTACTCTTAATGCATCAAGATATAAAGCATCCAAACATAAAAAAGCCCATTAATTCGTTAATGGGCTTTTTTATGTCTGACTTTTAGGTAATTGGCTTAGCGTAAAGCCGCATAGGCTGAGTTGGCATAGCTGGCACTATTCACATTGCTGCTAGTACCATAACTGACGTTTTGTAAGCCATTATTTGTACTGGTGCTACTGGTTTGATTGTTAGCACTGATACTCGCACCAAACAGTCCTGCATCGTTCTTATACAGGCTATGATAACGGCTCATCACTCTTTGAACATAGTTACGTGTTTCTTTGAATGGAGGGATGCCACCGTATTTATCGACATTGCCTTCACCTGCATTGTAGCCTGCGACAGCATGTTCGACATTATTGTTGAAGCGGCGCATAAGCCATGCAATATATTTGGCTGATCCTTCGATATTATCTGCAGGGTTCCAAGGATTGCTGACATTGAAACGGCGCGCAGTCGCTGGCATCAACTGCATCAGGCCTTGTGCGCCTACTGGTGAGCGTGCGTTTGGATTAAAAGCTGATTCGGTATGCATCATCGCTTTCATAAGAGCAGGGTCAACACCATTGCGCTCAGCGGACGCACGAATGTAGCTGTCGTAAGAGTTGCGACTTCCGCTGTTGCTAGCGGCACTGCTACCATAGCTATCGCTGCTTCCGTCATACATCTTAGAGTCTTTATAATAAGTTACTTTTACTTTTTTCGTAAACTTATCAAAATTTCCACTAGGATTGACGTTGGTCAACAGTACTTGTCCACCTTTGTCTTTGTAAATATACATGTTGCCTGCATTGGCAGCGACAGAAAAGGTCGAAAGAGCAATGGCACTTAGTAAAAGGGGAGATAAGCAGCGAGTCATCAAAGTAGCCGTATTTATCATAGTAAAATCACTTTTTATCGAATAACAGCAAATTGTTTTGCCTACATATGCATTGATTTAGGCGCTTAAGCGGTTACTGATTTTGCAGAATTATTTAGCCCACTGTGAAGACAGCAGCTTAGCAATTATCACTTTCAATAAGGAACCACTTGCAATAGATACAAAAAATAATAGTTGCTTACTATAACATATAATAACTTTTTGGCGCATCAGATTGACAAACTAAGTTGTAAAATCAGATTTCTATTATTAAATAACCTTAGATAAATCAATATACTAACTTTTCTAAGTGACTTAATGAGCCATTTGTAGTAGGTTTTTTACGCTTATGAATTCATATAAATAAAGTGTCTCAATTTTTTAAGAAATAATAATGACACTTAAATAGTCGAGGTGATCTTCAATCTGAAATCAACAGTAAATAAGCCTATTAGTGGTTAAATTTTTAAAAATATAAGAATAGTTTAGGCAGGGTTTTAGTGATGACTAGATACCAATAGCGCTGATAAAGATAGGCACCCAAACCGCGGTAACTAACCCGTTCACTGCCAAGCCAAATGCTGCATAACGTCCTGCTGTATGACTGATTTGCCATGCCTCTACTGTACCAAACGCGTGAGCCGCTAACCCCAGTGCTAAGCCTTTGGCTCGGTCATCATTGATACCGCGGAACAAAAAGCGAGCAACAGTGCCGCCTATCAGACCTGAAACGATGATAATTAGGTTAGCCATTGCCAGTGGTGCTTTGATTAAATCTGCGACACTCAAGCCAATAGGCGTAGTCACAGAACGGGTAGCGAAAGCCAATAGGGTCTCATGACTGAGCGAAAATAAATAAGCCAGTGACATAGGCAATAATGCGCCAACGACACTAGCAATAGCGACAATTAGAGTGAGTTTTTTGACTGGTAAGCCTTTAAAATTCATCGCCGCCAATGGCACAGCCAGAAGTACTGTCACATATCCCAACAGATGGTCAAATACAGGTTTTGCCGCGCTGTAATAGTTGTTGTAATCCCATTGCAGTACAAATAGGAAAACAAGTACTAGGACAAGTGCGGTAATGACCATCGGTAGCCATGATAATTTACGTGCCAATACACGTGCAATTACGTGTGCTGCTAATGTCAATAATATTGCGGCTAGGGTTGCCATAAATACGCTGTCAAAAGTCATAATATTTCTCCGCAGCTCACGGCTGTCCCTTTTGCTCAGTGGTAGTCGTACTATCAGTGTTTGCAGCGTGATTGAGCCAACGATTGGCCAATAATGCTAGTCCCCACAGCGGTATGAGCGTACTAACGATCATCGTTATCATCACACCCAATAGCTCATCTCCTAGAGCAAATAGCAACAAGCCTGCACCAGCAGAAACTGGTAAGAAGGCAAAACCACTATCGACTAGCAATGTATTACTGGCCTGTGTGAGCCAGCTCGGCAACCCTTTAAGCAGTCGCCACGCCATCAAAATGACAAACATCGCAACCAAACCGACAATATTGGCCGCTTTTTCGATGCCTGCCATTTGACAGAGAACAACCGCCGTTTCTCGAACAACGATGACCATGGTCAACGTTAGAATTAACGCAAGCCATAGTGGGAGATGGGGAGAGTGAGCGGGCTTCATAAGCAATTTTGGCCAAGTCAGATATAAATGGATGGTGTACAAAATAAAATTCGTGGTTGCACCAAGAACACAACGTAGAAAATGATGCTATAAATACTGATAGTAGCAATGATTCACTTTCGAGAGATTAACGCTATCTATCAATATTTGTTGAATGTATAACAGGCGATTATATAGAGAGTGGGGCAACTAATAAAGCCTATGCACCGTGACTGGTCATATCCAAAAAAAATAGACGATATCAATGGATATCGTCTATTCTATTTTAACGTACTATATAAGGGTTGGTGATCTAACAGTATGAATCAAAAGTTCATTCAACTACTGTCGCAAATGTCTCACTTTAACAATAGCTCTTATTATACAGAAACAACGATTATTTTTCTGAATCAGCTGTTTCTGAGTGTAATGCATCAAACTCGTCAAATGCTTTTTCTTCAGCCTCTGTCATGGTTGGCTCTTCAACGTCATCAACTTTCTCAAACTCTTCTAGTACCGGCATTAGCAGTGTTGCTTGTGCAAGCGGCAATACATCGATAGGTTTCAAGTTAGCTTGACCCAGTAGCTGTCTTAAGCGGTCACTCGGCAAACGAATCGTCAGACACTCACGACCTGTATCGTCATAGCTTTCTTCTTCAATAACACCCAGTTCATATAGAGTGTTTTTGAATTGTCCAGCATCATACGGCAAGGTCAAATCAAACGTCGTCAGTTTACCTGTCAGCAGTTGCTGTACGGCAAGCGTTAGCTCTTCCATGCCGAGGTTCTGTCTAGAAGAAACATAGACGCGGTTTGGCTGACCTTCGCTAGCATAGCCGATATGTGCAGGCTCATCAGTCAAATCAATCTTGTTATAGACATTGAGCACAGGTACATCGTTATCGATTTCTGCCAATACTTCTTTGACCGCCTGAATCTGCTCGTGCATATCTTCGCTAGAGGAGTCAATGACGTGCAATAACAAGTCTGCTTCTAGCGTTTCCTCTAGGGTTGCATGAAAAGACTCAACCAGCTCATGCGGCAGATGACGAACAAAACCAACCGTATCGACCAAGACGACACGACCAACTCCCTGCCAGTCTAAACGGCGTAGAGTAGGGTCTAGCGTCGCAAATAGCTTGTCAGCAGCGTAGATATTTTCATCGACCAAACGATTGAACAAAGTAGATTTGCCCGCATTGGTATAGCCGACCAGTGAGATGGTCGGTACGTCTGATTTTTGGCGACGGGCACGACCTTGCGCACGGGTCTGGCGAACTTTTTCTAGTTTGCTCTTTAGCTGATTGACGCGAGTCTGTAATAGACGACGATCGGTCTCAAGCTGGGTTTCACCAGGTCCACGCAGACCAATACCACCTTTTTGACGTTCCAAATGCGTCCAACCACGTACCAGACGCGTTGATAGATGGTTAAGCTGAGCCAGCTCTACTTGCAACTTACCCTCATAGGTACGGGCACGCTGCGCAAAAATATCCAAAATTAAACCAGTACGATCCAACACGCGGCACTTCACTAATGCTTCGATATTACGCTCTTGTGATGGCGACAAGCTATGGTTGAACAATACGATGTCTGCTTCGTGTTCGCGTACTAGTTCTGCGATTTCTTCTGCTTTTCCGCTACCAACGAAGTATTTGGCGTCAGGGCGTGAGCGTGATCCAGTGACTAATGCCAAACGATCGGCACCTGCTGAATCAGCCAACAGCTCAAACTCACTAAGATCATCAGGATCTTGAATTTGGCGGATGTCTAAATGTACTAAAATGGCGCGTTCGCCACCTTCATGTCTTTCAAAATAATCCAAAGAGTATCACCTATTTAATAAAGTAAATGTCTCGCTATGATCAGCTCAAGAAGCTTTGACGTAGCGTTCATATGATTATCTATATATGGTCTTATCACTTGATATTAAAGCGTATTAGCATAATTAGCGATGGTTTTATGTTACAGCGTTTGCTGCGGATAATTTTTTATAAATCTGCTTTATTACCCGTTTGTATAAAAGTCGGCACTCACTGAGTGAACAAGCTATCACTGAGTGTGCGAACTTTGTTATACTGGGCTCGTTTTTTGACTATTAAACACCCGTTATTTAATCATGAGGGCGAAGATGAGCCAAGCTAAATCAAGCTTTTCACTCAGACGACAGTTGAGCCGAGGCAGACAGGTGGCTGGTATGACCACGACCATGGTCGGCGGCATACGCGCGGCGAAGCGTATCGGTGCATTTAAGCAGCCACCACGCGAGACCCTACCACGCTATATCCAGACATTCTGCCGCAAGATGGCAGGCTCTTTTGGGGTAAAAGTGGTAGAAGTGGAACCTGTAGAGCAGTTCCATGGCTTGTGGGTATCGAATCACGTGTCATGGATGGATATCCCTGTCGTTGGTACTGTGAGCCCAGCGTTCTTTTTATCAAAGGCTGAAATCGGTGAATGGCCTGTATTTGGCAAACTTGCCCATGCCGCAGGGACACTTTTCATTGAGCGTGGCTCCGGTGATGCAAGCTCAGTATCGGCGCAAATTGCTGACTTTTTAGCCAAAGGATTTTCGATTATTTTCTTCCCTGAGGCGACCACTACCAGTGGTAAAAAAGTAAAGCGCATTCATGGAACATTGCTGCAAGCAGCCATAGATGCTGATGTGCCTATCAGACCGATCATCATCGCTTACGTCAATAAAGACGGCACACTAAGCGACGCATTGCCATACTATGGTAAGCTGACAATGAAAGAAAGTATGAAGAAAGTGCTTGATAGCAAAAATGTGACCGCTTACGTATTGCCACTCGCGCCTATAGATCCAGAAGGTCGTAATAAAAGCGAGCTGACCAATTTATTGCAAGCACGCATGAATGAAGGGCTAGCAGATCTACATTCAAGAGTCCTTAGCGCACCAGTTGAAGACTGATTATTTACAGTTGAGCTAATTAGAGTTGAGCTAGTGTAGCTAATCTCAGCCAGTCAATAAAAGGGCGCAAATCGAAACGATTTGCGCCTTTTTTTATGGAAGTTTTAATAGAGCGAACTTAGTATTATTTATTCAGTAGGCTCTATTAACATCCAGTCTCTATAAAAGACCAACTATGGCGATGGATTAGGCTGCTGTGTATGCACCGCTTCAATCGCTTCTAACACATCTGCTGTTAGCTCCACATTGACACTGTCGATGTTTGATTTGAGTTGCTCGGTCGTCGTTGCCCCAATGATGTTACTGGTGACAAAGTGACGAGAGTTTACAAAAGCTAATGACATCTGCGCCATGTCCAAACCTGCATCAGCAGCTATCTTGGCATATTGTTCAGTGGCTGATTTGGCTTGCTCATTCACATAACGACCGAAACGATCATACATAGTCAGACGTGCGCCAGTAGGACGTTTACCATCAAGATATTTACCAGACAACACACCAAAACCAAGCGGTGAATACGCAAGTAGACCAACGTTTTCACGATGGGCAATCTCAGCCATACCAACCTCGTATAAACGGTTCAATAAGCTATATGGGTTTTGCACGGTAAGTGGTGGAATTAGGCCATTTTTATCTGCTTCCCATAGATAGCGCATCAGTCCCCACGCGGTATCATTTGATAGGCCGTAAGCACGAATACGACCTTTTTTGATTTCATCGTTCAACGCTTGAATAGTCTCTAAAAATGGCGTTAAATCGCCTAATGGCTGTGCTGCCATTTCTTCATCATAGCCGCGCTGACCAAAGAAATTCGCCTGACGCTCTGGCCAATGCAGCTGATAGATATCGATATAGTCTGTCTGTAGACGCTCCAAATTCCCGTCAATAGCGCTGCTAATGTGCTCGGCATTAAAGCGCGTTTGACCATCACGCAAAAAGTTCATTGGCGATATTTTGCTTGCGAGAATGACTTTGTCACGCTGTTTGGTCTTGTTAAACCAAGTGCCCATAAAGCGCTCAGTATCACCTTGTTTGTCTTTATCTGGTGGTGACGGGTACATCTCGGCGGTATCCCAAAAGTTCACACCTTCACTGAGTGCCATGTCCATTTGTTCATGTGCTTCGGACTCAGTATTTTGCTGTCCCCATGTCATCGTACCTAAACAGATTTTAGATACTTTTTCATCGAGTTGCGGTAACGTTTGATACTGCATATAAGTCTCCCTTTTGGCTGTTTTTATCGATATTAATTTTTATCGTCGTGAGCTTTTATCTTAGTTAACGTTTAACGAGTTTTTGATAGTCTTTAAGCGACTACATTAATTTGATGCCTGTGACACCGGGCGGTGTGACTTTAAAGATTTTTACTTTAAATAATACGTCTTGTCCTGCCAATGGGTGGTTAAAGTCTACTTCGACTTGATCTTCATCGATGGCACTAATCGTACCGGGCAGCGTGTTTTTACCTTTGTCTTCGAACTCAACCATCATGCCAATCTCTGGATTGTCAGCGACTAGCGCAAACTGAGTACGACTAAAATGTTGGATGTTTTCAGGATTCCACTCACCAAATGCTTGCTCTGGCTCAAGGTGTGCGGTACGAGTGTCACCGGCGCGTAGATTCATCAGTACTTGCTCAAAACCAGGTAACAAGCTCTCATCACCAATGGTCAAAGACACAGGTGCATCACGATTAAAAGTTGAGTCGATGATGGTGCCGTTCTCTAGTGAAACTTCAAAGTGCAGCTTAACGAGGCTGCCGTAAGCGATACGAGTGTCTTCGTTTGGATTAATAAATTGAGATTGAGTCATAATAAAAAGCCATCGGTTGCTAGAATAAAAGAATAGAAAATAATGCGTTTGATTACAGTCTCTTTAATTGCAGTATTATAGTGTAAGAAATAATAAGCCATCTAAGACCAGATGTAAGCGTCAATAATGTAACGCAGATGGTGTACTATAATTGGCAATTCTAAAAGATATGAGGTGTCGGTAGTGAATAAACAACAAGGCACTGTCAAAAAATGGCAGGACGATAAAGGGTTTGGCTTTATTGAAACTGAAACGGGCGAGTCTGTTTTCTTTCATGTGAGTGAGTTTAAGGCTCAGCGCCGTCCTAATATCGGTGAGGCAGTGGTCTTTAGCATTGGACAGGATGCGGAGGGACGCAAGCGAGCCAAGCAAGTACAAGAGCTTGGGTTTGTACAGCAAAAAATGGCACAAAAAAATCAGCAAATCCGTCAGCGCAATCAGAAAAGTAGCCATCAGACAGAGTTTGAAGCGGGTCAAAAAAAACGTTCGTTCCTTGGGCTGGCTTTTTATGGTGTTTTAGCTTTATTAGCAGCGACAGATAAACTGAGCTGGCTAGTGGTCGGTTGGTACGTCGTGCTAGGGATTATTACTTATGGCATGTATGCCAAAGACAAAGCTGCTGCGCAAAGTGGCGACTGGCGTACGCCTGAGTCTACACTGCATATACTAAGCGCGCTTGGCGGTTGGGTAGGAGCGCTATTGGCTCAGACGCATCTGCGTCACAAATCACAAAAGCCTGAGTTTCGAGTGACTTATTATTTGACGGTTGTCGTCAATATGGCAGGTTTGTTGTTTTTATTGGCAGGTGGTAGGTTAGAGACTTTGACTGATTTACTGTCAGAATTGCTATAAATAATAGCATTCACGATTAGCAGTATTGCTACGTGTCTGACGAAAGCACTAAAACGATCGACAAAAAAAGGTGGGTTACGACTGCGTAACCCACCTCTTTTATTTATAAATTGAATTAATGTCTCTAGCTATAGACGGTTATGAACGTGGCATTTCACGCTTTTTTTCCAAAAACAGCATATCAATGACAATCAATAATACACCGATAGAAATACCAATATCTGCGATATTAAAAATCGGATAATGCCAAACATCAGCATAATGCACATGGATAAAATCAATAACATGACCATGTAATAAGCGGTCGATTAAATTACCAACTGCACCGCCCAATACTAAGGCTAGGCCAAAAGATAACAGCGTGGCTTTGCGAGGTGCTTTAATCAGATAAATGATTAGAAACAATGACATTAGTAAAGCCAGTCCTGAAAAAAACCACTTCTGCCAACCGCCAGCATCCGCCAAAAAGCTAAATGCCGCGCCGTAGTTATAAGCCAATGTCCAATTGAGAAATGGCTCAATCACCGGCACTGGATCATGAAAGGTCAGTTTGGTTTCTGCCAACCATTTGGTCCACTGATCGATAATGACGATAACCAATGCCAGAATATACCATACAAAAGCACGACTGCCATTTGCCACCATTTTCGGGGTCTTGGTCAGGCGACTTCTAGGTGTAGTCGAGCTACCTGTGGTTGCATGAGCAGGCTTAGGCGAATGATCGACCTTAACTTGCGGCTGCCGGTCATTCTGGCTTTCAGGCGAATCAGTTGGGTTAGGCATAGTGACGTACCTCGCCATCGCCACTGACATTGGTTACGCAGCGCGCGCATAGCTCAGGGTGTGCGCTATCTGTACCGATGTCATCACGAATGTGCCAGCAGCGTACGCACTTAGTACCAGTAGCCGCACTTACTTGTACCACTAAATCTACAGATTCTTCGGTATTGGTGTCGGTCGCTTCGTCTGTCTGTGCGATGCTATCAGCAGGTGCTTCGCTCATTGGCTTTAGTGCAGCGTGACTAGTAATTAGTACAAAACGAAGCTCTTCATCAAGCTTAGCTAGGCTTTCATACATAGCACCGTCAGCATATAGACTCACGTCGGCAGACAAGTTGGCATTGATGATTTTTTCGCCACGTGCAGTCTCGATATGTTTGTTCACCATGTCTTTGGCGAACATGATGCGCTGCCAGTCATCATTGCTAATAGCACTTAGCTCAAACGCTGGGAACTCGTACCACTCTTGAGTGAATACATAGCCGCCTTTATCCGCATCACGTTGGTTCAGTACTTCCCAAGCCTCTTGCGCCGTGAATGATAGAATTGGGGTAATCCAGCGAATCAGCGCATGAGTAATATGGTAGATAGCCGTCTGCGCAGAACGACGAGGCTGACCATCCGCCTGCGTGGTGTACTGGCGATCCTTGATAATATCTAGATAGAAGCTACCCAAGTCTTGCGAGCAAAACGCAGTGACGTGCTGAGTGACTTGGTGAAAGTCCATCGCATCGTAAGCGCTAATGATTTGCGCTTGTACGGTTTGCGCACGTTCAATAATGAATTTATCAAGGCTAACCAATTCATTGATATCAATGCTATCAGTCGCTGGATCAAAGTCATCGGTATTGGCAAGCAAGAAACGTAGCGTATTACGGATACGGCGATATTGATCTATTGCCCCTTTAAATGATGCTTTACCAGCGCTCATCTCATAACGGTAATCGCTAGACGCAATCCACAGACGCAGCATGTCAGCGCCTGTTTTATTAATCTCTTCTTGCGGCGTGATGATATTGCCCAGTGACTTACTCATCTTGCGACCGTTTTCATCGACCACAAAACCATGGGTCAATACTTGCTTAAACGGTGGGCGCTCATAAATCGCTTCTGACGTCAGTAGTGACGTCTGGAACCAGCCGCGATGCTGATCAGAGCCTTCTAGATACATGTCAGCTGGGTTGGTCAACTCATCACGTTGATCAAGGACAGCGAAATGCGTCGTACCTGAGTCAAACCAAACGTCTAACGTATCAGTTGCTTTGTCATAGTCAGCAGCTTCACTACCTAAGAAGTCTTCACAGCTAGCATCAAACCACGCTTCTACGCCGCCTTCATTGATTTTCTGTGCTGCAGTTTCCATCAGCTCCAGCGTGTTTGGATGCAACTCGCCTGTTTCTTTGTGCGTAAAGAAAGTAATCGGCACGCCCCATGTACGCTGACGTGAGATACACCAATCAGGACGACCCGTCATCATTGATTCGATACGGTTTTGTCCCCACGCTGGCGTCCAACTTACTGATGGAATATCAGCAAGCGCGCGAGCACGTAAGCCTTTAGTTTCCATGTTGATAAACCACTGAGGCGTAGCACGGAAAATGATTGGCGACTTATGACGCCAGCAATGCGGATAGCTATGCTCAATTTTGGTATGGCTGATTAGATGGCCATTTTCATGTAGTGCAGCGATGATTTTTGGATTGGCTTTATAGATGTGCTCGCCTGCAAATACAGCAGCGCTATCTAAATAAACGCCCGTACCGCTTACTGGGTTTTCCACTGGTAAGTTGTATTTTAGACCAACGATATAATCGTCTAAACCGTGACCAGGTGCCGTATGTACTAGACCAGTACCACTATCGGTAGTCACATGGTCTCCCAAGATGAGCGGTACTTGACGGTCTTCAATCAGTGGATGCTGGGCATTTAGACCTTCAAGCTCGCTGCCTGATACAGTTGCTAGGATGCCGTTATTTTCTAATTTTAGCTCACTTAACGCAGTTTCGACAAGATCCGCTGCGAGTAGCAGATTGCCTTTTTCAGTAGCAACCACGCTATAGTTATGCTCTGGATGTACTGAGATAGCTTGGTTGGCAGGTAGTGTCCATGGCGTGGTGGTCCAAATAACAGCAGCGATGTTATCTGCGATATCTGCCAATGCGGCTACTTTGTCCGTACCGAGCACATCAAAGCTGACATAGATCGCGTCAGAGACTTTGTCTTGATATTCTACTTCAGCTTCTGCTAGGGCAGAGCTACAGTCCAAGCACCAGTTGACCGGCTTCATACCGCGAGTCACATGACCATTGTCATAGATTTTGGCAAGCGCACGTACGATGTTGGCTTCTTGATGGAAATTCATGGTCAAATAAGGATTGTCCCAATCACCAAACACACCTAGACGCTTGAAGTCTGCTTTTTGCAATTCAATTTGAGTACTCGCATATTCGCGGCATAGACCACGGAATTCGGTCGCAGAAACTTTTTGACCAACTTTACCGACCTTGGCTTCGACTTTTTGTTCGATTGGCAGACCATGACAATCCCAACCAGGGACGTAAGGCGCATCAAATCCTGATAAGGTTTTTGATTTTACAATAATGTCTTTTAGTACTTTATTGACCGCATGACCCAAGTGAATCTGACCGTTGGCGTATGGAGGGCCATCGTGCAAAATATATTTGGTTGCACCAGCACGCGCCTGACGAATTTTACCGTAGACGTCATCCGCTTCCCAAGCAGCCAACCAATCTGGCTCGCGCTTGGCAAGGTTTGCGCGCATCGCAAATGGCGTATCCGCAAGGTTCAGCGTGTCTTTGTAATCTTGGCTTGGTGTGTCAGTGCTTTTATCAGTCATAGAAGGTATCTTTTTAAAAGGTAGGTTTGTGTGTCGGTTCAAAACCGGATACAAGGCTCGATGTTCAATGTAGTTCAATATAGTACTGAAGGTCGCGCGGTATTGATAATGCTTAATTACTAATAGTAGGTATATTGCTCATCATAGTCGGTTTAACAACCATCATGTCAATAAATACCCATTGTCGCTTATTAGTCGGTAAATAGTTACGTCAATAATAAATGGTAACGAGACGATTGCAACATAAAATATGCTAGTAAAAATAATTCAAAAAAATATTTAGATCGGCAGCTATTATATGACAAAAAGGGTAGGGTAAAAAGAGCTGTGCGAGGTCAGCCCAATTTTGTCCAATATCAATCGTTTATCTACGTCGTATATCCTTAGCACGGACGTAACTATAAGCACTTTAAATAATGATTTATTGAAATATAAAGTACGGCTCAAGTGCTAAAACACAGATGCTAACCACAAGCGCAGTTTCAATGACCATAATGGCTGAATACCTGTTAGCCCTTGTATCATCTCGCCATTCTCTAATACCACATAGGACGGTGTGACTTGTCCTTGCCAATCTGCAAAGATATTGCCTTGTTGATCATTTATGGTGGTGAAATCAAACTTATGTTGATCAAGGTAGCTGCGTAGCTCTTGGTTTGAGCCTGACTGTACGGCAATAGTGACCACGGGATAATTATCTGCTGCTAGTTTATTGATGGTGGGCGAAGTAAAACTACAGACTGAACACCACGTACCCCAAAAGTATACCAGTGTAGGACGCTCGTGACTCATCGCTGCTAGATCGATAGTCTGTCCTTGGTAATCGGTCAGTTGCAATTGAGGGTTGGCAGGCATGACAGGCTGTCGCCACCAATTGACCACGCTATAGATCACGACAAACATAAGACCATATAACATTATCGTTTTAAGTATCGAAATGATCTTTCGCTTCGGCTGCTTCTTTGGCTTTACTTCTGTTTGCTCAATATCAGTCGTCATGACATCCGCTTTTTAGTTTGTATATTGTTTTCAGTTATTTTCAAATAATGGCTTATCGTTACTGCTTATCTTATCGTGATTGCCTATATGATCATTGCACAAAGAGTGGACAGTAGATAAAAATAAACGGCTGAAAATCAGCCGTATTATTTATAAAGTCTACTATAAGTGTGCGACGTCAACCTATTATGGCTTTTGTGCTCGGTTTTGTAATGGATCACCAATCAGTACGCTACCTGAATTTTCACGGCGCTGCTCATCACTCAACTTGCTCGCTGGCACTTTGGCCTTGCGCTTCCACTTTAAGCTAAACAAATCATCACGGCGGTCAATCAGGTTATGTACTGAGCCTTCGTGACGAACGTGAGTGAGCTTGTCTAAGTTCACATCAGAGAAAAATACCATCTCCGTGTTGGCAGTGGTCTCTGCCATAATCGCATCATGCGGGAACGCAAAATCTGATGGTGAAAAAATCGACGACTGAGCGTACTGAATATCTAAGCTCTCAACTTGCGGTAAGTTGCCCACTGAACCGCAAATCATCACATAGCATTCGTTTTCGATAGCACGGGCTTGTGCACAGTGACGGACACGTAGATAGCCGTTTTTGGTGTCAGTCCAGAAGGGCACAAACAAGATATCCATGTCATCAAGTGCCATTAAACGTGCAAGCTCAGGGAACTCAACATCATAGCAGACCAAGATGCCGATACGACCCGCATCTGTGTCGAATACTTTGACTTCATCGCCACCTTCGATTACCCAAGCGCTACGCTCATGCGGAGTAATATGAATTTTGCGTTGCTCTTCAACCGTGCCATCACGGCGGCACAGATAGCTGACGTTATATAAGGTATCGTCTTCGTCCAATAACGGCATCGAACCGGTGATGACGTTGACGTTATAACTGACCGCTAAATGCGAGATTTCATTTTTGAACCACTCGGTATAACCCGCCAAAAATCGAATGGCAATATTTTGATCGGTTTCTTCGCACAGACCCATCAATGGCGCATTGAAAAACTCAGGTAAGCAGGCAAAGTCTGAGTTGTAGTCAGCCATGATATCGACAAAGAACTCAACTTGTTGCAGTAATTCTTCAGGTGATTCGACTTCACGCATCTGCCACTGAATACCACCAATACGCACCTCAGACTTGCGAGTATTAGGCTTATAGTCTTTAGGCTCGTAGTAGATATTTGCCCACTCAAGCAAGGTAGCAAAGCCTTTTGACTGTTTATCATCTGGTAGATAAGCGGTCAAGATACGTTTAACGATAAAGCCATTAGATAGCTGGAACGACAAAGCTGAATCGTGAATTTCACGGCTTTCAACGGCATCAATATATTCGCCTGGAGTCAGATCTTTGTGATTATGATAGTTAGGTATGCGTCCGCCGGCTAAGATAGCACGGAAATTCAACTGTCGGCATAGCTCCTTGCGTGCATCATACAGACGGCGACCGAGACGGTAGCCGCGATAATCAGGGTCGATGAGCGCATCTAAGCCATAAATGGCATCACCTTCTGGATTGTCTCTGATGATTTCTTTTTGCCCAATCAAATCGTCATAGGTATGCGGGTTTGAAAACTTGGCATAGTCAACGCGCATAGAGAGCACGATACCAATCAGCTGATCATGATCAAACAAGGCAATCTGACCTTCAGGGAAAGCATCAATCAAAGTATGAATGGTTGTCTTCGACCACGCGCCACCCAAGTTTACATAGACACGATCCATCAAGGCTTTTAATTGTGGATAATCTTTTTTCTTAATCTCAGCAATCGTGAGGTGAAAATCATCTAGTTTTTCCATCTTACTCATAAGTTTCCTGTTTTAAATAGCTATTGAATGTAGTGGTATCACATAATGGGGTCATAGCACCTTGATGTGCCGATTTTTGTGCAAAAAAGTAATAAAAACATTCCAATAGAAAGATATTGTCGTTACAATAATTTATTGCCGTATTTACAATAGGTTATGTTGATATCTTCGGCCGTTTTACTCACTATATTTAGTACTGTTTTTGACTAACGTAGAGGGTTAAAGGATAGCGACTGCCGCATTCTATATCGCTTTATATCTATTAGGTTTGTGAGCACCGATAAGCGCCTAACTCTGCATTATCATTGTACCTGCGACTGTCTTGCTATTTATTATCTCAATATAGAATCTAAATAATATCTATCAGCACCTTTTGTTTTGCTTGTTATCATAGCAAGCTGTAACGGTAATAACAGTCTCACGTAGTAAATATTTGCTACGTTTTTGTGAGTCAATTTTTTGGTTCAACTCAGGCATAGTATTGTGTTGCTTGTATCGTTTAGCCGTATCTCATCGGCTTCTTAGGATTATTTTATTATGCCTTTAAATCATACCAATAGAATCATGAAGTGGGATGACATAGATGACTCCGCTTTGGTTCAGTTGGTTTATGTCAGTACGCTGACTCTTGGCTCGCGTTTGAGCACCTCTATTTTTGATGAAGTAGAAGGCCACGCACGTAACTACAATCAGCAGCATAACATCACAGGCACGCTATGCTACGGTAATGGTCACTTCTTGCAATGTATTGAAGGTAAAAAGTCAGACGTATTTAATCTGCAAGAGCGTATCTTTGTCGATAGTCGTCATAAAAATGTAGAAGTGTTGCTATTACAAGTCATCAATCATCGCAGCTTTGCCGACTGGCGTATGCGCTTGCTGTTTTTAGAGCGTTGGTTATGGTCACCCGCGACCAAGAAACAGGCCGTACAATTATCTCCATTTTTACCATTTGCGCCGCACGGTTGGTCATCTGATCGGACCGAACAGTTTTTGCAAATTATCAAAACTTTCGATAGTCCACCTCATATTAAGGCGGCAGGTATTACTTATAATGCATTGGGTAATATGGTGCGTCATATCGCGGCACCGCATCAGGCATTTCTGATTATTCAAGGGTTTTTGAGCATATTACTGGTTGTCGCATTGATACTGTTATATTTATAAATCGTAGTTTTTGCGAATTATAAAGCCATAAAAAAGACGCTAGCCTCTCGGTTTAGCGTCTTTTTATTTGGGTTAAGTGTTTAGCATGCTCATCACATATCAAAAATCTTACCACGGTTCATAATGTTATTTGGATCGAATACTTTTTTGACTTCCTTTAGGTACTCAATCTCAGTTTCACTACGGCTATAGTGCAGATACGGCTTCTTCGTCATACCAACCCCATGCTCAGCAGACACTGAACCACCATATTTCTGTACCGTCTCAAACACATATTTATTGACGACCTGACACTCAGCAAAGAAATCATCTTTGCTCATATTCTCAGGTTTTAAGATATTGAGATGCAAATTGCCATCACCGATATGACCGAACCAACAGACTTCAAAGTCAGGATAGTTACTGCTGACAATGTGATCAATCTCTTCGATAAAGGTCGGTACGTGGCTTATCAGCACCGATACATCGTTTTTATAAGGGGTAAATACTGAGATAGTCTCTGAGATATACTCGCGCAGCTTCCATAGCTCGGCCGCTTGTGTGAGGTTTTGGCTCATGACACCATCGACCACCCAGCCTTGCTCCATACAATGCTCAAATATGGCCATGGCTTTATCCATGATTGGCTCATAAGGCGCTTCAAACTCTAACAGCGTATAGAACTTGGTACGTGATTCAAACGGCTCTTGTACTTGACCATGTGCCATTAGCTTATCAATCGCTACATCGTCAAAGAACTCAAATGCCGTCAAATCAATCTGTGCTTGAAAGGCAGAGAGTACGTTCATCACATCGTTAAAGCTGTCCATGCCAAGTACCATGACGTTTAAATCTTGTGGCTGACGCTCAAGCTTGATTTGTGCATGAGTGACGAAACCAAGCGTGCCTTCACTACCGATGAATAATTGGCGCAAGTCATAACCAGTAGCGTTCTTTACCATACCGCGATTGAGGTGCAAGATGTCGCCTTTACCCGTGACGACAGTTAGCCCCATAATCCATTGACGGGTCATGCCATAACGAATGACTTTGATACCGCCAGCATTAGTACCGATGTTGCCGCCGATTTGACTAGAGCCTGCTGAGGCAAAGTCGACAGGGTAATATAAGTCTTTTGATTCAGCGAATTCTTGCAACTGCTGAGTAACCACACCAGCTTCGACTTCAACTATTCGATCGGCAGGATAGAACTGTCCAATCTGGTTCATTTTATCCATGCTCACGACGATTTCGCCGTTGGCAGCGACTGCACCAGCAGAGAGTCCTGTACGACCACCACTCGGGGTGAGGACGACGTTGTGCTCATTGGCAAGCAGTACGATAGTCTGTACTTGTTCAGTGGTCTTTGGGAAGACGATGGCAGCAGCCGCTGGCGCAAAATGCTTGGTCCAGTCTTTACCCCAATGCTCTAAACTTTCAGCATCGGTTTTGATTTGGGTTGGGTCGAAACTATGGGTATCAGTAAGCGTGCTCAAGATGGTTTGCACGGCATTGGTTTCGGAGGTGTTCTGAGCGGTAGTTGGCGTCATGGTCAAATCTCAATATTAGCGTAAGCACGATGCTGGGACTGTTTATTATATAGCGAAATAACTATAAATTCAGTGATGAGTCAGCTCGTAGAGGTAATAAGTGGGTGATAATTTCTACCTATAAGAAAAGGTAAGTAATAAACAATTGATTCGAGCGGTTTCAAACAGAATAATTCACTATAGCATAAAAATTTTTCAGGCTTGATAACCAATAATTCATCTAATCTGCTAACATCGACCTCAAATTTTGTGTAAGATATCGGGACTGTTTTCGTTTCCTCCATCATAGATTATCCAACAGGTAATCTTATAAAACAATTATAGGACAGTTCTCATATGGCGTTATCACTACAAAAAGACAAAATCCGGTTTTTATTGCTTGAAGGTCTACATGACAATGCCCTAAAAGTATTGGAAGGAGCTGGTTACCACAACATCGAGAATATCAGTCACGCCTTAGATCAAGACGAGCTGATCGAAAAGATCAAAGATGCTCACTTTATCGGTATTCGTTCGCGCACTCAGTTGACGCGTGAAGTACTTGAGCACGCACACAAGCTTATCGGCATTGGTTGCTTTTGTATTGGTACCAACCAAGTAGATCTAGACGCCGCTCGTGATCTTGGTATCCCTGTCTTTAACGCGCCATTCTCGAACACTCGTTCGGTAGCTGAGCTAGTATTGGCCGAGGCTATTATGCTGTACCGCGGTATTCCCGAAAAGAATGCAACCGTACATCGCGGCGGCTGGGGCAAGTCTGCGACCAACTCACACGAAGTGCGTGGCAAGACTATCGGTATCGTCGGTTATGGATCTATCGGTTCGCAGCTGTCTGTGTTAGCAGAAAGCTTCGGTATGAAAGTCATTTATCATGATGCTGTGACCAAATTGCCACTAGGCAACGCGGTACAAGTTGGTAGCCTAGAAGAGCTGCTATCAACGGCTGATATCGTGACATTGCATGTACCTGATGTACCAAGCACTCGCTATATGATGAAAGCTGAGCAGTTCGCTCAGATGAAAGAAGGCAGCTACTTTATCAATGCGGCTCGCGGTACGTGTGTTGAGATTGATGATCTGGCAGATGCGCTTGAGTCTGGTAAAATCTTGGGCGCGGCTATCGATGTGTTCCCAAAAGAGCCAAAATCAGCTGACGAAGAGTTTGAGTCACCACTACGTAAGTTTGATAATGTGATTTTGACGCCGCATATCGGTGGTTCAACCCAAGAAGCACAGGCCAATATCGGACTGGAAGTAGCAGATAAGTTTGTTAGATACTCTGACCAAGGTGATACGGCGACTGCTGTGAACTTCCCAGAAGTTTCTATTCCGTTTAAAGAAAACTCGCATCGTCTACTACACATTCACAAAAACGTGCCAGGCGTACTGTCTCAGATTAACCGCTTGTTTGCTGAAGCTGGCATTAACATCCTAGCGCAGAGCCTGATGACAGAAGGTGATGTTGGTTATCTAGTGATGGATGTCGATTACAATGATTCGACCGCTGCACTAGACCAATTAAAAGATGTAGAAGAGACTATCCGCGTACGTATCTTATTCTAATATAGTCAATCCGCTTTCAAATTGGATTAACTGTATCAGTGCTATTAGTTTTGATACGCATTGAAGATTTATCATAAAAAAAGAGAGGCTTTATTGATTAGAGCCTCTCTTTTTTGTTTCACTTCTCTTTTATTGCACTAATGCTAAGTTTAGTTCGCTTTAGTGTTGTTTGCAGCTTCCGCTTGTAGACGCGCTTCCGTCTTAGCGGCTTTACGCTTTTCAATTACATCCATCACGTCGCTACCGATATGGGCTTCGCCGCGCTTCTTCGCTAGTTGCATCTGATGCTCGCGCTCACGGAAACGGGCTTTTTGCTCATCGGTTGCCTTGTCGATACAGTGTGGGCATGACTCGCCTTTGATATAGGCAGGGCTTTGCATGTCATCGACAGTGATCGGCATACGGCAAGCAAAACACTGCTCGTAGCTGCCTTTTTCTAAGTTATGGTTGACCGAAACTCGATTATCAAAAACAAAGCAATCGCCTTGCCACATAGAGTCACTAGCAGGGACTTCTTCAAGGTATTTTAGGATACCACCTTCTAAATGATAGACCTCTTCAAACCCTTGCTCACGTAAATAGGCAGTCGACTTCTCACAGCGGATGCCACCTGTACAGAACATTGCGACTTTTTTATGCTTGGTTGGATCGAGCTCTTTTGAGACGTATTCTGGAAACTCGCGGAACGTTTCAGTGTTTGGGTTGACTGCATTTTGGAAGGTGCCGATTTGCACTTCATAGTCGTTACGCGTGTCGATCAAGGTGACTTCAGGATCTGAGATCAACGCATTCCACTCGCTTGGTTTTACATAGCGACCAACGGATTCCAATGGGTCGATATTCTCGACACCCATGGTGACGATTTCTTTTTTCAGTTTCACCTTAGTGCGATAAAAAGGCTGTGCGTCAGTATAGGACTCTTTGAAGGTAAACGTACCAATCGCCTCAATACTACGCAGGTAGTCAAGTACGGTATCGATACCTTGACGCGTACCAGAAATCGTACCGTTAATGCCTTCGCTTGCAAGTAACAACGTACCTTTCACATCGTGATCGAGCATAGTGTTTAAGATAGGCTCACGATATTGCTCAAAATCAGCAAAGCGGGTGAACTTATATAGTGCGGCAACGACGATATTATTAGTTACACTATCGTATACAGGGGCTGAATTGTTGTCAGTTATCGCGGTTGCTTTGATATTACTATCTTGAGAGGTGCTCATGTCTTTCTCCTGCTGGCTAGGTCGCAAACCTAGTGCGTTGGGGTTAAAGTAACTTTTCAGTTTAAAGCATTAACAAAATTGTGGAATTGATTAATGCGCACGTAGTGTAGCAAATTTTACGTGGGTTTTGAATAGTTTGTAATGCTTGGCTTGATGTTATAGAAAACAAAAAAGCCCAGTAAAATACTGGGCTTTTTAGATATTCAATTCGTAGTACGAAAGTTAGAGTTTACTTACTCTGGAACCAAGTATCCGCTTTGCTACGAGCACTAGCGATATCATCACTTGATAAGTTTAATGCCAACTGACCAATTTTACCGCGCGCTTTGTTACGGACTTTTTCATCTAGCATGCCATCACGGGCAGCTAAGTCATACCATTTATAGGCATCGACCAGATTTTTTTGTTTTTCGTCTAATAGCGCAAGCGTGTAGCTGGCACGGTTATCGCCACGCATTGCAGCTTTTTCTAACCACAGACGGGCTTGTTGCAAATTAGGCTGTACGCCTTCGCCGCGCAAATACATGATGGCAAGATTCAACTGAGCAGGAGCAACGCCTTGCTGAGCCGCTTTTGTATACCACTGGATTGCTTGTTGGGTATTTTGCGCAATACCTTCACCTTTTTGCAAACGCTTGGCCAGATAGAACTGTGCGTGATCGTTACCTTGGGCGGCACGACTAGACAGCTCGCTCACAGGCATAAGCTCAAAACGTGAGGTATCAAGCGGTACGTTTGATATTAACTCAGCATTGGCTAAACCAGCACAAGAAAATAATGCAGTAAACAACGCAGCTTTTAATAATTTCATAGCAGCTCCAAAATTAGGCAGTTAATAAGCAAAAAAAATTGTACCGCTAAACATTGTCTCGCTAAAGACAGTCAGACGGCGATAACAATTAGGTGGAATCTTGCGATATGAACTTACCTAATCATTAGCAAAAGGGGGTTGTCATCTCTAAATCAGAGATTTCACCCTAACTGATTAGACAAACGGTCGTAATAGTGGGGTGGCTGACAATATTTTGCTAGCTTAACACCCAAACTTACGAAACTCAAATACTAATTACAAGGTCTCATAGACGTTTGTACTTGATTGTCCTTAACAAAATCAGACAGTTACTAAAAAATTATATTAAGTTAACAATCTATTAAGGTTAATATCAGTACTTACAGCACTGTTTAGTAGTCTATAAAGTATAAAGATAGCTGATGGTTTAGCGCCTATTTCTTGGTCACTCGGTAGATAGCGACGTCTGCTAACAAGTTAGGCGCTTGCCTAATTAACGCCTTCATCAAAGGTGTATGACCTTTTTCAGAATCACTAACGGCAAAACGATTAATAATATGAATATCATGCTGCGCACATAACAGCTCAAAATCTTTAAAGGTACATAGGTGAATGTTTGGCGTGTTGTACCATTCGTAAGGCAGCGCTTCAGAGACAGGCATCATGCCTTTTAGTCCTAAATGAATGCGGTTTTGCCAATGCGCAAAGTTAGGGAAGGTGATGACGGCTTCACGAGCAACTCTCAGCATATCAAGCAACAACTCGTCAGGTGCTTTTACTGCTTGTAGGGCACGTGCCATGACGACCGTGTCAAAGCTGTTATCAGCAAAGCGCGCTAGACCATCGTTGAGATCCTGCTCGACAATTGATAAGCCATTACCAATTGCCTCATTGATTTTGTCTTCATCAATCTCTAGTCCGTAACCTGTTACGCCTAGTTTTTGCTGTAAGTGGGCAAGTAGCTCGCCATTGCCACAACCTAAGTCCAGTACATGTGCTTGCGGCGCAATCCAGCGCTCTGCCAGTCGGTGATCCATTCTCATGAGCGTTCTCCTATGGCTGAGCGGCTAGGGGTAATAAATGGCGCAGTCAAAAACCCTTTAACCGCACCCATGTAGCGAGGAATATCAAACAAGAATGAGTCATGTCCGTGCGGCGCGTCAATATTGATATAACTGACTGGTTTGCCAGTGGCCATCAGCGCATCGACAATCTCTTGCGAGCGCTCAGGTGCAAAGCGCCAGTCAGTGGTAAATGATACGACCAGATACTGGCATTGTGTATGGGCAAAGGCCGCTTTGAGCGCAGAAAGCTCTTGTTGACGATCAGACTCAATATCTTCAATCGTCGTTACTGCATCTTCTAACTCACTCTGTGCATTCGCTTTGCTAGATTCGACTGACGCCGCGATTGAGTCTTCTATTTGCACTGCCGACTCTGTAGTATCTTTTGCTACGGTTGATGGGTAGTCGCGTATTGGATAATCGCGCGTCGGATCAAAGTAATCTAAGGCTTTGGTCATGAGTAGATAAGTATTGGCATCGAAGTTTTCACTAAAGCGTTCGCCTTGATAGCGTAGGTAGCTTTCGACCTGAAACTCGACATCGTAGCCATACATGAATTTACCTGATTTTAAATCACGGCCAAATTTGGCTTTCATCGCGTCATCAGTTAAATAGGTAATATGTCCAACCATACGCGCCAATATCAGTCCGCGACGAGGGTAAGTGCCTTCTTGTATATAGCGCCCGTCTTTAAAGTCAGGATCGGATAATATAGATTGGCGCGCCACTTCGTTAAAGGCGATATTTTGAGCAGATAGCTTTGGCGTACTGGCGATGACCACACAGCGCTTTAACCGCTCTGGATAATCAACAGACCATTGTAGCGCTTGCATACCGCCCATTGAACCACCAACAATCGCATGCCAAACGTCGATGCCTAGACGATCTGAGAGCATTGCTTGGGTTTTTACCCAGTCTTTGATGGTGATCAGCGGAAAATCAGGGCCATACACTTGCGGCTCATCGCTGCTATTTGCATCAAGGCTGTCCGAACTAACACTATCCGAATCAACGCTATCAGGGTTAATAGTGGTAGGCCCTGTTGAACCAAAACAGCTGCCGATATTATTGACACATACTACATAAAACTGATTGGTATCAATTGCTTTATTGGGGCCAATCATATTGTCCCACCAGCCTGCTTTTTTGTCATCAGCACTATGGAAGCCAGCTGCATGATGATTGCCAGATAACGCGTGGCAAATCAGAATCGCATTTGATTTATCGCGATTGAGCGTACCGTAAGTCTCTACCATCAAGTCAAACGAGGGTAGGGTACGGTTGCATTCTAACGTTAAGGGCTCCGCGAAATGAAAATTTTGGGGCGTAACGACACCCACAGACCCTACAGCACTTTCAATATTGGCTGAGCTATTAGGGTGAGGTTGTGAATTAGGATGCTGGTCACTGGTATTATCAGAGCGTGCGTTCAAAGCTACCTCGCAAGACTACAATCATCAATAAAATAAAAGCAAAATGGCACATTACTAACAGGCTATTTTACCTACACGGTTTTTATAAACTGGGCCTGCCTATTGTATGGTGATGCGCGTTGGAGTACAACCGTCGAGCGCGCCTTTCGAGCGCATCGATCGTAGTTTTTATGGAACATACTTTATAAATGAATAACGAGTAAGCCGCCAGCATCAAGTAATCAAGAGTCAATAAATAGCAACTGCGTATCAAATTGTATAGGGGCGCTTTTAGCCCGCGTCATTAATAGATAAAATGCTACACTAATGAGGTGTTCGTTCAACTGTGTCTTAACAGTATCGTCTCTTATTATTTTGACCTAACCCTTAATAACTTACTGCTAATAAAGTGCTGCTATGAAACCTAAATTGCCCCCACGTATTGCCGTTTTGTTAGTGAATCTTGGTACCCCAGATGAGCCAACGGCACCTGCCGTACGTCGCTACCTCAAACAGTTTTTGTCAGACCCACGAGTGATCGAGATTCCCAAATTCCTATGGGCTATTATTCTGAATCTATTTGTCTTACCAAGTCGTCCTAAGCGCGTAGCAAAGGCTTACGCCAGTATCTGGGAAGGTGATTCACCGATTCGTAAAATACTAAAAAGCCAAGTTGAGCTATTAGAGCCACGTTTGGCCGATAGTGTGGCACCGTTTCGTGTCTCTGTGCATCCTGCGATGAGCTATGGTAATCCTGGTTTGCCTGATGTGATGGACGCGCTACGTGGTGAAGGGGTTGATCACTTTGTCATACTGCCGTTGTTTCCACAGTACTCTGCCTCTTCAGGCGGTGCCGTATATGATGCGCTGACGAAGTGGACGCTCAAGCAACGCAACTTGCCAAATTATACGATTGTCAAAGATTACTTTGCCCATCCACTATATATCCAAGCATTGGCCAATTCTATTCGCCGTTTTCAAGAGAAGCATGGCAAGCCTGAAAAATTGATGTTTAGTTTTCATGGTATTCCGCAGCCTTATGCTGATAAAGGCGATCCTTATCCTAAACGCTGTAAATGTACGGCTGCGCAAGTGGCGCATGAACTTGGCCTGACAGAAGATGAGTGGATTATTAGTTTCCAGTCACGCTTTGGTAAGCAAGAGTGGGTTAAGCCATATACCGATGTGGTGTTGGAAGATTGGGGTAAGTCAGGTGTGCGCTCGGTACAGGTGATCAGTCCGGCGTTCTCGGCAGACTGTTTAGAAACACTAGAGGAGCTAGCCATTGAAAACCGTGATAACTTCCTTAATGCTGGCGGGCAAGAGTATCATTATATTCCTGCATTAAACCTTGATGAGACACATATTGAATTGCTTGAAGCGTTGAGCTTGCCTCTAGTAAAAGGTTGGGCTGGCACATTAGATGGCTGGGTTTAGATAATCGAAAGTCGCTGTTTTAGTTAATTGAATAGTAGAATAAAAAAAGGCACGCTTAATATAGTTAAGCGTGCTTTTTTGGTTTAGAGGGGTAGGTCAACAAAATCGTATTAAGTGCTAAAAATCATCATCGTTGCTACGTTCGGCCGCTTCTCTATCCACAATATCCATCGCATCTGGATAATCGCTGTCATCGAGGTTATCCTGAACCAAAATCTCATCGACACGTGACTCATCGATATTTTGACGATGCGCAGGTGTCAGTCCTTGGGTCGCATCACTACCGACTTCTGAGTTATTAAATCCCGCACTATTGTCAATCACATCATCGTTATCGATGGTATGCAGCATAGGATTGTCCAAATCGACCAATTGGTTATCTTGTTCATCCTGATTGTTGTTATCTAAGTTATCGACGTTGTCATTATTGTCACGACGATTGCCGTCAATATGATCCATCTCTTCTGGTAGTGGGTTTTTTGAATTTTCCATGAATAATTCCTTATTGTAATTATTAAATGTTGCCATCATTAGAAATAAAAATATCGCGCTGACTTGTTAAAGTCATCGCTCATTGCACTGTAGATAATATGCTTCTCAGTTTGTACGCTTATTCAACTTTTCACTAGTAGTAAGGTGTGACAGGATGTTCAAAAAATGTAAGACGATGACTAGAATACAATTACGGCTACTCAAGATGAGTAGCCGTAATTATTTATGAAATTTATGCTAAGTCTTTGTACGATAGCCAGATCGCTACATAAATAATAAAACTTATAGTTTTAATTATTGGCGTGGTCGAACTTATAATTTAACTTCTGAACCAGACATGACTGATAGTCAGCCAGTTTAAATCGCCATAAATAGGTCAAGGCAATACCGTAGATTGCAGTCTCAGCCAGCTCTTCGACAATTTCACCAAATGTATGCGGGAACATAATAGCGTTCTCGCCCATGTACTGAATGACAGCAAGTACAGTAACGCTAAGATAGAGCGAAACTGGCACGTTTTTTAGCACTGCCCATAGGTAATGCCTCGAATAGACCAGCAAACCAAGCGCGACGAGATAGATAACGGTAAGGACGCTGTCCTCCCACCAGTCATAAGACTGACCAAGCATCGAAAAGTCGCTTGGAACCAGTAAGTCTGGTAGATAGTTCAACTCTCGACGAATGACAGAAACAAATATAAGTACGGCTGCCAGCCAAAAAGCCTTAATTTGTTTGACATGACTTTTCATAACATATTGTAAAATACGCAACAGGCATGCTATCAAAAGTATAATGCCAAGGACTTCAATGATGCCATCTGAGCTCAAAATAAATGACTCCTGCGTATCAAAAAGAATGTGTTAAAAACAAAAAAGTGAGCCCAAAGGCTCACTTTAAAGCAAAAATATCGAATAATTAAGGTTTAATAGATGTCCTATTATAAACCTCATACCCAGATATTACTGTTATGAAATATAACTAACTGGTCATAAGTGATTGTTAATATAGATGATACATTAAGGTTAAATGCAATATTTTACAAGAGGGTTGAGAGTCTGGCTTACTATAAAGACAAGCTAGCTATTTTTATTGAAACGCCGTAAGGTATGCTATTCAGAGACTCCAAATGACTTAATCTGATTTGATATATCTTAATGGATGTTATACCTATGAGTGACTACACTTTTGAAACTCTGAACGACAAAGAGTTTGAAGTTCTAACGGTTGATTTACTGTCTAAAGAATTTAACACTCATGTAGAGCGGTTCAAATCAGGTAGAGATGGAGGAGTTGATGGGCGTTTTTTTGAGGGAAGTGTCGCGAATGATGTTGTAATCATTCAATGTAAGCATTGGCTGAAATCAGGCATTACGGCATTAATCGCAGAATGTAAAAAGCATGAAGCTAGTAAAGTAAAAAAGTTGAATCCTAGTAGATATATCTTTGTCACTTCTTTACCGCTTTCGGCCCAAAACAAAAAAGATATTTCGGATGCTTTTATACCTTATATTAAAAATGAATCTGACATCATTGGTAATGAAGATATAAACAGTTTATTAGCCAAACATCCTGATGTAGAGCGCCAACACTACAAACTATGGCTAGCAGGTACTAATGTTTTACAGTCAATTTTATCTAACGATGTATTGGGAAGAAGTGATTTTCAGTTGGAAGAGATTCAAGAGTTTCTACCTAAGTATGTGCGAACTGAAAATCACAAAAAAGCGTTCGAAAAGTTAGAAGAACTTGGCAGTATCATTATTAATGGCGAACCTGGTATAGGCAAAACAACTTTAGCGGAACAGATGTGCTTTGATTATGCTTCTCAACGTTATCAGTTAGTTGTGGTGCATGAGTCTATCATGGAAGCTGAAAAGCTATATAACCCTGAATTGCAGCAAATATTCTATTTTGATGATTTTTTAGGAAGTAACTTCTTATCAGCCATAGACGCAAAGCAAGACTCACATATTGTGAGTTTTATGAAGAGAGTTAGCAAGGACAGCTCAAAACGATTTATTCTAACGACTCGCTCGAACATATTAAATCAAGGGAAAAGACTATCAGAAAAGTTCGAACAAGGTAACCTTGATAGGAATGAATATGAGATAAAAATTCAGTCTCTGACAGAGTTTGATAGAGCACAAATTCTTTATAACCACATCTATTTTAGTGATTTACCAGAAGACTTCATTCAGCAAATATATATTGATAAGCGCTATAGAAGCATTATTTCACACAAAAATTTCAATCCGCGGTTGATTGAGTTTATTACTGATGCTATCAAAGTTGAGAAGGAAGCAAGTCCTGAGGTTTATTGGGATTATATTCAAAAGTCTCTCGATAACCCAAAAGATATTTGGCGTGGCATGATAGAGACGCAAATAAGTGATTTGGATAGGCATATAGTAATCGCCATCGTCTTAAACGGCAGTCCCGTTAGCGAAGAGCAGATAGTTGCATTATTAATCAATCTGAAGGAGTCAGGATTAGATCCAACATCCGAGTATCCTACCATTGGTAATATCATGCGGGGGTTAGTAGGGTCTGTTTTAAACAGGAATATAAATAAAGATGGTCAGGTGACCTACAGTTTATTTAATCCTTCGATTGCTGACTTTGTGATCTCGGAACATCTCAATAGAGTTGATTATCTAGCAAAATTGATGAGTTGCTTGAGAACAACTAATGTCTTAATTAATGTTGGAATATTAGTGAAACCTGATGAGATACAATTAGATTTTGATGCATTGTTAGTTAGATTGTTTCATTTAGAGTTAGATTCAGAGTTAACTCCAAACTTATATTCAATGCAATTAGCAGAACTCATAGAAAAACTTGAGTGTAATATATCTGAAATGGCAAAGAAATTAATTGGTTCACATGCTAATAATTTATTCGAAGAATTTGGTTTGTCTTCGGTGAAAGTGTTAATGATGGCTTTAAAGCACAATTTTATTAGTCCTAGCGACCCTTATATAAGAGAAATAGTCGTTAAAGCATTGGAAAATATAGAACTTAGCTTTTTAGGCGCCATTACTGCATTAATTCAAAATTCAAGTTATGAAGATGAATTAACCAAACTTTTTAAAAAAGAAGTTGTTTACTCAATTTGTAGAGAAGTAACTGACTGGGCAATTGATAGTAATCAATTTGATAATATATATTGTGAGTCTGAATTAGATGCTAGTGAAGTTGAGAGTTATATTGAACAAGTTTTGAGTGACTTAAATTACGGTTTTGATTTTGATGATGCGGAATTCGATGAGGTTATTGATGCTTTAGATTTAGATGCTGTCGTTACATATAACAGAGAAGCAGCTGAAGATAGTGTTAGAAGGGCTGATTCTTATAGCGAATATGCTGATCTAAGTAGTTCAGATTTTGGTATTCATCCAATTGACGATTTATTTGATAGAGAATAATAAAAGGTGCTAGCGACGAAGTCGCCAAATCTATAAGTTTAGATTTTAAAAAAGATGGGTTGCTTTATTGCTAACCCATCGAGACCATCCCAGATTCTGTGTAACTGCCATTTAGATTAAATGCCTGCTTATACGATCATCAAACATAATCATAAAGCGATTCAAAGCAGACGT
>NZ_JBJDOS010000011.1:0-56551 GCF_044900935.1 Psychrobacter sp. NPDC078501 | reverse complement strand
GGCTTATCCTATTTAGCGAGCTGACCATCATATCATGTTTTAATAGTCTGTCAACTTCTTTTTTTAATTTGTTTCAACAAGTTAACTGGGTTATTGATGTGTAATCTACATATAAGCTGTCCAGCTCGTCTTGATGAGGTGCGTATTATAGACGCTATATTTATTTAGTCAAGAAGTATTTTCTATTTAATTCAAACAATCTACATTGCTCAAATCTGTAATCCACTTCCCTTTCGACTGGGTGGCAGTATACGGAGTTTTAGATAGAAAACAAGGAAACTCTATAAATAATCTCTGTTATTTTCTATTAGTGATATCGTATCAACCTAACCCATTGTTATCACTATCAAACTTTAAATACTGTCTTTTATATTTACAGATTTAGCTTTTTCATAGTGGTTGACGTATTTCAGCAGTATACAGAGCGTATTAAAAAAGGAACTTACCTGACGGTAAGTTCCTTTATGTAGAATCTGAATACAGTGTCTAACCTTTTACTTTTGTTCTGATCGTAGTCACGATACCTGATAACGCATAAATAATGCCGATGGCTAAGATACCAACAGGAATATCATAGAGAACGATGCTCATGACTAGCACCCCAATGATAAGTACTACAAAAGGTACTTTCTTTTTATCAAACTCTTTAAAGCTATAGTATTTGACATTGCTGACCATCAGTAGACCACAAGTCACGACCCAAGCCGCAAACAGTAACATGACGGCTGTATCGTATTGACCAATCCACTCGTTATGATCGACTGCAACCATTACAGCGGACGTCACCAATATAGCGGCCAGCGGACTTGCCAAACCAACAAAGTACTTTTTATCGACGATGCCAACCTGAACATTAAAGCGTGCAAGGCGAAAAGCAGCACAAGCGGTAAAGACAAACGCACAGCCAATGCCGATACGACCCAAAGGCTCTAAAGCAAAACTATAAATCAATATAGCAGGGGCAACACCAAACGCTAGCATATCTGCTAAAGAGTCGTATTGCTCACCAAATGGACTTTGCGCATTGAGCATACGTGCGACACGGCCATCTGCGCCATCAAGAATAGCGGATAAAAAGATAGCCAAAGCCGCTTTATAGAACTCGCCTTGGGTACTCGCCAAAATCGAGTAAAAGCCTGACAGTAGCGATAAGGTAGTGATCAGATTGGGTGCCAAATAAACACCGCGACTAACCACTCGCTTACCTTCGGCTACTTCAGCTTCAATCACCTCAAATGTCAAACCATCATAGCTGTCGTTATCCGCTAGGCGGATATTAAACTCGTGCTCATCAATAAACGGTGGCTGAGTCGCTGCATTATCTTGCAACGAGCCGTCATTTAAGGACGAATTATTCAAAGGTGCATTATTCGGCTGGCCGATAGGTGGCTGAGTCGTCATCTTAATATCCTTATTGGCCGTTATTGCTATTCGCCGACGAGCCAGCGCACATTGGTCGCACTATCAGGCGTCAAGTTTGGCGCGTCTTCTACTTTTAGTACTGGCTGTAAGAAACGTAATATCTCACGTGCATGGTTATCAAACTGCCATGGCGGATTGATAACCAGTAGACCTGTACCGTTCAGACCAACCGCAACATCATTAGGATAAATGTTTAGCTCACAAACCAGCTGACGTCTCATTTCAGTACGTTTGAGCTTTTTGTAGAAGAGCTCTACGGCTTCGATGTTTTTGATTGGGAACCAAAGCGCATAAGTACCCTGTGGCCATTTGTTATAAGCCGCGACCAATAGGTCGATAAGGCGCGTAAAGTCTTTATGCTCTTGTTCATAAGGGGGATCAAGGAAAATCAAACCGCGCTTTTCTTTTGGTGGAATAACAGCGGTAATACCTTCAAAAGCATCACGATGCTGGATACCAATTGGCAACTTATGTAGCTGATAGTTCAACGCATCGTATTCAGTCGCTTTGGCTTCAAAAGCCTCAGCACGCACGCCAGCATCAGGCTTTTTAGCGGCGGTTTTTTCGACGTGATGGGCCACCCACCATGGCGAACCAGGATAGACTTTATTGTCGTAAGTGAATTTGGCTTGCTTGATGCCTTCCATATAATCTTTGACAGCAGCTGGTGCCTTTTCGGTATCTGCTTTTAGAAAAGCTTGAATACCGCCTTTGGCCTCACCTGTTTTGCGCGCTTCTTCACTGCTTAGTGAATACAGTCCACGACCGCCATAAGCGTCAAGCACATAAAACGGTTTGTTTTTCTGCCCCAGTTGATTAAGCAGTTGTACCAATAAAATGTGTTTAACCACATCAGCAAAGTTACCAGCGTGGTAGGCGTGTTTATAGTTCATAATCTCAAAAGTTTAAATAAGAAAAATTGCATCTATGGTAGCATAGGCAGAGTAAAAGATAATGTGGTTTTAGTAAGTGCTTTCAATAAAAACGCATTGAATGACGGTATATTGACAGCTGATTGATAATAATGAGATGAAATGACGCAGATTATTAGCAACCTTAACAAGACAGCGTTGGTCGTTGATCATCCGATAGGTCAGGATAATCCACCATTACTGCTGCCAGATACTCATAATGATAGCCAAGAAATTCCTACTCAGCACGTATTGCAGTTGTCTGACTTTGCGGTTAACTGGGAAGATAAGCTGACGGATAAACAGCTTGATACATTCGTCAGTGATGGTTGGCTCATCATTGATGACGTATTCAATAGTACAGCATTGCTAGCGCTACAAGCAGAAAGCGGTTTTATTGACTATCGTGATGCAGAGCTGACCGCGGGTGTCCGTATCAGTGATATTCGCGGTGATAGAATACGCTGGATTACTGAAGACTTTTTTGCAGGCTATTACTATCTACAAAGCATCAATGCTTTGGCCTCGCTATTCAATCGTAGTTTATTTGCTGGTATTCGCCATAGCGAAGCGCATTATGCGTGCTATCCGACTGGTTTTGGCTATCAATGGCACAGTGACAACCCTGCTGGACGTGATGAACGGGTGATCTCGGCGGTTTTTTATCTTAATGATAATTGGGAAACAACTGACGGCGGTGCGCTAGAAGTCGTCGATAAGCATGGCACGCACCATGAAGTGATGCCAGTTACCAATAGACTGATTATTTTTGATAGCGATTTACGTCATCAAGTACAAACTGCGCATCGCCAACGCTACTCTATCGCTACTTGGCTAAGACGTGATGATGCTGTGGTTTTGTTTGCTGCGCTCTGAGTATATCTATCATTTGCTGCGGCTCTAAGTAAGCTTTGTTAATTAAGGACAATAATAATGCGTAAGAATCTATTCAGATATTCTATTTTAGTTATTATGTTACCTTTGCTTGCAAGCTGCACGGCTATTAATCATCAAGCCTCAACTCAACAAATCAGTGAGCCTTTCTTTACCTATTACCTACCAAAATCCACCTCTGAAAAATCTGTGATAGTTACACCAACTGCTATCACTACTGAGTTCAAGTATGAGAACGGGTGTCTGCTTGCATTTGATGGAACAAGATGGATGACGCCAGTATTTCCAAAAGGACATGCCACTTTCGATATTAGTAATAAAACTTTAGAATTATTAGGAACAAGTTATCAAATGGGCGAAGTTGTTTTTGCTGGTGGCAATATCAGTAATTATGACAGAGACAAAGCTAAAACTTATAGCAATACTCTAGCCGAAAAGTGTATTACAGAGTATTTAGCAAAATTTTATGGTGATTATGAAAAAATTTACTTAGACAGAGACTAATATTTTTTTAGCTATAGAAATCGATTAACCTTTATATATTTGCAACGTATAAATAATTAGTACCAAATAGACCTGATAAGAAACAAGCTATCTTTTATAGCAAAAAACATTAACTCAACTTACCTAGGACTGTCATGAGTTCAGAAAACAATAGTAAAACCCATCAGCAAGAAACATTAGACTTAAGTATTGCACTGTTAGAGCGTCCTTCAGTAACGCCCGATGACGATGGTTGCCAAGATATGTTGTCAGCACGGTTAGAACAAGCAGGCTTTGATTGCGAATTTATGTATTTTGGTGATAGAAAACAAAGCGGTGAACATGCCGAAGTCAAAAACTTGTGGGCACGCCGCGGTACTAGCGATCCAGTGATTTGTTTTGCTGGTCATACTGACGTCGTGCCAACGGGTGATGAGAAAAACTGGACATACCCTCCATTTACCCCAACTATCGCTGATGGGTATTTATGGGCACGCGGTGCCGCCGATATGAAAACGGGTATTGCAGCTTTTACTGTTGCAGCCGAACGTTTCGTCGCCAATCATCCCGAACATAATGGCTCTATTGCTTTTTTAATCACCTCAGATGAAGAAGGCCCGTCAATTAATGGTACGGTCAAAGTGATTGAGACTCTAGAAGCGCGTCAAGAAAAAATCACTTATTGTCTCGTTGGTGAGCCATCAAGTACTGATACGTTAGGCGATATCATCAAAAATGGGCGTCGTGGCTCACTAGGTGCAGAGCTTACCGTTACAGGTAAACAAGGCCATGTCG
This sequence comes from Psychrobacter sp. NPDC078501, assembly GCF_044900935.1. Lineage (NCBI taxonomy): Bacteria > Pseudomonadati > Pseudomonadota > Gammaproteobacteria > Moraxellales > Moraxellaceae > Psychrobacter > Psychrobacter sp. NPDC078501. Next base: position 52,046 of record NZ_JBJDOS010000011.1, on the reverse strand, counting down.
CCTATCCACATCTGGCATCTAATCCAATTCATGCGGCGATGTCTGCCCTTGCTGAATTGACGTCTACCGCATGGGACAACGGCAACGACTACTTCCCAGCCACATCATTACAAATATCGAATATCAACGGCGGCACTGGCGCAACCAATGTCATTCCTGAAACGCTAAACGTGGTTTTTAACTTCCGTTTCTCAACTGAAACGACTGAAGATGAACTAAAGGCAAAAACGCATGCTATCTTTGATAAGCACTTTGCCAACAGTAAAGCGAGCTACGATATTCATTGGAAGTTATCTGGTCAGCCGTTTTTGACCCCTGAAGGAAAACTGGTTTCGGCATGTCAAAATGCCATCAAAAAAGTGACCGATGTCGATACCACACTATCAACGTCTGGTGGTACCTCCGATGGACGCTTTATCGCGCCAACTGGAGCCCAAGTGGTCGAACTGGGTGTACGTAATGCAACGATTCACCAAGTAGATGAAAAAGTAGAAGTCGATGATTTAGGAAAGCTTGCGCAGATTTACGAAGGCATTTTGGAAAATCTACTGTTGGATTAATTGTAAGATTAATTACGCCTTTTTAATTAATTGCATCTGTCCAAAGAAAAAGCGCTACCTGATTTAGGTTAGCGCTTTTTTGTCATTGTTTTTTTCGGTAATATCTTGAGCAGCTTAAATTACTTAAGCCAATTACTAGCTTTACTCGATACCAATATAGACATCAACTTGACCGTATTCTAAGTTGCCACCGATATAATGCTCGAAGTCTATATTGAAAGTACGGGTATGCTCGCAATCGGGCGCATTAAAATACTCCCAAGCACTTTCCCATGCATTCATCACAGTGTTAGGCATGTGTCCTTCTTGAGAAAATACCAAGTATTTTCCTGCAGGAATATCAACCGTCACTACGTTACTAGCATTGGCCACACTGTCGCTTTCTGATTGTACATCTTGCTCACTAGCTACTTTCCAACTGGCTACCACGTCAAACGCCCCTGCTAGATCATCGCTTTCATAGTTGTGATAAACGCCATAAATGTCTTCACCTTCAGGAAGTTCACCCGCGTGATTTTGATAAAACTTCTGCCATAATCTGCCCAGCTTGGCAGTGTCATGGCTTATCTCAGCATTGTTGGTGGTACGAACGCTGATACCGCTACAAGCTATCGCTTCTGGTAGCTCTTTAATTTGTGATGTCATGATGCGGCCTTTTCTATCTGTTTATTTAGTTTTCTGTTTGTAGCAATGTTAGCAGATCGAATCGATTAATCTGCTTCATCAATCCAATTCATTTGAATGGCTTCTAAGATGCCTTCATTTGATTTTTGTGGATCATCATCAAAGCCTTCAAGCTCAGTTACCCAGCGATGCAAATCAGTAAAGCGAATGTACTGTGGATCTGTTTCTGGAAATTTTTCATAAAGCTCAATCGCGATATCTAAGCTGTCTGTCCATTTTAATTTTTGTGGGATCATAACGGTACCTTATTTTTAGTCGTTTTGAGAATCATCGTCTTAAAAGTAATGCCATCGTCCTAATACTGACGACTTGATGGGCTCTATCCTATCAAAATTCAGCAAATGATTATAGCCAAGTTATTTTACGATGCTGTTTTTCAATACTGGGTTTCAATACTGTTTTGCGATGTAGCTTAGGCTGATTTAGTCGATTTTACCGCGACTTGGTGCTCATTCCATGTGTTAATGGTATCTGTCAATTGCTCGCCCATCATATCTAATACTTCTGGTGTGTGCATACCTTTACTATCTGTAAAAACAAACTTAGTCATACCAACGCCCATCAGCTGATTTTTAACAAAGAACCGATGTTCAAAATACACGTATTTATGATCCCATCCTGCGACTGCACTGCTAAGCGTCATTTTATCCAAAAATTTAATTTGCTTCAGATAAATCATTTCTTGCATGGCAATCACCCAATTCAGCGACTTAATGCCTTTTTCGTGACAGCACGCCTTTACCCAGCGCGTGACGTTTAGCTCAATAAATGATAAATAACGATAATTGGGCAAATGATCGCGAAATCCCATATCGTGGGGCAAAATTCGATAATGACGTACAGTCGGTGCAGTCAATGTCTCTAGACTGATAGTCTCACTCGTCGATTGATGCTTGAGCTGTTGTTTAAGTAAGCTGACCATAATAAAAAAACGCAGTAACATGTTCATAAATTTTTCTCTTATTTCATCGTATTTATAATTGGTGATTGTCTATCGTTGAAGCAGTGCAAATTAGCTAAAAAATTAATTAAGCGCAAACCGTATACTGAGTACACAAAGCACAGTTGATTTTGTGATCATTGAAAAACCAACTCTAGTTGGCAATAACCTCAGTCTATAGTCGGCTCATAAATGTCGCCCACTTTAACGCAAAAAAAGCCACCTCAGTGACTTTCTTTATCTAAAACTTATCTGCAAATAATAATGGTTAAAAACATAGCTTAGAGATTAATGACCGCCGCCATTGATAGTACGTACCATCTCTTCTACCATTTTCTTAGCATCACCAAAGATCATCATCGTTTTGTCCATGTAGAATAAGCTGTTATCCAAACCTGCATAACCGGTACTCATTGAACGCTTGATAACCATAACCGTCTGGGCTTTGCTGACTTCTAGAATCGGCATACCGAAGATTGGAGAAGTAGGATCATCTTTCGCAGATGGATTCACGACGTCATTTGCACCGATAACCAAGACCACATCTGTACTTGCGAAATCTGAGTTAATCTCGTCCATTTCTAAAATATCATCATAAGGTACATCAGCTTCAGCCAATAGGACGTTCATATGACCTGGCATACGACCAGCAACGGGATGAATGGCAAAACGAACATTCACACCTTCTTCTTTTAACAACTCATATAGCTCTTTTACTGCATTCTGTGCGCGGCCTTGTGCCATACCGTAACCTGGTACGATGACAACGCTGCTAGCATTAGACATCAGGAACCCTGCATCTTCTGCTGAGCCTGCTTTGTAGTTCTTCGGTGCCCCATCATCGCCGCCTGCGGCAACAGCTGATGTACCCATACCACCGAATAAGACATTAAGTAGTGAGCGGTTCATGGCTTTACACATGATGTAAGACAAGATCGCACCTGATGAACCGACCAGAGAACCTGCGATAATCAGCATCGAGTTGCCAAGGGTAAAACCAATACCTGCTGCTGCCCAACCTGAGAATGAGTTCAATAGCGATACAACCACTGGCATATCACCGCCGCCAATTGGGGCAATCCACATCCAACCGAAGATAACGGCAATCACAGCCATCGCATAAAATGCTGGTAATGAATCAGTGACGAAATACACGCCACCGAACCCAATCATCGCAATGAATAGTAGCGCTTGGACCGGTTTTACCCAGCCCCCAACCAATGTTTTTGCCCAGCTTTTCGCTGCTAATTTACCAAAGGCAAAGACTGAGGCTGAGAACGTAATTGCACCGATGAAGCAACCGATAAATAGCTCGATGCGGGCAACGGCGCCATGCTGCTGTTCAGTGTGCAATACCGTCGCAAGTGCAATCGCAACCGCTGCCAAACCAACGAATGAATGCATCAAAGCAACTGTTTCTGGCATCTGAGTCATTGCGACTGTTTTCGCTTTCCACATACCAACAAGGGCACCCAACACCATCGCCCCGATAATCAACCAAAGCACAGGGCCTTCTGCTAAAAAGAAGGTTGTCACAACGGCAATCGCCATCGCTGCCATACCAAAACGGTTACCGCGAATCGCTGTCTTTGGGCTAGACAAACCACGTAACGTTAAGACAAAGAGGATAGCGCCGACTAGATAGAACCAATCTGCATTTGCTGCAATCATTGCTGAGAAATCATTCATGCGTCACCTCCGGCATCAGTGGTTGCTACTGGTGCTTTTTTCACTTTCGGTTTGAACATCGCAAGCATACGCTCAGTCACAGCAAAGCCACCAAAGATATTGATACTGGCTAAAAATACCGCAAAGGCACCAAGCAAACTGGTCGGTGTAAACATTGAACCATCAATCGTGACGGTCTGTAGCATCGCACCCACGATGACGATACTTGATAAGGCATTGGTTACCGCCATCAATGGCGTATGTAATGCAGGCGTAACGCCCCAAACCACGTAGTATCCGACAAAAATAGCGAGCACAAATACAGTGAAAATCGCTACAAATGGTGTGCTACTCATGGCCGCACCGGCTGGCGCTGCAGCTAAAATAGTGGCAATCATCTAATTCTCCTAAAAATTTATTCATTACTGGCAAATGTGTAGTGACAAAGTATGTGGTAATAGACTGTTCAAACTAACGTTTGGCTAGTCGTACCTGACTGTCATGTGTCACTGCCAGTGCGCCCTGAATCTCGTCTTCCATGTCTACGTTAAGTGCCAAGCTGGCTGATGCGTCATCGCTAGCAGGTGCAATCAATGTCGTAATAAAGTTAACAAGGTTATTGGCATACAAATCTGAAGACTGGGCGGCTAGCATAGATGGAATATTGGCAGCGCCAACGATACGTACGCCGTTGTCTGTCGTGATGGTTTGGTCCGGCACACTGCCTTCGACGTTACCACCAGTACCAGCCGCCATATCGATCAATACTGAACCTGCTTTCATTTTAGCGAGGGTTGCACCATGCACCAGACGCGGAGCATTACGACCAGGAATTTGTGCAGTAGTAATGACGATATCCGCATTGCTCAAGGCTTTGTCCACGACTGCCGCTTGATCTTTGACATACTGCTCGGATGGTGTCCACGCATAACCACCGGTAGACTTGGCTGTTTCAGCTTCCTCTGCACTCATCGGCACATCTAGCCACTTACCACCGAGTGACTCTACTTGCTCGCGAGCGGTCGGACGTAAGTCACTGGCTTCTACCACAGCGCCCAAACGCTTGGCTGTCGCAATCGCTTGCAAACCTGCAACCCCGACACCTAAGATGACGACTTTGGCTGGCTTAACAGTACCGGCTGAGGTCATAAACATCGGGAAAGGACGCGAATACTCATTGGCCGCTAGCAATACTGCTTTATAACCAGCAAGGTTGGCTTGTGATGACAATACATCCATATTCTGTGCACGTGACAGTGTACGAGGCAATAACTCCATCGCAAAGACTGTCGCACCTTTGGCTGCATAAGTGTCAAGCTGAGTGTTGCGATACGGGTCAAGCATGCCAATGACGATCTGACCAGATGATAAGCTTTCAGTGGCTTCCGCTGGTAGGTCATTGACGGTGGTAATAATCTTAGACTGGGTAATCACCTCGGTACGACTACTGGCAATGTCGGCACCCGCAGCCTGATACAACTCATCAGCATAGTATGCTGCTTGGCCTGCACCTGACTGAATGATGACTTCAAACCCAAGTTTACGCAATTTTTTGACTGCGTCTGGGGTTATGGCTACACGGCTCTCGCTCGTGATATCTGCACTGATTACACCGATTTTCATACCGTCTCCTTACTTACGTCCAATGACTATATTTACGTCTCACGACTACCTTTAATACCCTCAACGCACATCTAAAAAGCACAGGGGACAAAACCCTTTGATCATGATTAATCCATTACAGCGACCAAAGGTTATCAATTTAATAAATGATAGCTACTTTACCATCATGCCTTTTTATTATAGAGATATCGTTCGTCAAGTTTCATTGTCTAATGATGACCCACAAGTAAAATAAAAATTTAGGTATTTACACCATTGGCATACTTTTTGTTGGTATATTAAAGCCTTTTATTTTTCCGAAAAACGCTTAGCCCTTATAGATACAGGCCTACCTCCATTTATTCTCTAACCCTAAATCTGTTTTTTTATTAAAAATATAACGTCAATAAACATAAAATAAGCAAGGTGAAGTCAAGTTCCACCCATGCATACCGTATAATAAGAATACTTGACACTCGAAAAAACCCGTCATCGATTCATTATAATAAGGAATAACTATGTATTTTTTGCTTTCCCCTGCCAAATCCCTGAACGAAACAGACGCTATACCATTGAATTTAGGCAACTACTATAGCCAGCCCGAGCTAATCAAGCGCTCACAAGAATTGATGAAAGTACTGAAGTCAAAAGAGCCTGTTGACCTACAAGAGCTGATGAGCATATCTGACGATTTGGCTCAGCTTAATGCCACGCGCAATCAACAATGGCATTGGAGCGAAGAGCAACCATTTACTAACGGCGCCTCTGACAATGCCGCTAAGCCTGCAGGCTATTTATTCGATGGTGATGTCTATACTGGACTTGATATGTATCATATGGACAAAGATACCGCCACTTACGTCAATGATCACTTAGGTATTTTGTCTGGGCTGTATGGAGTACTCAAGCCACTCGATCTTATCCAGCCATATCGCTTAGAGATGGGCACCAAGCTGAAAAATGAGCGCGGTGACAATCTCTATGAGTTTTGGGGCGAGGAAGTCACTAATGTTATCAATGCGCGTATGGCTGATAGCGATGACAAGGTATTAGTGAACTTGGCTTCTAATGAATACTTTAAGGCGGTAAAGAAAAAAGCATTGAAGGCAGATATCATTACGCCACGATTTGAAGACGAGAAAAATGGTCAATATAAAGTGATTAGCTTTTATGCCAAAAAAGCCCGTGGACTGATGGTCAAATATGCTGCAGATAAGAAGCTGACCAATGCTGAGCAGTTAAAGCAGTTTGATTTGGCAGGATATTACTACTGTGAAGACGCGTCTGATGATAAGACGTGGACGTTTAGACGAGATACGGCGCATCAGTAGCTTGATATAATATGAGTCAAAATTATAAAAAACCCATCATAAGCCAAAACTGAACCGCCCCGGTATTGTCGGAGACTCAACATTCTGAGAGAATACGACAATGAAAAGACAAATCTACACTCCTGAGATTAAAGAACGCGCCGTTCGCATGCTGATTGAAGCGTCGAGCGACTATCCTTCTACATGGTCAGCCATTCAAGCCATAGCGTCAAAGATTGGCTGTACGCCTGAGACACTGCGATCCTGGCATAAAAAGCACATAGACCAAACCATTCCCGCCTCAGTGCAGGCTCAAAGTGACAAAGAGCGTATCAAAGAGCTTGAACGCGAGAACAAAGAGCTCAAGCAAGCCAATGAGATTATACGTAAGGCTGCTGCTTTTTTCGCCCAGGCGGAGACGGGCCGTCCACCCAGATAATGGTTCAGTTTATTGATGACTATAGAGGTAGTTATGGGATCGAGCTGATTTGTAGAGTACTACCGATTGCCCCGTCAACCTATCACCGTGCTAAAGACCTAGAGTGCTGCCCTGAAAAGCGTTCACTGCGCAGTCAGCATGACGACTTTTACCTCAGTGAAATCAGACGCATCTGGCAGGTCAGCAAATGTCGCTATGGTGCTCGCAAAGTCTGGCGGCAGATGAAGGCAGATGGCATTTATATCGCGCGCTGCACCGTAGAACGCTTAATGAGACAGCACGGCTTAAAAGGTGTCTGGCGCGGTAAGGGTAAGATTACCACCAACAGCCGTGACGACCAAAAGCGTGCTGACGACTTGGTCAATCGTAACTTTAATGCCCATCGTCCTAATCAGCTGTGGGTTGCAGATTTTACTTATATCAAGACATTGAGCGGCTGGGTTTATACCGCTTTTATCATCGATGTATTTGCTCGCGCTATTGTCGGCTGGAAAGTATCGAATCGTATGAACACGGATATGGTAATGGCAGCATTAAATCAAGCGATAACAGATAGAAACAATCCCAAAGATGTCATTCATCACAGTGATCGAGGGGTTCAGTACTTATCTATTCGCTATACCGATAAGATGACGGACTCTGGCGTGATTGCTTCTGTTGGTACAACAGGCGATTCATACGACAATGCATTGGCTGAAACGGTCAATGGGCTTTACAAGTCTGAGGTGATTCATTATTTAAAGCAGAACTGGACTGGTGTGAACGATGTTGAACTTGCAACCCTTGAGTGGGTGGGTTGGTTCAACAAGAAGCGTCTACATAGCACGATTGGATATGTGTCACCCTTTGAGTTTGAAAAGCGGTATTATGATAATTTAACCCTGTCAGGCATCGCTGCCTGACTCAAGTAGATCAGCCTCCGATATAGTCGGGGCGGTTCAAACTTATGATGGGTTTTTTATTCTCTAACCACTAAATATTTTAGTACCTATACTCTAAAGCGCAATTTATCCCTTGAAACATCCAGTACTACTGTTTCATTATAAACATTATAGGTATGGAGACGATCAATGTCAGTCTCCCAATTCGGTTCAATATAACGTACAAAGGTTTCTTTATAAGACGTCGGTGTCAACTCTTCTACTAAGTATAAAGCCACCCTACGCCCATATCTAAGAGTGCCATCTTGAGCAGTACGAAAGAGCTGACCGTTTTTTTGGAATAATGCGCCTGCTAGTCGCGATCCACGCACATCAATTTTTAGAGGCGCCGAGGGATGAATGGTCCAATTATCTGCTTGCAGCTTGTCAGACGTATAAATATACAACTCTAAATCCATAGTGAATGCTGAAATTGAACCGTGAGTTGTGAAAAGATACCATAATCCATTATGCTCAATCACAGCGCTATCCACGGCCTGAACGTCTGAAACTAACTCATGAACTTTTTCCCACTTACGCGGAAAATCTGTCGCTTTTAATAAGTTAATACAATTGGTTTTTGCAGCTTCTGGAATCATATAGACAGCATCTTCATACTCGAATACATTGGGAAAGCTTAAGTGCGTGCTAATACCCAAATCAGCTTGTCCTGAACCAATAACTTGATGGCTTTCATTCAGCTCTATCCACTCTATTCGACCAATATTCTCTTTGTAGTTCAAGCTTTCAAAAAATATGTAACGTCTTGAGTCGTGTTCAATATAAAAAGGATCAGCCCAAAAACATCCCTTTTCAGGCAGTATCTCCGTGTATGTTTGTATTGGCTGATCAGTAGAACCAATAAAAATACTCCAATTGTTTAGATAAAGACTTTTATAAAACCTTTTTATCATGTAGTTTTTGAGAAAATTCTGCAAATGTCGTACTGCTGTTAACTGTGGAGGCGTTTTATAAAGTGTGTGATCGTTAATTAAATTAATAAAATTCCCACTTTCGACGCCAATTTCATTTTTACGGAAGTACCAATACAGTACTGATGCTGCAACCCCTTTTAACTTGTCCTCAGTCAAATTATAGTCCCAGTAAAACAAAGTGCCATAACCTCTACCTACCACTTTGTGTACATCATGGTCATTACTCAATAGTTGCAGTGTCACGACGCTGTTCTCCCATTGTTCAGCAAACTGCCAATACAACGCAGGCTCACCTCGCTGTATCCTTTCATCACCATAATGAAGTAAGAGAATGCCATGCTTCGTAACACCTAGCGCTTTCCCTATTAAGGTTTGGAAATCCATACTCAGCAGGTAATCTAAATCTGTTGCCTGCAGTCTCTTAATCACTGAGTCTTCAATTTCATCAGTGGATTTATTCTGTTTTGGTATTGATGTAATGACAGGCATTTTGCCATTAGGGACTAAATCATGAATAGAATAACGCTTGGTAGTCTTTTTAGCTCGAGAAAGAATAGAAAATAACTTTTGATTGATAGACGGTATAACCTTAGATATATGAGAGGGATTAGCTTGGTGTTCTGCACTTCGTTGGATAGCAATACAAACCTCAACCATACCTTCATCTACTAGAGATTTTAATGGCATAAACTTGTGCCATTCTAATGTTTCATCTTCTACAAAGATTCCAAGCCTAATTTTTTTCATCGTTATCACATTCAATGGCACACGATATTTTGCAAATTCTGTCCCGCAACACGTGTCCAAGCTCCTTTTAAGTGAATTATCATTCCATTATATATTCATATAATAGCATATATATTGACAAACGTTAAACAAAGCGCAGCGTTAAAATTAAACACAAAAAAGCCCCGCTATCTTTCGATAACAGAGCTTTTAATAGCCAAATAGACTTTATGACAAAATCATACTTTTAGCGAAACACGATTCATCGAGAAAGGTGAGAAAATGGTCAATATCAAGTGAAGTGATGAACAGCTAAAGCAGTTTAATTTGGCAGGATATTATTACTGTGAAGACGCATCTGATGACAAGACGTGGACGTTTAGACGAAATGCGGCGGATCAGTAGCTTGATATAAAACTACATTTACTACAATCGCTAGAAGTCATCCAATATCCTTTAGTTGAACATATGAACAAATTATAACAACCCTTCTTGTGCCATCATTTCTTGTATCGAGGCGCGGTTTAGCATGGCTTGATAGTGTGCATTTAGGTGTGTCCAATCCTGTGCTCGACTCGCATATCGCCGACTCCAGTGAGCGATCATAAATAAATGAAAATCAGCCCCACTTAATTTATTGCCCAACAACCATGGACCATTATTTGCTAATCCCTTCTCAATAATATCCCAGCAGTGGGTTAGCACATCATTCGCTTTATCTTTCACTTGCTGCAAATTGTACTCGCCGTTGATGTACTGCTCGGGATGTGCCCAGCGATTAGCAGCTTCTTGTAGTGTAGAAGACATCCAAAACAAATACTGGTAATAGACACCGCGCTTAGAGCATCCTGTGTTAGGTGCTAGCCCAGACTCTGGGTGCTGATCTAACACATACATTAAAATTGCCGCAGACTCATAAATAACCTGTCCCTGATGCACCAACGTAGGTACTTTGCCATTTGGATTAATGGCTAGATACTCAGCTGATTTTTGCATGTTCTTAGACAGGTCTATTTCTATCATTTCATAAGAAACGCCTAGCTCCTCAAAGACAGCATGGGTAGCCATATTGGCACCACCCTTATCCCAATATAAAGTATAAATAGTCGTGTCCTTCTTGCTGTGGCGATTAATGGATAAAATATTGTACTGAACGATAGAAATTATTCTCTAACGTGAAATAATCGACATGATAGCGTCCGCCAGTTGAGGGATTTCCGTCATTTTCAAACCGGCAATATTGATTCTGCCATTTGGCATGCCGTAAATCGCGAACTCATCTTGCAGTATGAGCATTTGATTTTCTGTTAGCGGTAATAGAGAAAACATGCCTTTTTGGTACGAAATGTCCAAAAACTCTGCAGGTGCACCCCTATCTTTTAAGGCTTTGCCTAACGCTTGGCGAATAGCATCTACCCTATCGCGGTAGCTTGCCAGCTCGACTAGCCAAGCATCTGGTTTGTCTAGTAAATAAGAAGCCACTGCAGCACCGTGATTGGGCGGCATGGAGTAGTTGGCACGTGTGATGGTTTCTAAAAGTGTCTGTATATCTGCATGGCGCTCATGGTTGGTCGTTATCACCGTGGCAATACCCGTCCGCTCATTATATAGACCCATATTTTTTGAACAGCTAGCGGCGATAAATGCAAAGTCAGCGTCTTCAATGATTAGACAAAGCCCTGCAGCATCGGTATCAGGATCATCGCCAAAACCTTGATACGCCATATCTATAAACGGGACAATATTTTTCTGTTTACATTTATCAGAAAACAGTTGCCACTGCTCTAGAGAAGGGTCTATACCGGTAGGATTATGGCAGCACGCATGTAATAACAACACGTCTCCTTCTTTTGCTTTTTCTAGCGCGGCAAAACACGCATCGATATCTAATTGACCGTTTTTATTTTGCCATGGATACGTATTAACCGCTAACCCAGCCCCTTCCATCAGCGGACGATGATTGATATAGCCAGGGTCGCTGATCCAAACGGTTGAATCTGGAGAGAGTATAGCGATTAAATCAGCAATGAGTCGTAGCGCCCCTGATGCCCCAACCGTCTGAATCGTGCATTGGTTTTTTAGACTTGGACTGTCACCCAATACAAATTTTGCCATTTGCTGATTAAAATTAGCGTTACCCGATAACATGCCATAAGCCTTCGAATGAGCTTGATGAGCAAGATGTATTTCTGCGTCTTGCACGGTTTTCATCACAGGCGTATTGCCATGCTCGTCTCGATAGACACCAACCAATAGATCTATTTTATGTTTGCGCTGGTCAGTACGAAACCTACCTAACAATGCCCACAATGGATCACCGTTGATAACAGGCATATTATCTAACATCATGATATTTCCTTAATTAATTTATTGCGCTCGATTGGACAAGATGACGCCAATGGTACTGAGTACGATGCCGCATATCATAATGACTGATAGAGACTCATTAAGTATCAGCGTAGCCAGTATAGCGGTTAATCCTGGGGACAAAGAGCCAAGTAATAAGGTACGAATGGAGCCCAGCTTTTTGACTGCATAAGAAAACGCAATGGTTGATACCACCCCTACACCAAGTCCTTGTACTAGGATAAACGGAAGCGCTTCATCAAAAGACACAGAACCTATATTCGTTTCCACAATACCGGACAGAACCATCATCAATGTCAGAAAAAACGAGGTATAAGAGAGCACGATAGCGATAGCTATTGGACTTAACTTGGTGCTTTTTAACCCCAAGGTATAACCCGCCCAAATCAGGCTTGCCATCAACAATAACCCCACACCGTACAGAAGACTATTAGGCACTGACTGTGCACGCCCGCCAATCATCGTAGCGATACCAAAGAGAATAAGGGTTAATGCGGCAAATTTCCTCAATAATATTCGTTGACGATAAAAAATAAAAGACAATATTGCGGCAAAGAAGACTGGCGTACCTGTCAAAATAGTACCAACGTAAGCTGCTGGTACCGTACTTGCACCAAAAGCGGCTAATAAAAGAAAAGGCACGCCACCAAGTAAAACAAACATGATATCTGGCAGTCTTATGTTTTTTACTTCATGCCAACTAGAGAGTACCCAAGGAGTCAATAAGACCAGCGGTACACTGAAGCGAATGAGCATGACATCCGCAATACTTAGCGAAGATGCACTAACCGCTCGTACAGTCAACGCAAAGCCTGACCAAATCAATAATACGACGCTCATCGCCACATAGCCTTTGGTTAGTGGCGACATTACAAACAATGGATTTTTGCGTGATGAGGGGTGGAATATCGTATTCATAGTCGTGTCTTATGCTGCTATACAAAGACCAATTATCAATTAAAATACGCGCTTTTATCTCTATTTATCCATTGCAATTTTGCAAATATTTGGTGGATAATACTAATTAAATAAAAATTATTGGCTTAAAAAGCCAAAAGGTAAATTATGGACAAAATCGATCGCCATATCTTGGAAGTGCTCCAGAAAGAAGCGCGCTTATCTACGGCGGAATTGTCCGAACGTATAGGGCTGTCGCCTTCTCCTTGCGCGCGACGCCTCAAACGTTTGGAGGACGAAGGCTATATAGAGAACTATCAAGCGAACGTAAATAAAGCCAAAGCAGGTATTGCGATGAGTTTCTTTGTGGAGGTCAGCCTCAACAGCCACCAAGAAGAATCTATCGCAGCCTTCGAGCGTGCCCTGTCCAATATGGACGAGGTGATTAATGGACATGTGGTGTCGGGTTCTTATGATTATTTATTAGAAGTGGTGAGCCCCAATCTCGATGGTTATGAGCGGTTCACCCGTAAGCTACACAAGCTTGCTAGCGTAAAAGACATTCACACTCATTTATCGGTGAGAAAGGTAATCAATAAGACAACTTTACCTATTTTTGTTTGAGATTCTTTTATACCGACTAGCAGCACAATGTCTCGCTCGATAATTCTTGAGTAGCAAGACCCATAATGAGTTCATTTGGATTTGACAGAATATTGCTATTACAAAGAAGCATCTTTTGATAAGACGTGGATTTTTAGAAGGAATGCGACAGATGCGTAATCATTAGCTAAAATAGACTAAAATTTTATAACAAAACCCTAGTAAGCTCAGCTCGCTAGGGTTTTTCTATATGGGTTAAAACTAGAGGTTTATTTGTATAGATAATTTGTGCTCATGAGAGAGGTTCTTTATCTAATTATTTTTTTGAACAAGTAAATATTACGCCCTCAGTATCCTCTTTCAAAATCATACTTGATTGTGACAAAGATATAATTGAGGAAGATGCACTTATATTTTTCGGGAACATATCAGTCATATTGAATGACTGGTCCATGTATGGATGACTTATATTAGTCAACTTAATATCTTCTAATATTTCAACTAATTTTTTATTGTTTATCTCCCAAGTGCCTGTACCGAAATAATCGTATTCAAGCGTAATTTTTTCTTTAGGATAATCTATTATCATCGTACCAAATGTATTACTTCGTTTATTAGTGAAATACGAAGCTTTTCCTTTCATAGTAACAGTTGCATCTTCAACTTCCATTTCGACAGGATTGCAGTTCCAAGTACCAACTAACTTAGAGCTATACATCTGATCAATACTCGCGAGATCGTTCATTTTATTACTTTGAGCAATACTAGAACTGTATGGAACGAACATGACACTAAGCGAAACAAGAGCGGTGAATAATACTTTCTTCATTAACTTTCCAAAAATATAAATAAGATTACAATCTTATGTGTAAGTTTAACAACTGTTTTGTTTCTACATTATGGCTGTTAATTTTAAGAGTTTCAAACCAATGATCAATATTTATCTTTCAACCCTAAAAAATCACGATAAGCTCAGCCTATAAGGGTTTTTCTATATGAATCCACTACCCTATTAGACTAGACACAAAAAAGCCCTGCTATCTTTTGATAACAGAGCTTTTAATAGTCAAATAGACTTTATGACAAAATCATACTTTTTGCGAAAAGTGATTTATCAAGGAAGACGAGCGAAAATAGTACTTATTGTACATTGAGCGCGTCTAACAAAGACAAACCGCTTTGCAGTGACAGTAAAATTACATCATGCCGCCCATTCCACCCATACCGCCCATTCCACCAGCAGCGCCCATACCTGCCATACCATCATCTTTTTCTGGTAGGTCAGTAATCATGGCTTCAGTCGTTAGCATGAGACCAGCAACAGAGGCAGCGTTCTCTAGTGCTGAGCGTGATACTTTGGCTGGATCAAGGATACCCATCTCAAGCATATCGCCGTACTCACCAGATGCCGCATTGTAACCGTAGTTACCCGTGCCGTTTTTCACTGCGTTAACCACAACTGATGCTTCTTCGCCAGCGTTGGTAACGATTTGACGTAACGGTGCTTCCATCGCGCGGCGTAGAATGTTGATACCTGCGTCTTGGTCGTCGTTATCGCCTTTTAGCTCAGACAATGCATTCATGGCACGAACTAATGCAACGCCACCGCCAGGTACAACGCCTTCTTCAACCGCGGCACGAGTGGCATGTAGTGCATCGTCAACACGGTCTTTCTTCTCTTTCATTTCAGTTTCAGTCGCTGCGCCAACTTTGATTACTGCGACGCCGCCTGCCAATTTCGCAACGCGCTCTTGTAGCTTTTCTTTATCATAATCAGAAGTAGATTCAGCGATCTGACGGTTGATAGACTCGACGCGGTTTTCGATGTCAGCTTTGTTACCAGCGCCATCAACGATCACGGTGTTTTCTTTACCAACAGTGACTTTCTTAGCCGTACCCAATTGCTCAAGCGTCGCAGTCTCTAGACTTAGACCAATCTCTTCAGAGATTACAGTACCGCCCGTTAGCGTTGCGATGTCTTCTAGCATGGCTTTACGACGATCGCCAAAACCTGGTGCTTTAACGGCACAAGTTTTTAGGCCGCCACGCATGTTGTTTACAACTAGGGTTGCCAATGCTTCGTTTTCTACGTCTTCAGCGATGATAAGCAATGGCTTACTTTGCTGCATGACTTGCTCAAGTAATGGCACGATCTCACGGATGTTGCTGATTTTTTTGTCAACCAATAGGATATATGGGTTTTCAAATTCAGCAGTCAGGCTGTCTTGCTTGTTAGCAAAGTACGGGCTGATATAACCACGGTCAAACTGCATACCTTCTACAACTTCTAAGGTATCTTCAAAGCTTGAACCTTCTTCTACCGTGATAACGCCTTGCTTACCCACTTTTTGCATCGCTTGCGAGATCAATTCACCGATTTTGGTGTCTGAGTTGGCAGAGATAGAACCGACTTGCGCGATGGCTTTTTCATCATCGGCTGGCGTTGATAGGTTATGGATTTCTTGAACGGCTGCACGAACGGCTTTGTCAATACCGCGCTTAAGATCCATTGGGTTCATACCAGCAGCGACTGACTTCATGCCTTCTTGCAAGATTGACTGAGCCAATACGGTCGCAGTCGTTGTACCATCACCAGCAACATCATTGGTACGACTAGCCACTTCGCGAACGAGCTGAGCACCCATGTTTTCAAATTTGTTTTCAAGCTCGATTTCTTTGGCAACTGATACACCATCTTTAGTGATGGTTGGCGCGCCAAAAGATTTATCGATAACCACGTTGCGGCCTTTAGGGCCTAGGGTCACACGTACTGCGTTTGCTAGAACGTTTACGCCGTCCATCATTTGTTTACGGGCATCTATGCCGAATTTTACGTCTTTTGCCATGGTAAATTACTCCATTATTATAAGTATGAAAATACAATTGAATGATTCGTTCGTATTGCGGGGAGTATTTTTAGCTAAAAAATGGTCAGCTAAAAAACTCTATTAGGCTATTAGCCTTCTAACACGCCCAATACGTCAGACTCTTTCATAATCAATAGTTCTTCACCGTCAACCTTCACGGTTTGACCAGCATATTGACCGAACAAAACTTTGTCGCCAGCTTTTACATCTAACGCACGAGTTTCGCCGTTGTCACGAACTTGACCATTACCAACAGCAATCACTTCACCTTGTGAAGGCTTCTCTTGTGCAGAACCTGGTAACAAGATACCACCCGCAGTTTTTGTCTCTTCTTCTATGCGGCGGACGACGATACGGTCATGTAAAGGACGAATGTTCATCGATATGACTCCAAAAATTAGTTGTTTGAATAAAGGGTTTATTTGAATTAATAGTCTCAATACCAGTATCTATAAGAGTCGCCATTCAATAACAGCAATCTAAAGATACGCTTTGAGCTTGTAACAAAAAGTGGGGGCAAGATAGGTTGGCTTCAAGTGTAAAGCCCAAAAATTTACAAGATTATTCTGACGGCTCTTGATGACACTTGATAGAAGTGAGGCCTAATAGGTACCATACATTTTATTTACCCTCTATTGCTGGCTTTACAGCACGTTACCCTCGATGGTCGTATCAGATGTCATAGCAACATTCGCTACAATCGTCACACGTGCCGGTCGGTTCTTACTCTTGAAAATGTAACAGAGTATGACCATTATAAGCGTTGTGAACATAATAAGAATGACGATAGATGCTGCTATATCAGCATCTTATTAACTACTAAGAGGTATCTATGAGTTTTTTATCAATGCATAATAAATCACTGCCTAACGATTCTAATAATACGAAACGCAGTCCATCTAAATTTTTATCCGCCTTAGTGACAAGTATCAGTATTTCCACCATTGGAGCCTTGAGTATGACCACACCCACACTTGCCAGCGCAAAGACTGTTCAGCCATCAACGGCCAACTATAGTTTTACCGTTGAAGACAAATACAAAGGAACCGCGACTCGTACGCTTAATAAATCTGGCAATACGTGGAAATACAACGTTAAGGCTCGCGTCGCTGGGGTGGCTAGTGCCTCGCAAAGTAGCACGTTCACCATCAATGGTAATAATGTCAGCCCAACCCAAGCGAGCACCACTTATAAGCTATTAGGCTTGGGGCGTACGCACAAACTAGACTTTAACCCAAGTAGCAAAAAGGTGACCAGCAACTATAAAGGCAAGACCACGACGCTGAGTATGCCGCAGCAAGCCTTTGATGACTTGAGCCTTGAAGTGCAAATTCGCCAAGATCTGTTAAACGGTAAGTTTACTGGTAATTACTACATGGCGAAAAAAGACAAAATCGAAAAGACCCCGTTTAAAAAATCTGGCAGCACCAAAATTACGGTACCAGCAGGCACATTTGATACGGTGCGTGTCGACCGCGTCCATGATGACGACAGTCGCTCTACCAGTTTTTGGTTGGCACCAAGCTTAGACTATCTACCTGTCAAAGTCAGTCAAATCAATGATGGTAAAAAGATGGATTTAGAACTGACCAAGGTCAACTAATACCAATAGATAAAAGAGTCGCTTTATCGCAATAAAAAAGCGGCGTCCTATTTGGAACGCCGCTTTTTTATATCTTAAGATTAATGACTATTATTACAGCCTACTAATGAGAACGCGGTTTTTTAACAACATTATTCATCGACGGCAAGCGTTTTAGTAAAATAAACAACCAAACGTTGATGGCAAACAACAATACAAAATCAATCAGATATACCGCTATTTCCGCCCAGCTGCTGCCATACGCGCGCGTAAACAGCACCACGCCACTTGCGCCCAAATATACTAGAGTAAACATACTACCGACCAATAACGCATAAGGCAAGCGCCCGCGCACGATCCATGGCGTCAGTATAAAAGCTGGCAAAAGCCATAGTGCTTGCCATGCGATACCGCCCACAATATCAGGGCGACTGGCATTAAACACATTGATCAAGATGGGCAACCCAAGCAGTCTATACACCAACCAAATCAGCCACGTCATCATCAAGCGCTGCGCAATAGGTGCGATAGGCTTGGTAACTTTAGGAGACTTGCTGTTAGAGTGGTTTGTGGCCATTAGAGATTTTTACTTCCTAAATGAATAGCATGGGTATCTAGCTATTAGCGATTAATTATCAGTATTTGAGTGCAAAAAGTATTTAAGTATCAAGTTTGAGCTATGACACCGGTTACATGAGAATCGATTAGCGACCCCAGTTTGCTTGTGCTAAAGCAGTAGCGGTGATTGCCAACCGGCGACCCTGCGCAATACCCAAATCTCGCTCGTCAGCAGATATTGGCTGATCATGCGATGCACCGCTGACATGGCTGGCACCATAAGGCGTGCCGCCGCGATGAGTACGGTTCAATGCTGGCTCTGCATAGGGCACACCTACGATGACCATACCGTGATGCATCAGCGGCAACATCATCGTCAACAACGTCGTTTCTTGGCCACCATGCATGGAACCTGTCGCCGTAAATACTGAGGCTGGTTTATTTTGTAGGTTCCCTGCCAGCCATAAGGTCACGGTATTATCCCAAAAATACTTCATGGGTGCGGCCATATTACCAAAGTGGGTTGGGCTACCAAGCGCAAGACCACTACAGTCTTTTAGATCATCCATCGTACAGTACAAGTCACCCTCATCAGGTATCGCAGGCTTACTTGACGTGGTTTCAGGTGCCACTGTCGGTACCGTACGGATACGCGCGGTCATTCCAGCATCCTCAATACCTTGAGCGATAGCATATGCTAATGTCTTAGTCGTACCGTAATTAGAATAATAAAGCACCAAAACATAAGGGTCGGTCTGACTCATTAGCAAAGCTTCCTTATAAAATCGTTAACCATACTAGCCACCAAAAATGCGGCGAAATATACAACTAACTGGCATTGTAGAATATGTGCACATTATGCCCGAGTCATTCACTGTCATGCAAATAACCATGGTTGTTAACCTGACTTATATTGTATCTGATGTGCTAGGTAGTGCATTTTGACACAATTAAACCGCAGATGGTAACCGTTCATCTTTGTTACACTATTGTCACTCTTACTTTTGCTTAATGGTCGACATGGAAAAATTCTCACAAAAACTGCCATTTCTACAACAACGCTGGTTTCAATTCTTGCGATTTTTGGTTCGACATTTTTTTGAAGACAACTGTCAGCAAAAAGCAGCATCGCTAACCTACACGACTATGCTGTCGATCGTGCCTGTATTAACCGTTTTGCTCATGATATTGTCCTCTGTACCGGCACTGGCATCCGTCAGAGCGCAGATATACGAGGTCATTTATAGCAACTTGTTGCCGCAATCGAGCATGCAAGTCAGTGAGTATATCAATGACTTCGCCGAAAAATCATCGAACCTTACCATCATCGGCGCCATGGTGCTATTTTTTACCACCATCATGACCTTGACCACCATTGAGCGTGCCTTTAATCAAATCTGGCGAGTGGAGAGCCGCTCAGGTGGTATAAAGAGTCTGCTGCGCTATTGGACGATTGTAACCTTGGGCCCTATGGTGCTGGGTACGGCGTTTATCGCTTCAAGCACGGTACAAAGCTTGAGTTTTTTAAATCGCCAAATCGCAGGTTACGGGATCGATTGGGGGTTTTGGGTACAGGCCGTATCGATTGGTATCACTGTCGCAGGTTTTATTGGCATGTATTGGTTCATTCCTAAGGCGCGCGTACCAGCAAAAAATGCAGCCATCGCTGGCGTGTTCGTGGCCATTGTCTTTGAATTAATGAAGCATCTGTTTGGTACAGTGATGGCTAACTTTACTAGCTATGAAGCGATTTACGGCGCTTTTGCTGCCTTGCCTATTTTTCTACTATGGATTTATCTGTCGTGGAATTTGATTTTATTAGGCGTTGAAATCAGCTATACCTTGACGATTTTTGAGACAGAAGAAGTCTACCCTCGTCACCCGTTACTCAGCTTGTTAGACATGTTGAATTTGGTTTATACCCACCACTTAAAAGGTGAAGCTGTTAGCGAGCAAGCACTGCGTAATGTCTTAGGTCGCAAAGAGCTGCCAAAATGGTATACCTATATCAACTACCTACAAGACAGCAATCTGATTACCATGACAGATGATGACGACTATGTACTCAAAAGAGACCTGAGTAGGATGACGTTATGGGACTTTTATCGTACCTTGCCCTACCCACTTCCTATCAAGGACGAGTTGGATGAGATGAAATTGGAAGGTCAAAAGCCTTGGCTAAGTTTACTGGTAAAACGCTTTGAAAATACTGAGGGGTACGCCAAACAGCAACTGCATCTGCCGCTAAATGCTATCTTTGCCAATAGCGAACCTCGTAAACAATCTAATAGTAAGCATAGCGATGACCATAAATTATTTAGAAAAACCTCTGCCGCCACTGAAAACGTACAACGACATGATAATCTAGATAGACATAATGAGAATATTTATAACGGTAATGATTCAAATATTGAAGCCTCACCGCACCTAGAGCCTATGGCTTATGATAAAGACAGTGATATTGAGTATGACGATCACGACAATGAAGCCATCATACCTCTAGGGACTAGTAGTGAGAGTCATGCTGAGACAAATATGAGCAGACGTACGCACAAAAACGCTATTATTACAGAAGCAGATAACCCTAAGGCTCATCACAGTGAATAAAAATGATGGAGACAGTGTCTGGACACGTACGATCAATGCAGGTCAAAACAGGCTTAAGCAGTTCACTAAGTTGTGGTCAATACAAACGCTGACCGACTTGCCTGATCGCTTAAATAACTTGTGGCAATGGCTGATTGGCTCTTATTGGTTTATTCCAACCGCTTGTGTCATCGTCGGTATTTTGCTTGCTCCTTTACTAGTCGCGATTGATCAGCATTTTGATCGTGAAACCGTAAAAGAGATCTCCTTTGCTTTTACTGGTGATGACGAGGCGGCGCGCGCGATTATGACCGCCATCGCTGGTGCGGTACTGGGCGTGGCGGGTACGACATTTTCGATTACAATCGCCGTCCTGTCGATGGCATCCTCACAGTTTGGTCCAAGACTACTACGTAACTTTTTGACTGACACTCCAAATCAGTTTGTCCTTGGCGCTTTTATCGGTACATTTAGCTATAGCTTACTGGTATTGAAGTCTATCCATAAGTCTGACGTAGCTTTTGGTGTGCCGCAATTGGCAGTAACTTTTGCTATTATCATGGCGATTATCTGTGCGCTGCTTTTAGTTTATTTTGTACAGCATATGGTACATGCTATTCAAGCGTCACACGTCATTCAAAATGCTAGCAACGATGCGATTGCAAACATTTACTATTGGTATAATGATCGATGTGATATTCAACATCAACGCGATGCTGAGCACCATGATATTGAGCAGTTCCAAAACTGGCCTGCTATGCCGATTTATTCACCAAATTCAGGTTATTTACAGCAGATTTATCTTGAGTCATTGATTGCGCTGTCACAAGATTATGGTGGCGTGGTACAAATGCATGTCAACCTCGGT
Organism: Psychrobacter sp. NPDC078501; assembly: GCF_044900935.1. Classification (NCBI taxonomy): domain Bacteria; kingdom Pseudomonadati; phylum Pseudomonadota; class Gammaproteobacteria; order Moraxellales; family Moraxellaceae; genus Psychrobacter; species Psychrobacter sp. NPDC078501. The sequence goes on along the minus strand of NZ_JBJDOS010000011.1, from coordinate 29,934 downwards.
AATTACGTCACTGACAACAACGTCATTGGCTATTTTTATCAGTGGCCTGCCTCTCATCCGAATAATCGCCAAAGGACAGCAACACCGCATCTGGCAGTGATACCGAGAGCGCCTGATGGACTGTTTTGGCAACGTCTTGCAGGTTGCCTGCGACTTGAGCAACGATTGGCGCACTCTAACGACATTGCTTATAGCTTAGGTCAGATGACGGAAATTGCTGTACGTGCACTATCCCCTGGTATCAATGATCCAAAGACTGCGGTCAATTGCGTCCAGTCTCTAACCAGCTGTCTGAGTATCATGATGCGTCGCCAGCCACCGAGCCCTTATCACTTTCACATACCGCAATCAGACACTAACGATAGCTCTGAAAATACTATCAAACAGAAGCGTCTTGCCATATTGGCACTAGTCACTCATATCCCCAAAATTTCTGACTTTATCAATGTGTCACTCGGTGAGATACGTCGTTATGCAGCTGCTGACCTCATGGTCTTAAAAGCACTCTGTCAGGCAATGGTCAATTTGAATTATGCACGGGTGAACAGCGCACAGCAGCAAACGCTATTACATGAATTGCATCTGATTCAGCGCGCCGGAGAAGAGAATTTAAATTATCAAGAATTGGTCGATGATTTGGTCGCTATGTGCGAACAAGCCAAGCAATTTATCCTTGATAACGATGCGCAGCACAAGCATTTTAATTACGTGAATGATTTTGAAGCGGATATTCGTCAAGCGTTACAGACACAGTCTAGTTAATGACATGACCAGTTAACTGTTTAAATAGATGGCAATGTCAGCCCTTATAAGCACTTTACTTATAATTACAACACCTACAGCTAGCAACACTTATAACGTCCCTATAAGCCCTGCGCTTTAGATACTTTTTATATTCATATGAGACTTACTTTTTATGGCATCTGCAACCAGCCTCACCATCCTAGAAATCAGCGCCATATTTTTGTCGATTACTGCTTCGTTAACTTATATTAATCACCGTTTTATTGGTTTGCCGACCACTATCGGTGTCATGGTCATCTCTATCTTATTGTCAATCGGCGCGATATTTTTAGGCTTCTTAGGGTTTGATCAGCTGATTGATTACGAAGTCAGTTTATTGGAGCAACTTGATTTTACTGAAGTACTCTTAGACGGTATGCTATCAATGTTGCTATTCGCAGGCGCATTACACGTCAATATTGGTGATTTAAGACGCTACAAGCTACCTATAGGCATCCTTGCCGGACTTGGTACGATCATATCGGCGATGCTCATTGCAACCGCAATTTACTTTATGTTGCCACTCTTCGGTTTCGGCCTGCCGTTTCTCTGGTGTCTGTTATTTGGGGCGCTTATCTCCCCTACCGATCCTATTGCCGTCATGGGCATCCTGTCGTCAGCAGGTGCTCCAAAGAGCATCGAGACTGTCATCGCTGGCGAGTCATTGTTCAATGATGGTATCGGCGTGGTCATCTTCGTTTTATTGCTAGGGATTTTATCTAGCGGTGATATCCCTACTGCCCACTACGTCGCACATACTTTGGCGGTTGAAGCTGGTGGCGGCGTTGTATTCGGACTGGTACTTGGCGCAATTTTATACTACTTGCTCAAAAGCATTGATAGCTATCAAGAAGAAGTGCTATTAACATTGGCAGGTGTCATCGGTGGCTACGCGTTGGCCAGTCATTGGCATTTATCAGGGCCACTCGCCATGGTCATGATGGGTCTAATGGTTGGTAATCGTGGTCGCGAGCTAGCCATGAGTGACAAGACACGGCACTATATTGATTTGTTCTGGGAATTGATTGATGAGATTTTAAACGCCATTTTGTTTGTACTCATTGGTCTAGAAGTAGTGATGATTGCTTATTCAGGCAATTTATTTATCGCGAGTGGTTTGACGATTTTGATTGCGCTCGTTGCCAGATTTATCGTGGTAGGTATGACGACCAAGACCTTTCATCGTCAGCTTGATTTGCCTACGGGCGCATGGAAAGTACTAACGTGGGGCGGCTTACGCGGTGGTATCTCAGTCGCGTTAGTATTACAGCTACCTATCGGAGCTGAACGAGAGATTTTATTGGCACTCACTTATGCAGTGGTTATTTTCTCTATCTTGGTACAAGGTCTGAGCGTTGGAAAAGTCGCTAAAAGCATTCGTACCGATGAAAAAACAGTAGACGTATAAGCCAAAAATATATCAGGCACAAAAAATCCAGCATAAGATACTTGTCTTATGCTGGATTCTTTTGACTTAAATTTAAACGTTATATCAATCCCTTTCGTTTCATATTGCGATAAACCACAATAATAATGAGCAGATTAGAAACCAATATTCCAAGCTTAAACCAGTCAAATGGGCTAACGATCAGATAGTAGATTTCTATAGGAATAAATACCCCATAGCCTAACACCCCAAACCAATATGCCCATGTTTTGTCATGCCATAAGCCATAAGCTTCGAGGAAGCGCAAACTGGCGTAAGCAAATATCAATAATAAAAACATCGGCCAGTTTTTGCTTGCCTGCTGAGCAATACGTACAGCACTGTCTATTTGCGGAGCAAGCATATGGCCGAAGCTGCGTTGCCAAGTAACCGTTGCCGTCGTCAACCAATGCTCAAGATTGGTATGCCACCACCATAATGCCCCTGCTCCTAGTAACGCACCAACACCTTTGACTACCTCATAAATGGCCACTGCTTTGATAGACTCACTCGCCGTACTGCGCAATTTTTCTTGCTGACCATTCATAGTAACCCCTTTATCCTTCGAGGATGGCGGCAGACGGTCATCCTGTCGGGGCAAATTAGCCAAAGAATGTCTCCACAACACGTCCTTGCAACTGCTGATTGAAAAACGGCGTGTTCTTACCATTCGATAGCATAGACTGCGCGGTTACTTGCCACTCAAGGTTAGGATCGACTAATACTGCACCGCCAATAGCTTCGTACTGATCACTAATACCTGCAATTTTTGCAGGATTTAGGCAAATTTTATCTACTAATTGCGAGAGTGTTAAGACATCGTCATTTACCAGCTGACAAGCTAATGCCATAAACGTATCGAAGTTTGAGATACCTGGCGTACTTTCAGCAAATGGTGCTTTTTTGGCGGTGCTATTGAGTGGCTCGTGATGACTACAAATAGCATCGATAGTACCATCCTTTAATCCACGGCGGATTGCCTGCTGATCCGTATTACTACGCAGTGGTGGTAACACATACGCCTGAGCATTAAAGCCTTCAAGATTGTCATCAGTTAAGTAAAGCTGATGCATCGCAACATCGCAAGTCACTGGCAAGCCTTTATCTTTTGCCCAGCGCATGAGCTCAATGGAAGACTTACATGATAACTGGCTAAAATGAGCAGCGATTCCAGTCTCTTCAACCATCAATAGCTGCGTAGACAATGCAACCGTTTCTGCAATCCAAGGAATCCCTTGCAAACCATGATAAGAAGCAATATAGCCCTCATGTGCCACTCCATCTCCAGACAGACTTGGCTCATCAGGATAAAAGAATACTTTCATGCCAAAAGTCGCCGCGTATTCTAGTGTACGCAGCAATACTAAATCATTGCGAAAAGGTCTACGCGCATTGGATACTGCGATACAGCCGCCCTTTTTAAGCCCTGCAATGTTAGATGGTCGTTCGCCCTCTAACCCTGTGGTCAATGCACCCAAAATATGTAAGTAAATCCCGCCATCACTCAGGGCGCGCTCACGTAAGCCTTTTAAGAGTGAGCCGTTTTCTAAAATAGGATTGGTATCAGGCGGCGTAACCACATGCAAGAACCCATTACCACGAGCTGCGCTGCCTTCTGATTTTAGCGTACCGTGTTGCTGCTGGCCTGGCTCACGCAAGCGCGCGCATAGATCTACTAGTGGTGGTAATAACCACATCTCACGGCCAGAATCGAGTGTAGATAGTTTTTCTGTTGCAGTTTTCGGCAATGCATCTTTAAATGCTTTTGGTAAATGGTCAAGAATGGGTGCATCAGTATTAAGCATGGTAGACATAACGTTATTACCGTATCAATAAAATGAAATAAATGAGAATAAGTCGCGCGGCAGGCTATTACTTGCCAGCCGCTTGATGAGCGCGTTGACCTTCCATCGCAAGTGATAAGACTGCCATGCGAATGGCAATGCCGTTATTTACCTGCTTTAAGATAACGGATTGTGCGCCATCAGCCACACTAGAGGCAATCTCAACACCGCGATTCATCGGCCCCGGATGCATCACCAATGCATCAGGCTTAGCGAGAGCTACCCGCTCTGGCGTAATACCATAGTGCTTATAGTATTCACTTGATGATGCCAAGAGCGGCGAACCGATACGCTCATTTTGTATTCTTAATCCCATGATCACATCACAGTCGGTGACACACTCGTCCATGTTTTCATATACTTGTACACCGAAACGCTCAATACCTTTTGGCAGTAGAGTGCGCGGCGCACAAACACGAATGTCTGTCACACCTAGCGTTTGCAATGCACTGATATCAGAGCGTGCCACGCGTGAGTGCTTAATATCACCAACGATTGCGATAGACAGCTCTTCAAACGGGCGCGGTGCCTCACGGTGAATGGTCAACATGTCGAGCATCCCTTGAGTAGGATGCGCATGCCAGCCATCACCGCCGTTAATGATTGCGATATCAGGCGTGACTTCTGTTGCCATAAAATGCGCAGCACCTGATGCTGAATGGCGTACTACAAAGATATCTGCGGTCATTGCCTGTAGATTCCACAGCGTATCACGCAGACTCTCGCCTTTTTTGGTGCTCGAACGTTCGATATCGATATTGAGTACATTGGCACCCAAGCGTTTTTCTGCCACCTCGAATGTCGTACGGGTACGAGTCGATGGTTCAAAGAACAAATTCATGACCGTGTAGCCGTCTAACTCAGGACGATTGATTAGCTGTCCGTTTTCATCAAAGAAAGTCTCTGCTTTTGCAATAATAGCTTTGAGCTGTGCTTTATTAAGACCTTCAACACCTAAGAAATGCCGGATACTGCCATCGGTATTGAGCTGCGGACGACTCAATGAGGTATTGAGCCTTTGATGAATCGTATTGGGATCAAATTTTGCATAATCAGTCGGTGAGACTGGTTGTGTAGCGCTACTATCGATAGAATTTGACATAATGGCGAGTCTTTATTGTGGGTTTATATGAGTCTATAGTAATCACTTATTCATCTTTGTTCGATCATTTATCACTGATAGGCATAGATACAAAGGACATTTTGACGCTTATTTGCTACAATTTACCGTAATCAAATTCGACCGAAAAATAACCTCAGCAGACAATCAGAAAGCGTGAGTAGACATGCTGTATTCTCATAGAGAATAATTCTGGCAAAACTATAAATGAATAACAATAGATATAGTGTAGCCGATTTTGTGGTCGGGACAAAGATGCCGTATTAGCTATTTAAGAATTTACCTATTTCAGGTGTGCTAAATGCCACCTACTTCTTTACTTTGACACCTATCCGTTCTTTTACTTTCCATACTATTTATTAGGAAGCCTTATGACGACCTTAGCAGACTATCTAAACCAACATGCTACTAGCCCTGCACTTAACGACGTGATTACCACTGTCACTGATGTCGGTAAGACGATTTCACAACTGCTCAGAAAAGGCGCTCTAGCAGATATTTTGGGCGAAGCAGGTAATCAAAATGTACAAGGCGAAGATCAGAAAAAACTAGATGTACTGGCCAATGACCTACTGCTAGATGCATTGGCAAAAAATACACATTGTGCTGGTGTTGCTTCAGAAGAGCTCGATGATGCCACCCCTGCTAATGATGACGGTAGCCTATTGGTACTATTTGACCCATTAGATGGCTCATCAAATATTGATATCAATATGGCAGTAGGTACGATTTTTTCTGTTCTACCGTATGAGCGCCAAGGTCAAACCAGTGAAAATAGCGACTATTTGCAAGCCGGCAACAAACAGCTCGCAGCCGGTTATCTGCTATATGGTACCTCTACTGTCCTAGCGTTAACCATCGCTGATAAAGTCGTGATGTTTAGCCTAGATCCAGAGACTTCTGACTATGTGCTGATAGAAGACAATGTTCAAATCGATGTCGATACGAGCGAGTATGCTATCAATAGCTCAAACTATCGCTATTGGCGCGCACCGATGCAACAGTATATTGATGAGTTGATTGCTGGCGAGACAGGGGTACGTGGGCGCGATTTTAATACGCGTTGGGTCGCCGCTATGGTGGGTGACGTCCATCGCATCTTATGCCGCGGCGGTCTTTTCACTTACCCGTTTGATACCAAATACGCGCATAAAGCAGGTAAACTGCGTTTGATGTACGAAGCCAACCCCATGAGCCTATTGATCGAGCGTGCCGGCGGCGGTGCGACAGACGCTGTCAATCGCATTTTAGATATCAAACCAACTGAGATTCATCAGCGTGTTCCTGTGGTGCTCGGTAGCAAAAACGAAGTCAATTATGTTAGAGACTTACACGTCAATTATTCTGAGCAGTAATTGATATAAGTACTTTCTAAAAATAACCAGCTTACAGCGAGATTATAAGCTCGATGCTGGTTATTCACCCTCCTACTCTTCTCTAAGCGATCCACTATGGTACTAAATCCCACCGAGCTGATTACCTCAGATAAGAACACCACCGTCAAGCTTGTAAAAGCCCTATTGGCACAAGCACGTCAACGCAAAAAGCATGGTCAGACCGTCATAGAAGGCGTCCATTTGATAGATGCTGCGCTGCGTAGCGACTATCCATTTGTTCAAATAATACTGTCCGAATCAGCACGTAGTCATCCTGAAGTTCAGCAAATACTCACTCGTCTGCCGACTTATACGCCTATTCTTATTTTATCCAATTCACTGTACGAGAGTATTCGTAGCTTAGGTACTGGTATCGATATCATGGCTATCATCAACGTACCAACGCCTAACTTATCAATGATTGATGAGGACTGCTTGATCTTGAATGATGTACAAGACAGTGGGAATGTTGGTACGCTACTGCGCACAGCAGCAGCGGTTGGTATTCGCAACATCTTATGTACCAGTGCTACCGCGCAAGCTTGGTCTCCCAAGACGCTACGAGCAGGTATGGGTGCACAGTTTGCGCTGACTATTTATGAAGGCTTGAGTACGCAAGATATTTTAGATCACGTAAAAGTTCCACTGTTGGCGACTAGCTCACATACCGATACTTTGATTTATGATCACAACCTATCGGCGCCTGTCGCTTGGATTATGGGTCATGAAGGTCAAGGCGTCAGCGATGATTTGATGCAATGTGCTACCCCTATCGCTTTACCGCAGCCAAATGGCCAAGAAAGCTTAAATGTCGCTATTGCAGGGTCTTTATGTCTGTACGAAACCTTGCGCCAAAGACAGTACTCTTAGCGTCCATTTATAACTATAATTAAAATCTTCTCTATCAAGCAAGAAAAAACCCACTACCGATTGATAGTGGGTTTTTATTATCTGTCTACTACTAATATAGTCAAAGAAATCTAAAACGAATACAAGGCAGCCGACTGCAGATTGTACAAGTAGTACATCTAAGGAGGATAACGCCGTAGCCGTTTAGTAACTCTGTGACTATCCATTAAACCTTGCTAGTAAGCTCAGGAAGCGCTTCAAACAAATCTGCTTCTAAGAAGTAATCAGCAACGCTAGCGATTGGCGCTTCTGGGTCATTATTGATAGCAACGATGACTTTAGAATCTTTCATACCAGCCAAATGCTGAATCGCGCCTGAGATACCAGCGGCGATATATAGCTGCGGTGCAACGATTTTACCCGTTTGACCGACCTGCATATCGTTTGGCACATATCCTGCATCAACAGCCGCACGTGACGCACCAACAGCTGCGCCTAGTTTGTCAGCCAATGGCTCAATGTATTTGGTGAAGTTTTCACCATTTGCCAAGGCACGACCACCAGAAACCACGATACCAGCTGAGGTCAATTCTGGACGATCAGACTTAGCCATTTCTTCGTTCACAAAACTAGCTTTGCCAGTTTCTTGTACGTTATCGATAGTTTCAACAGTCGCTGAACCACCTTCGCTTGCTACTGGGTCAAATGCAGTCGTACGTACGGTTAGTACGACTTTGTCTTCTGTCGTTTTTACGGTTGCCGTTGCATTACCAGCATAGATAGGACGCTCAAACGTTTGCGCATCTACCACACCTGAGATTTCAGACAGCATGCTGACGTCAAGTAACGCTGCAACGCGTGGCATAAAGTTTTTACCAGTCGTGGTCGCAGCTGCTAGGATATGGCTGTAATCACCAGCGACATCAGCAACCAATAGCGCCACATTACCCGCCAGTTGATGCTCATAGGCCGCGTTATCAGCCAAGAGTACTTTTGTCACGCCTTCTGCTTTTGCTGCTTCATCAGCGACTGCTTGAGCACCACTACCCGCTACTAATACATGGATGTCGCCACCGATTTGCTTAGCAGCAGCGATGGTGTTCAAAGTTGCCTTTTTTAGACTGGCATTGTCGTGTTCTGCATATACCAAAATTGCCATGGTTTTAATCCTTTATTTATTCGTATTATCTATTCATGCGGTTGTTTGTGTACAAAGCTATTTGAGCGACCATTATTCAATATGAAACAAATCAGTCAAATGGATAACCTCGTACAGGATATGCCGTAACGAAGCGTCAAATCATTAAATGACTTTTGCTTCGTTTCTTAGCTTATCAACCAACTCATCAACTGACCCTACTGTAATACCAGCTTTGCGTTCAGCAGGTGGCACGACTTTAATAATCTCTTGCTTAGATGTCATATCGACACCGAAATCTGCTGGCGTTTTTTCATCAAGCGGCTTTTTCTTCGCTTTCATGATGTTAGGCAGTTTCGCATAACGGGGCTCATTCAAGCGTAGATCAGTCGTGATAACCGCTGGCAAATCAAGAGCAACCGTTTGTAGGCCGCCATCGATTTCACGCGTTACGTTGACTTTGTCGCCTTCAACCTTCACTTCTGATGCAAACGTACCCTGACCGATACCCATCAATGCCGCTAGCATCTGACCCGTTTGGTTGTTGTCGTCATCAATCGCTTGTTTACCCAACAAGATAATATCTGTGCTTTCCGTTTCAGCGATACTTTTTAGAATCTTGGCAACTTGTAGTGGATATGGTTTTTCGTCACTCACGACTAAAATACCACGATCAGCACCCAATGCTAGGGCTGCACGAATTTGCTCTTGTGACTCTTTTGGACCGATAGACGCGACGATGATTTCATCAATGACGCCAGCTTCTTTCAGACGAACCGCTTCTTCTACTGCGATTTCATCAAAAGGGTTGATTGACATTTTAGTGTTTGATAAGTCAACGCCAGAGTTGTCGGCTTTTACACGAACTTTTACGTTATAATCAATGACACGCTTGACCGCTACTAATGCTTTCATACGTTCCTCGTTTATTAATGTTATGAGTTAAAAATTGTCAGTTAAGAACCAAAGGTTCGTTGTGGTTCAAATTGTCGTTCAAAATACTGCTCAAGGTTATTACTACATCAACAGAATATTGTTAACTAAGAAAGATGAGCCAATATCTAAGAGCATATTAGCATTGTATCTCTTACTAATGAAATCTGCTAAAGCTAAGCCAACCGTTATTATCAGACCTATGTATCTTGCGTCAGCAGGCAGATAAGGTCAAGACAACGCCGTGAATAATGCGTCATAAATTTGTCAACACTCTACAATAAATAGTCTATAAGCGCATCATTTCATGATTTGCGTTGTTCAACAGCTCAAAATACTTGTACCTTTATAGCATTCTAAACCTTAGGTTTACTTAATATTTTGTTATTATTTATCTCTTTGAGGTTAACGGATAAGAATAGTTAGTTAGTTAATTAGTCAAGCTAGACCTGCGACTTACTATTCTTACTAGCGCCAAGCAATAATTCGCTATCTCGTATATCGTCAAATAAAGACCAGTCAGGTTCAACATCGTTACTTTTGATGACACTCATATCACCTGTCGTCTCCATAATCACCGCAAACACTTCTGTTTTCGCTTTGATACCATTTTTACGTAGCACTTCCTGCACATCGCTGGTACTAAGATTGGCTTCTTTTAAGTTGTCTTCTAGATACTCACCATGAGCCATTAGGATAATAGCTTGATTGTCTATCAGTGCTTTTAGCGGTTTTATTTTGCGTCTGATAACTGAAATAACGCCCTGAATTAAGAATAATACCGCAACAGCAAACAATCCTTGAAATAGAGAGGGCTTATCTGACAATACCGTCGACGCCAATATACTACCAATACCAACCGTCATCGCAAAATCATGGCTTGATAACTTAGAAAAACTGCGTAAACCCATCAATCGAGTAAACAACATCAGCCCTACATAAAAGCCTACAGCAGATAAAGAAATCCCGAGCACCTGTTGCCAGTCAATTGAAAGCCAATTTTCCCACTTCATAATACAACCTTATCTATTACATTTTTATTAAATCATTGTTCGCTATTACCTGATGATGTTGACCGTCAAAATCAATAGTACCTTACATTACCAACACTTTGTCATGCCAAAAAAGCCCCATAAAAAAAGCAACCTGATAAGAGGTTGCTTTTTTTTAAAGTCGATACAGTATTTTTATTGTTTTAACAAACAAAGTAATCAATGCGTATTGATAATCTTATTGTCATTAAGCTTACTGGCAAGCAGTTAGCCTAATAATAAATGAGATTAGATAGCTTCGATTTGCTCAGCTTGTGGGCCTTTTTTGCCATCACCTAAGATGAAAGACACTTTTTGGCCTTCGGCTAGAGTTTTGAAACCGTTACCTTGGATAGCGCTGTAGTGAGCGAATACGTCTTGTCCGCCGTTGTCTTGAGCGATAAAACCAAAACCTTTAGCTTCATTAAACCACTTTACAGTGCCTTCAACTTTATCTGACATAAATTTTCCTGACTCTTTAACTGTTGGCGAGACTTGTGTCATCACCGATTAATTGATATATACCCTAATATTTTCTGCTAAATGCGGCGGCCAAAAATACTAAACAATCTTAAAGAAAATTTGAATTTTTTGCCTCAAATATTTTGAGTACAGTCTGATTATAACAGTTTTCCATGGTAGGAACAGTCTAAATTGCTGATTTTTGTAAATAAACACTAACCATTGTTGCAAGCTAACATCGATAGTATCAGCTCTATATCTTATTGATATAAAATAGTTTTTATTTATAGATACACCACAACTTCATCAATAAACCACTAATTAAATAAGTCGACATAGATGATAGTAGGTTGGAATATTAGTTACTGCAATGGTGATGTCGGTAGCCATGCTGAACTCAATACGAGCAAACATAACGCAAAAAACACCAATGAAAATGACTGACTATAGGCAATATACTTGGCTGGAATGACCAAATCTTTAGGAGAGTCAGGGATGCCTTTGCGCTTCAGCAGCTTGGTACCATATATCCAACCAAAGGTCGTGTATATGCCATATGCAGCAGGCACTGCGATAGCTAATGGGGACAAATCAATAACGTATAAAATCACTACCGATATAAAGAACCATAGAGTATCTAACAATGAACTAACTTTGAAGAATTTAGATTGAGGCAGTTTACCATTGGTCTGTTTAAGCATCTCCCCTTCTATCCAAATTAAAACTGCTACCACAGCGCTAAGAGTAATATATACGAATTGCGGCGTTAGCCAGTCTGAATAAGATATTTGCACAGCATACAACCTATTATCTATAGAAAGTGAGAATGAAGCATCCACCCGCTTCGAATACTTAGAAACGGGTAAGAACAACGATGAATGTTAATCGTAAAGGCACTTTGGCCAATGTTAAGGTGCCTGCTTATATTGGGTAGCAATTAATGGTTTTCAACCGATAACCCTGATTCAAATAAAAGCGAAAAGCATCTATCAAATACTTTGCATAAAAAAACCCATGCTATCAAGTGATAACATGGGCTATTTAATCTAAATCAGATTTTTATCTGAATAAAACTTAGTTTTTGTCTTTATCGATGATTTTGTTGCCACCGATCCATGGCATCATGCCACGTAGCTTAGCACCAGTGATTTCGATTTGATGATCAGCGTTGTTACGACGACGCGCAGTCATTGATGGGTAGTTGGTTGCGCCTTCAGAGATGAACATCTTCGCGTATTCACCAGACTGGATTCGTTTTAGTGCATTACGCATCGCTTCACGTGACTGCTCGTTGATAACTTCAGGGCCAGTAACATATTCGCCGTATTCAGCGTTGTTACTGATTGAGTAGTTCATGTCAGCGATGCCGCCTTCATACATCAAGTCAACAATCAGCTTTAGCTCATGTAGACATTCGAAATAAGCCATTTCTGGTGCATAGCCCGCTTCTGTTAGCGTCTCAAAGCCCATTTTAACTAGCTCTACTGCGCCACCACAAAGTACGGCTTGCTCACCGAATAGATCCGTTTCAGTCTCATCTTTGAACGTTGTTTCGATGATGCCTGAACGACCACCACCAACGCCAGCAGCATACGATAATGCTAACTGTTTGGCTTGACCAGAAGCGTCTTGATAGATAGCGATAAGATCAGGGATACCGCCGCCTTTAGCGAACTCTGAACGTACAGTATGACCTGGTGCTTTTGGTGCAACCATAATGACATCAAGATCGCCACGTGGTACCACTTGGTTGTAATGGATTGCGAAACCGTGAGCAAAAGCTAGTGTAGCGCCTTCTTTGATATTTGGCTCGATTACATCATTATAAAGCTCTTTTTGGAACTCATCAGGCGTCAAAATCATGATAACGTCAGCAGCTTTTACTGCTTCTTCTACTTCAGCGACTTTTAGACCAGCATTTTCAGCTTTTTTCCATGAGCTTGAATTTGCACGTAGACCAACAGTGACATCGACGTCTGAATCTTGTAGGTTAAGCGCGTGTGCATGGCCTTGTGAACCGTAACCGATAATGGCAACTTTTTTACCTTGGATAATAGATAGGTCACAATCTTTGTCATAATAAACGTTCATAAATAGAGTCCTTGTTCTCAATCATGGCTTGCCATGGATAGTAAGCGCTTATGCTGTAGTCAATATAATAACTAAGATAAGCGCTTTGTTGATTAGATAAATATTGGTTTAAACTGGTTGTGATAAATAATTAAATACTTAGAGTCTTTTCACCGCGGGCAATACCAATCACACCTGAGCGAACCACTTCCATAATGCGCTCACGGCCAATCACATCGATAAAACCATCAAGTTTGGCTTTGTCACCCACGATTTGAATTGTATATAAGTTCGAATTTACATCGACGATTTGTGCGCGGAAAATATCTGCGCTGCGTTTGATCTCTTCACGAACACCGCCTGTTGCACGGACTTTAATAAGCATCAATTCACGCTCAACGTGTACGTTCTCCGTCAGATTAAGCACTTTAACCACTTCAATCAATTTATGCAATTGTTTGGTGATTTGCTCAATTCTTTCAGGTGACGTAATGGTCGTAACCGTTAGACGTGAGATACTTGGGTCATCAGTAGGTGCGACGTTCAAAGTTTCGATATTGTAGCCACGTTGTGAGAACAAGCCGACTAACCGCGACAACGAACCCGCTTCGTTTTCCATCAATACCGAAATCAGATGTTGTTGTTGCATTAGGTACGCTCCCCTTTTGTTAACCACATATCACGCATGGCCTGTCCAGCGATTTGCATTGGATATACATGCTCATTACGATCGACGTAAACATCGATAAATACCAGTTTGTCTTTCATAGCCATTGCTTCAGCTAATTGCGCTTCCATAGTCGCAGGATCAGTAATTTTGATACCGACATGACCATAGCTTTCAGCCAATTTGACAAAATCTGGTAAGGAGTTCATATAAGACTGGGCATGACGACCTTCATATAGCATATCTTGCCACTGCTTCACCATACCAAGCTGCGCATTGTTAATGTTCAGAATTTTAACTGGTAAGTTATATTGCAAGCAGGTCGATAGCTCTTGGATATTCATCTGAATAGAGCCTTCACCAGTAATACAAACTACATCACGCTCAGGATTGGCAAGTTTGGCAGCCATTGCATACGGCAAACCAACACCCATGGTACCAAGACCACCTGAATTCAGCCATTGACGTGGCTCATTGTAAGTATAGTAAAGTGCCGCAAACATCTGATGCTGACCGACGTCACTTGTGATAATAGCGTTACTATTAGTCACTTTATCTAGAGCTTGTACGACACTTTGTGGCTTAATGCCATTATCTGTACTAGTGTCATAACGTAAACCATGACGCTTACGCCACTCATTAATTTGTGACCACCAATCGAGCAATGCGTGCTGCTCTAACTGCTTGTCTTGACCAACAATCTCTAGCATGTCTTTTAAGACCGACTTCACATCGCCTACGATAGGAATGTGCGCAAGGATGGTCTTTGAAATCGAAGCAGGATCGATATCGATATGAATGATGGTTGCGTTAGGGCAGAATTTTTTAACGTTGTTGGTCACACGATCATCGAAACGCGCGCCGACAGCTAAAATCACATCAGCATGATGCATGCTCATATTGGCTTCGTAAGTACCATGCATGCCAAGCATACCTAAGAACTGACAATCAGAGCCAGGGAATGTACCAAGACCCATCAAGGTATTGGTCACTGGTAAATTCAGACGATGTGCAAGATCTGTTAACTCTTCGTGCGCATTGCTCCAAATCACACCGCCGCCTGCATATACAACTGGACGCTGCGCTGCTAATAGCGTTTCAATGGCTTTTTTGATTTGACCGCTGTGACCTTTGAGTGAAGGCTGATACGAGCGTATAAATACTTCTTCTGGATATTCGTAAGCAAACTTTTCGCTAGGCGCAGTCATGTCTTTTGGCACATCAATGACGACAGGGCCTGGGCGACCAGTCTGGGCAATATAAAATGCCTTTTTTACAATCATTGGAATTTCGCTAGCATGGCGTACTTGGAAGCTATGCTTAACGATAGGACGTGATACGCCCACCATATCTGTTTCTTGGAAAGCATCTTCACCGATTAGGCTACTTGGTACCTGACCTGCGATCACAACCATCGGTACGGAGTCCATAAAGGCAGTAGCAATAGCCGTCACGGTATTGGTCGCACCAGGGCCTGATGTGGCCAACACGACACCAGTATTACCAGTCACTCGCGAATAAGCATCTGCCATGTGGCCCGCTGCTTGCTCATGACGTACTAAGATGTGCTCAATATTTTCTTGCTGAAACAGCGCATCATAAATGTGTAAGACCGCGCCACCTGGATAGCCAAAGATGTATTCGACACCTTCGTCAGTCAGTGCTTGCACCAGCATTTCAGCGCCCGATAGCATCACAGGCTGTGCACTACCTTCTGCAAGACGTTGTTGCTTTTGTTCAAAATTTTTGGCGGCATTACCCGTTTGGGTATGTCCCGTCATGTTCGGACTTTGCGTGGTTTGCGTCACTGTCATCACCTTTTTTTGCGGCGAGAATTTGCGGGATTCTATGAGCAAAAATAATTACTTACCGTCGTTATTTTTACTTACTGAATGATCGCTAATTCTTGTCCATATCAAGAATATCTGCCCAATAGGTTTAATTAACACTGTCTCATAGGACAATACTAATCAAACATAGCAGTGTATTTTAGGTCAGCTTTGTGATGGATGTTTATCGATATACAGTGACAAGATGCGAGTGCATCTATAAAAGAAGGCGCTTATTATTGAGATTCGATACTAGCAAGTACCTATTGTGACTTTATTTGTACAGATGCATCGATATACACAAGCAAAAAAACTTCATAGTCAATGCTAAATTATAAGATCTTTAGAACTTACAATAGGCTTTGGGGAAATCTCTTAACGGCGTACTATATCGCGTTTGATACAACTGCTAAAAACACATTTAGCATATTTCAAATAATAAGTTTATCTTAGTCATTGTAGACAGATAAGTCCGGAGACAATGTATCGCTATCAACAGTGGTCGTTATGCCACTATGCTTGCTATATCATTATCACAAAGGAAATAAAACTGCGTAAGCTACCGATAAGTAACTCGTCGTTTTCTTTCTCAAGTGCCACGGCAACATCGTAAAAGCCGCTCACTGACCAATCAACTGCTATTATATTCGATGGTTTACGAGTTATTGTCAAGAAAAACTTCTAAAGCCTATCCCAAACTATTAGTTATTAAATAATATACATTGATAAGTATTATTTGCTAGAATCGATAGTCGATACATTATTACTACCAATAAAATGTTCAAGTGTTATATTTACACCCATATACATTTAATTTTTATTAAATAAGAGGATTGCTACTATGGCATATGCGTCTAAGATATATACCGCTGCCAAACTGTTGATGAGTACCGCGTGTATGCTAATGCTATCCATGAATGCCAGTCAGGCCATTCAAGTTTATAAATCAATTGGAGCACATGGTGAGGTAAAATATAGCCAACATGCGCCGCAAGTCGGCAAAAATATCGAACTGATTGAGTTTCGTAGTGACGGTAGACAGAACAACGCAGGACAAATGGCAGGAAAAACAGATCCCAACCAGAGCAGCAATGCTCAAACTGCAGAAGAACAACGAGTAGCAGCACTTGAAGCACGTATTAAAGAACAAGAAGCTCAGGCTAATGCCCAACGCTGTCAGTCATTACGTAATAACTTGACCAACCTGAATGTAGGCGGCCGTATCTATGAGATGGATGCCAACGGTAAACGTCAATATTTAGATGGTCGTGAGATTGAGCTTAAGCGCGAGCGCGTACAGCAAGCGATTACTCAGTATTGCTCCAACCCTTCTACCTAACCAGACCTCTTGAAAGCAAATCTCAAACTATCATAAGCTGCATGACGTGACGAATGGCTGCTGGCATATCTTGAGCTTGTAGCCCTCGTTGTCCCACTAGTAATGTATTATTGTCACTATAATCGCTATTCCTTTGATTTACTAATACATCTCCTGCGAACCCATGTATAAGAACTGCTTGATGTAAGCTACGTGCCTTTGCTGATAAATCTTGCTGTGCCAATAGTCCCGCGGTCACCCCAGATAGCACATCACCCATGCCAGCGGTTGCCATGCCAGCATTACCTACATCACAGACGTATACGTTTTCTCCTCCCTTTTCTTGCTCTAGCACTAATGATCCTGCCCCTTTTAACACCCAGTCACCACCATATGTTGCGGCACACTGTTTTATAGCTTGCAGTCTATCTGACTCAATCTTACTTACTTTTTGCTCAAGCAATCTAGCTGCTTCACCACTATGCGGCGTCAAGCAAACCCGATGATTCGTACTGTATTTTCGTAGCTCTGTTATTAGCTCATGATTACCCATGTGCAGTGATGCCAAGTGATAAAGACCATCAGCATCGATCACAATTGATTTTTCACTCTCTATAGCAGCCTGTACATAATCAATAAATAATGCGTTGGCTTTTTCGTCACGGCCAAGTCCCATCCCAATGGCAACGACACTGGCCTGCTTGATTAAATCTCTTACGCCGCTTGCGTCATGTAGATTAATAGTCATCGCATCTGGCAATGAAGTCAGTAACGACCCATGAAAAGCCTCATGACAGGCAACTGTTATTTTACCAGCACCTGTCGCCATCGTACTGGCTGCAGACAGTATGGCAGCACCACCCATACCCTGAGAGCCATCGACGCGATTTCCGCCAATGACTAGCACATGACCATAGCTGCCTTTATAGCTGTTTTGGCGACGCAGATTCATACTATGTGCAGCCGTCATCAACGTGGCAACTGGCTCAAATGCTTGACTGGCATTTTTCTCAGCTATCGTATGATGGCTAGCTGTTTGCTGGCATGCTTTTTGATAAGGTATCAACGGTATATCGATTACGTCTCCGCTATAATCTGTACCATCTTTAGTATGCAGACCAAACTTACGCGCAATCAAACATAGAGTCACGTCAGCTTGTATTGCTATGCGCTCGAACACTTCACCAGTAGAAGCCACTAAACCACTTGGAATATCAACTGCTATTGCTAGTGTGTTATTTTTCTGAGTAACGTTGTTAAAAGCTTTAATAGCTGATTTATAAACGCCTTCTGGTGCACGATCTAAGCCAATACCAAATAATGCATCGATATAGATATCAGCTGGCAAAACTCTTTTATCCGCATCATCGTGACTAACAATGTCTTCAAATCGTTGATAGTGACAGCTGCTAGCTAAAGCTATCTGTAATGCCTTTATCGAGTCAGTAATATTGCTACTATCGCTGTCTCCATTGTTAGGAGTTTTAGAAGTTACTGATTGATCATGGAGATCAAAATCATTTTCACTAAAGCCAACTGTTATTACTTCTACTTGCCAGCCAGCTTGCTGTAAATAATAAGCGATAAGCCAGCCATCACCACCATTGTTACCTTTCCCTACCCAGATACTTGCTCGACGTGGATAAGCACTACGCTGATAAACGTTAGTATTGGTAGAATGGCTGGCACTGACGGTTTTTCGCTCATAAACCTGTTCTATTTGCTGTGTCATTTGCCAAGCAGCTTGTTTCATCAAACCAAAACTGTCGTATCCCTCTGCAAACCAAGCCTGTTCCATCGCATAAACCTGCTCACTACTATATAGCGCGATAGGTTTTGTATTTTTTATAGGTAATAAATTGGTATTATTTCTCATAACTTATCCTTGGTGTTTCTACTCATTTTTTATTTTATTTAAATTTGGTTGCTCATTTCTCATATCAGCTTAGCAAAAGCTTACCTCGACTTATGTATCAATATGAATGTGAGTTTATTTTCTTTTATACTTGCACTCATTGCTCACTGGCTTATCATAGCCGTATTTACATTATCTCTGATTGTCAGATATGAATAATCTGATTAAAACAAACGAGAAAACCATCTAATAAGCACCTACTCTCTATGCCTACTGATAAAAACAAAATCGCCATTACGAACCCAACTGTATTTACAACCACAGCTGATGTTAAGCAGTGGATTACAGCACAAGCACAGGCATTAGGATTTGCTGATTGTGGTTTTTTATCTGTGCATCATCCTTTGTTTACTCAGCAGATTGAACAACTACAGAAGTGGCTAGATAAAGGCTATGAGGGTCAACTGCAGTTTATGCATAACAACCATGATCTGCGCGCTCATCCTGATCAGCTAGTCGAGGGCGCAAAGACCATCATCAGCGTACGTATGGATTATCTAACTCAATCACCGACGCCGCGTGCTGTCACTGATAATGATCATCCCAATAAAGGCATCATCGCGCGTTATGCAAGAGGGCGTGACTACCATAAAACGATGCGTAGCCGTTTAAAGCAGTTGGCTTTAAAGATAGAAACAATGCTTCCTGAATGGCAACATTTAGATATCGGTTCAGAGAAAGAATTTGTGTTTAGACCTTTTAGCGATTCGGCGCCTATCTTTGAGCGGCCGATTGCAGATGCAGCAGGTCTTGGTTGGACAGGTAAACATACACTACTTATAAATAAGCAAGCTGGCTCATTTTTTGTACTCGGTGAGCTATTTTTGAGCCTTGAGCTACCCGATGACAAACCAGTTAAGGAGCATTGCGGTAGTTGTAGCGCTTGTATTGACATATGCCCTACTCAAGCAATTGTAGCACCCCATGAGCTCAACGCTTCTGCTTGTATCTCTTATTTGACTATCGAACATGATGGTGTCATCGATACCAAATATCGACGCGCAATTGGTAATCGGGTCTTTGGCTGTGATGATTGTCAGTTAATCTGTCCATGGAATCGTTATGCCAATCTGACTACCGTCGATGACTTCGCACCAAGACATGGATTAGACAATAGTAGCTTGCTTGAACTATGGCAGTGGCAAGAAGCCGACTTTATGAAGAACACTCAAGGTAGTCCGCTAAGACGCACCGGCTATGTGAATTTTTTACGTAATATCGCTATCGGCCTTGGCAATGCTAATGCCAACTTAGAAGTAGTCGAACAATTAAAATCTAAATTGACCTTACATAATGACATGCTAGATGAGCATATCGAATGGGCTCTAGCTGAGCAGCACAATAAGCTAGACTCAACCAATTAACCAATTAACCAATTAACCAATTAACCAATTAACCAATCAATCAACCAATCAACCAATCAACCAATCAACCAATCAACCAATCACTTTATAACTATCAAATATCCCTGAGATAAAGTGTTTATTTGAAGTGTACAAAATAAAAAAAGCCTCTTAATAATAAGAGGCTTTTTTTATTAGAATTTCATATTTAAAATACTATTTTTCTATACGCTTCTTCTAGAATTATGGCTTCGGAATACGTAATACTTGACCTGGATAGATTTTATCTGGATCAGATAACATTGGTTTGTTTGCTTCGAATATCTTCATATAATCGCCAGATGAACCATACACTTCTTTAGCGATTTTAGATAAACTGTCACCAGATTTTACCGTATACATTGTAGATTCAGGTGCATCTTCTTCGATATCGATGTTATCAATAACTTTTGCAACGTTTTGCACGTTACCGATAGCGATAATGGCTTTTTCACGATCAGCTTGAGTTTTAGCATTACCACTAATTTCTGCAGTATCTGTAGAACCATTATATTTAATTTTTAGGTTACTGATAT
The DNA here is from genome assembly GCF_044900935.1 of Psychrobacter sp. NPDC078501. Lineage (NCBI taxonomy): Bacteria > Pseudomonadati > Pseudomonadota > Gammaproteobacteria > Moraxellales > Moraxellaceae > Psychrobacter > Psychrobacter sp. NPDC078501. The sequence continues at coordinate 9,255 of NZ_JBJDOS010000011.1, read as the reverse complement.
TGAGGTTCTGCTGCTGAATACGGCGCAATAGAATATTAGCAACTGATTGTGCACTCGGCTCACTGCTTTGTACTGGTGTATTAGCATCTGCTTTCGTTTCTGTCTTAGCATCATGCTTTTCGTCATCACGGTTAAAAATCTTATCACCGATATCTTTTGCAAAACTGAACATACCCATATATCTACTCCTTGAAATATTATTATTTGTCATTCTTTTAATGAAATACGCAATCAAACGATATTTTAAATGTCTAACTGGCGTCTTTTTCTACGACTTACCATTACGAGTATAGATAAAGTGAGTCGATGTAGATAGTAATAGTATGTTGAATAATGTTGAATTGACGTAGTCAATGTTAAATTCGATTACTGCGTTTAAAGATAATAATCACGCGCCCATAAAAAAACCGCCTATCTAATCAGATAAGCGGCATTATAAATCTGCTAAATAAGCAGCAAATTATAGTTGGGCTTGTACGTAATCAATTGCTTTTTGAACAGTAGTCAATTCTGCAGAATCTTCATCAGGAATAGTGATACCAAAATCACTTTCAAATGACATAACCAATTCAACTAGGTCTAAAGAGTCCGCACCTAGGTCTTCCATGAATGAAGCATCGTTGTTGATGTCTTCAACATTCATACCTAGTTGCTCAGCTACTGCTGCTTTTACTCTTAGCTCGATATCATTACTCATGTAGATCACTCCGTTATCATCTATTGTTTTAATAAACTGCTATATCGCCTTATTTAACGCTATAGCATGGTATATAAAATGCGTTTGCCAGACCAGCAATGCTGTCTGAGTACTCTATGACATGTTATACAGTTTGTCTGATGTCTAATAAACCCCTGTTATCATACAGGGCTTTGACTTAAAAGTATCCGTCATTATAGCACTCTTTATTATAGTTTACACTCGTTCACACAGTTTTTTATTATAACTATGTAACGCTCGTATATTGACTACATATACATGCCGCCATTGACAGGAATCACAGCGCCTGTGATATAGCTGGCCTCGTCGCTAGCCAAGAAATGTACCGCTGCAGCGATGTCTTCTGGCTGACCAAGACGACTGATAGGTACAGCATCTAACATGGAGTTCAATAGGCGCTCATCAAGCTCATCTGTCATATCCGTTTCGATCAAGCCTGGTGCCACGCAGTTGATGGTCACTTGGCGTGAACCGATCTCACGTGCAAGCGTACGGCTAAACCCTTCTACGCCAGCCTTGGTCGCCGCATAGTTAGATTGGCCTGCATTGCCCATTTGAGCGACTACAGAGGTGATATTAATAATACGGCCACGGCGTGCTTTCATCATACCGCGTACGGCACGTTTACTCATGCGATATACTGAGGTCAAATTGGTATCGATAACGTTTTCCCAATCTTCATCTTTCATGCGCATCAATAGGCCATCTTGAGTGATACCTGCATTGTTAACCAATACTTGTACCGCACCATAGACGCTTTCAATCTCTTCAAACAGTTTGTCAATTTGAGCAGTATCACGTACGTCTAAAACACGACCAATACCACCAGTATCATGAAGGTAGTCATCGATAAGCTCAGCGCCCTTTTCAGTGGTCGCAGTTCCAATAACAAAATGTCCTTCTTTGGCAAAACGTTTGGCCACTGCTTTGCCAATACCTCGGCTAGCGCCAGTCACTAATGTAATCGTACGGCTCATGATAACACCTCTAATAATTTTTCTAGACGGGCAGGCTTGTCAGTAGGATAGCTTGCGATTGGCTGCGCCTGACGCTTCGCCAAATTGCTCAGTACATTACCACTGCCACATTCGATTAAGATATTAATTTGCTTGTCAGCTAACTCTTGCATGGTTTTTGACCACAGTACTGGCTCGCTCAGCTGTTCGGTCAATGCTTGCTTGATACCGACCGCACTGGTTTCAACGCGTGCATAACGATTTTGTATAACAGGAATGGTTGCCTGATCAAACTTGATACCCGCTAGTATTTCAGCCAATGCATTGCTGGCAGGTTCCATAAGTGCGCAATGAGACGGCACACTCACTTTTAGAGGAACAGATTTTTTGCCAGTATTTTTGACTTTATCAATAACAGCATTGACACCAGCAGCGTTACCCGAGATAACCACTTGTCCTGGACTATTGAAATTGGCTGCACCGACTACTGCATCTTCGACATGTTCGGTTGCTTGCTCACACAAGTTTTCGACTCGGTTGTCTTCTAGTCCTAATACTGCAGCCATAGCAGTATCAACACCTATAACGGCCTCTTGCATCAACTGACCGCGCTTATGTACTAAAGTAACGGCATCACCCAGCGATATCACATTGGCAGCACACAAGGCACTGTACTCGCCCAGAGAGTGACCAGCTAAATAACAAGGCGTCTCTTCTATTTTTTGTTGTAAGACACGCCAAATAGCAATACTAGCGGTCAAAAGCGCAGGCTGAGTATATTGGGTTTGATTGAGTTTTTCTTCGTCCTGACAGATTGCCCACAAATCCTCACCAAGCGCATCACTCGCTTCGGTAAATGTATCGCGTATCTCTGGATAGATTTCGGCAAGCTCGCTCGTCATCGCGACTGCTTGAGATCCTTGTCCAGGAAAAATGACCGCGATACGAGCGGGTTGCTTTTTTACCATATCGGGTACAGAAGCCATAACCAATATTCCTTATCTGATTAGAAATATCCCTAAAAACAATGGGGTGTATTATATTATTAGATGTTATACAAAGCCGCTACTTCAAGTATTTATGCAAGAAAACGGATTGTCAGTAAACTATACACTGACAGACACTATTATCATAGCGGATGCAAACCAAACAGCAAGAGTAACGCTGCCCAAATTAAAGGAGCGGATTATATCAGCACATTTTTAAATCTACTAAAAATAACAAGCGCATTAAGCAATAAGTCTAGTTATAAATAACAAAAAGCCAAGTTATCCAGCCACATAATATATGATAGCGAAATAACTTGGCTTTTTTTAGCTCAAAGCTTATTGACTAATAATAATTAGGCAAAAATAATAATAGTCACCAGTACTATTATTATCTTCGCCTAAGCTATCATAGAGCCAATGTCTTAGGCGTCTTGGCTGACTTTGAACAGTTGACGACCACGGTAGAAACCATCTTTAGTCATGTGATGACGACGATGTTTTTCACCAGTAGTAGCATCTACGCTTAGTTCAGCAATTTCCATACGGTGATGTGAACGGCGCATGTCACGACGAGAACGGCTTTTACGACTTTTTTGAACAGCCATGATATAGCTCCTATACTTAAAAGGGATAAGCTTGAAATTCAGCTTAAGTCGATACTGACAGAGGCTATATAATCACAACAACCTAAGTCTTAAGCATCATTAGTTAAATAGATTGCCACTCACATAAAGCACTGACCAAGGCTGAATCTTATAAAAAATTTACCCAGTCAGTTTCTATCAGCAAGCAACAGGTTGCTCGAATGCAATAAACCGGACATTATACGCATGTTTATTAAATTAATAAAGCCCTGCCTCGCACTCTTCTGTACAAAGCTGATAAAAGGTTTTTTAAATGCATCGAGTAGATAGTTTTAGTGCTTATAGTTTGCCTTTTAGCGAGGCTAAAGCAGCGAAAGGATTTTCACCTTCCTCTTCTTCTGGTATTTCACCAAACTGCTCAACAGACATTTCACAATCGTCATGCTTTGGTGCCATTGGTGTTTTGAGCAAGATTTCGTCTTCTACCAATTTCTTAAATGGTAACAGACGCTCTGGAGATTGCTCGGTAACGATTTCATCCAGTAATAAATAATCTTGTTCATCTTTAACTAAACGAACCTGACTATCGTTTTCGAGTAGCGCGATGTCATAATCATCAGACAAGTCTATAGCGATTGGTTGTAAACAACGCTGACAAGTTAGCCAAACATCACCTGTCAAAGTAAATGCTAAATGCAAGACGTTGTTGCGACGATACAAGTTAGCGTTGAGCTGTATATCTGACTGCTCATGTTCAGTGCTCAGAGTAGTAGCAAGACGATCAAACGAGCTTGGTTTTACCTCTCCTGACCATTCATAACCAGTGTCTGCCCACTTATCTAAAGAAATATGCTCAGGCATGCCAGTAGATACAGGCGCTTTTTTATTGTCAGCTTGAGGTGCTGACGGTTTAGTTTCTGGAGTGCTTGACATGCGCGGCCTCATTCATAAAAACGGTGTATAATATTGCCTGCCATACTAACGGAAAGTGCCATATTCTGCTAGCGCTAGTATGTTAAGATTTTTTGATAGTAAATTTGTTTAAGCTCTTTTACTACTTACCTTTTTACCTAAAGTTTTTTGTCTTTAGTATTTATTAAGTCAATGTCTTCTCTATGAATCTATCCGATAATAAAATGAATTTTTCTGATTTACTTTCTTCTACTGAAGCAAGTTCGTTGCTACAACAGCTTATTCAATTAAAGAGTCATACTGAAAAGTCATCTAGCAATATGCTCTCTCATGATAAAAATGAGTATTTAAAAGAATGGAGAAGTCAGTGGCAAAAATTGTGTAGTACTCAATCTGACAATCCTTTGTCAGCAGAATTAATAATTGATAGCGAACGATTAGCTACCGACTGGCTCATACAGTTATTTAATACTTTATTCGCTGATCAGCAAGTTATATTGGTTCGTAGTGAAGGTGAGCCAGAGTATTTCCCTGCTCAAAATGATAAACCTGCCAGAATTGAGTTCGCTCATGGCTTTTTTGCTAGTGCTTTACATGAAATGCACACATCTCCTTATAGGTTGACATGCTAGAAACCTCTTATTCTAATAGTGTACATCGCTATATTATTTGTAGGCATCTAAATTAAAACTATCACTTCGGTGATTATTACAACCTATCAGAACAAATCACTTTTACCTATCCAAAAGATAATGGTCGTTCTATCAATTAGGTATCATAACAATTAAGTTTTTCAGGTATCTTTCACATCTTCAGAAGCATTCTTTCTAATATCATCCTATCTAAGCTATAAACGCGGACATGATGCGCTTCGCTACGTCTATCTATTAATGGTTACTTTTGATCAATCGTACCATCCTCTAATCCAGTAGATTTTATCTATGTCAGATAGGTAGAAGTAAAAGTAGTTTTCTGCTATTCATGTTTATCATTAACGTCTTTGCACATAGTATTGTCAGTTGCAAGATATCGAATCATATGAACACGGATATAATGATGGTAATATTAAAGCACGCGAGTGTAGATAGAAGCAGACCCAAGGATGTAATTCACCACGGTGATATTAGGTCTTAATGCTTATCTATTCACTAAGCGAATAAGCTGACTAGCTATAGCATTATTATGTTTGTGGGCAGAATAGTTATTCTTTATTTCGGAGATGGCTGGACGAGAGTTAGTGATACTGGACTAGTAATCTTACATAGGTGAAATGATTTGATAAATATGATTGAATAGCACAATTAATTATGTTTCATCTTTCGATACTGGCTGTGAAAAGCAATACTATAATAGCTTAGCAACGTCGGGCTCAAACTATAAGAGCTAATTATCTTCGAGCGCTATCTTAGTATAGTGAGCATGTAGCAAAGCTTTTACTTCCTTGCTAGTTGCAATTTTACCTTCCTCAAAGTCTTGAAAGATGTGCTGAGTATCTGGGTTAATAGGAATATTATCGACTGCGAAGCTGCCCAAAGTATCAAAGTTAATGCGGCGGCGCTTTTCTATTTCTTGTTTGCTAACGAGGATAGGACGATCATCGGTAATCGATGCTTCAAATTTAGAATCTTCCATACTAGCTCCTATCAGTAGTAATAAAATTGTTCAGCAAGTCAGATAGTCTTCTATCTAGACAATCTTTCTCTCATTGCTATGTCTTATTCGGCTGATTTAATTGTATTAGTGATTTAGACATCGGTAAATCATGATTGTTTAATATCAAGAGCTATTGTGACTGAATAATTCGTACTTCTAGCATCTCCTAGAGTTGCGTAACTTACTTGCTCTAAAGTTTTTTGGGACCTATATGGGCTGAATAGCTCATCAAGAGTATGGTGAAAACCACCATCATCTACTGCAAATACATAATCAAAAAATATTTTGGCCATTGCAGACTGAGGGTGGCTAGCATCGCGAAAAGATTTATTGTGACTCCAACTACCACTGTATATTTTATTGAATACTCTCTCTATATTACCAGAAACAGAATTTGAAGCATGTTTTCGAGTAATACCTGGTTTTTGCACGTATGCAGCAGCATTTTCCACAGACTTCCAAATGATATAATGCATGGTTGATACAGAGCATTCAGCTAAACATGATCTGAGAATACTAATTAGCTTTTCGCCAATAGGCGGTGCTAGATAGTTCAATCTTGACCTAGTAATCAGGTAGCTTAAACACTCTCCTAGCTGTAACTTTTCACACCAGTTCTTAAATTGATCATTCGCTACTAGAGCACTGGTATTTTTCTGAGATTTAGCGTTTATCAAGATTTTAGTAAGATTCTCAATACTATAAGCAAACTCAAAGATCGCTTGATAGAAATCTATCTCTAGCTCTTTTTCTTCGTTGATAGTTACGTATTCGTAGCTATTTTCAGAAGCGAGTATGAGCAGATTTCGGTTAAAAAGATGCTGTAGTATCTCTTCATCTAATTTAGAGAACGGTGATAAAGGTAATGATAAATTGTCACGTAGAGAGACTGTATTCCTTATATTATCTGCCCCTAGGCTCTCTACAGTCGCTGCGAGTAGAAGTTTATCCACATCGTTAAGCTCAGTGACTGAAGGAATACTGCTTAATTGAATGCTTCGGCATTGATTGATGTACTCTAGAGCGGTCTGTCTCTTTTCTTCTGCTAAACGGTCTTGTTTAAGACGATACTCTAAGTACTCTTGATCCATTCTTTTTTCAAGCGCCGCCCTGCAATCATCACACCGCCATCTAATAAGATCCAATCGAGTTAGCTGTGAGCGAGTATAGCAAATCTTAGTTGTACCGCAGTCTATGCATTGGCAGTCTAGTACGACAAGATGAGCATTTATTTTAACGATACTAGGTATATCCTGATGCTTAACATCAAACTCTTGACCTATTTCTTTACAGGTATATATAAAACCACTTCGTTTATCGCCTTCTCTTAACCAGTACCTCTCACAGATCAGCTTATTAGTTTCTGTTATATCTGGCTGATACTCTAGTTTTGTTTTCATACTCACCTCATAATACCGACTATATCCCGTGGATATTATAGCCCACCACTGTGAGTATTGCTATTTTTAGCAGTGGTTGGTGAGATGAAGACAGATGAACGCATGATAGCCTTTGGAAAGCGTATCCGTGATGTGCGCAGAAGCAAAGGAATATCTCAAGAAGTGCTGGCAGAGATGGCAGATATTGATCGAAGTTATATGGGAAATATCGAGCGTGGAGAGAAGAATGTCACTCTCAAAAAGGCCTATGATATTTGCGATGCATTGGATATAGATATTAAGGATCTAGTCTAAATTGTTCGATTCATAATAATATGATAGTTAACTATAGTCAGTCTAGAATAAAAGAGATACAACCCATATCATGAAACAGCTTAGGTAGATTATTCTCCATCCAGCCTTGACGTAGAAATTTTGCCTGTGCCCACTTCTTTTCAATGGGATTTAGATCAGGGCTGTAGGGTGGCAACCAAAGAATACGAGAGACCATCCCAGATTCTGTGTAACTGACGTTTAGATTAAATACTTACACAAAATTTAGGAAGGTCTCTGAAAATTAACCACCTGACACAACTCGTCACCTACTAACAGATCTTGGCGGTCATAAAAGTTGCCCCAACGCTTATAATTATTATCCGTTCTCGACTCAGGGTTATAAGTAATGGCGATGTAGGTTTGAATTTTATTAGTGTCCTAAATTAGTTGACCACCACCAGATTCTTATCAAAGACTTCATCATCTATTATTCGCCAAACGGCAACTTGCTGATGGTCTTTGGTGGTGACTAGATTTAAAGTTTGTTCAATCATTGCTTGAGGTCTCATATCCTTATGATGTTTATTTGCTTCAAACCCAGTTACTTTACACTTAGCGGTTTAATTAAGCTACTTACTTGAGCTATTTGCTTCAGTTATTAGGCTTGGCTACTTACTCAACTTCAATATTCTAAAGGCGCCCTGAATAACTAAAGCAAATACGATGCTACCAATAATCAAATCAGGCGTACTAGAGTGTAACCAATTAACCAAAATCCCTGCAACAATTACCCCTAAATTGATAATCACATCGTTTGAAGTGAAAATCATACTGGCTTGCATATGGGCTTCTTCTCCTTCTTTGCTTTTCGATTTTTGTAGTAAATAGAGGCAAATCAAGTTTGCAATTAGCGCAAGAATCGATATGACTATCATGGTAGAAAAGTCAGGTAACTGCTCATTGCCAAAGAAACGTCTTAGTACTTCTAAAAAACCAAGAATCGCTAGCGTAATTTGAAAATATCCGGCAATTCTAGCAATCCGTTTTTTCTTAATGACCGTTCCACCGACCGCAAATAAGCTAATTCCGTACACCAAGCTATCTGCTAACATATCTAAGCTGTCGGCGACCAACCCCATCGAACGAGAAATCAGTCCCGTGCTCATTTCAATAATAAAGAAAGCAAAGTTAATGACCAGCACTATCCATAGTAGCTTTCTTTGCTCAGCATCTTTTTTGTGACTAGAGTCAGCATCAATTTTAAAATTATTGTTGGGATCAGAGGGGTCAATGGTTTCGGTCGAGAGTAGGGTGTCTCCTAATTTTAGGTCATGAATAGCAGTCTCTATCCCTTCTATATTGTCATGATGAAACACAGTTAATTGACGGTTAGGAATGTCGAACTCAAGATGTTCAATATTCGAGTGGCCCTCTAATTTCATTCGGATTAGGTTTTCCTCCGAAGGGCAGTCCATCTTCGATATTTTAAAAGTTGTTTTATTCATAGTTACATTTATATCCGGGTGGTGGTTCAAAAAGTAGGCTGAAAAAAAACAGGCTGAGAAATTGATAAATAGTGAAATGCAAATGACACTATACATCAAATGCCCAGCCTGTCTAAGTAACATTACCTTCCAGTTCACATTTTATAAACATACTCAAGTATAAAAAGTATTTTTCCGTATAGAGTGAATACGACGCTAGTTCATTTTGTTTGTGATAATCGGCATCAATGTGCTTATTTATTACGCTTACTTTCTAAAAATATCATGTCAATTATAATCAATG
>NZ_JBJDOS010000010.1:0-71165 GCF_044900935.1 Psychrobacter sp. NPDC078501 | reverse complement strand
CAAGACGGTACTGAAATGGTAATGCCTGGTGATAACGTTGAGATGGGCGTAGAGCTTATCCACCCAATCGCTATGGACAAAGGTCTTCGCTTCGCTATTCGTGAAGGCGGCCGTACTGTAGGCGCTGGTGTTGTTGCTAACGTATTGAACTAATCATTAAGTCTCAGTTATGAGCTTATGAATTAGTCATAAAAAAGGCCATCCTATTTAGGGTGGCCTTTTTTTTGTGGGAGAATGTGAATCATTACTAGAAATAGAATAATAGCTTTAGCGAAACAATAACTCACGATATGTGAGATAGAGATAATTATTTGTTAGATAGCATATTGTAATCTACGACATAGCTTGTTATATTATCGCTGCACTTAACGCTAGCAGTTATTTTAGATTGCAGTAGTGCAAAATCAGGTAAAATTAATAATTTTACCGTCAAGGGCTTGCATTCTATGCTAAATATTGTATAATGCTGTCCTTTACACCCATAGGCGATTGGCTCAATTGGTAGAGCATCGGTCTCCAAAACCGAGGGTTGTAGGTTCGAGTCCTACATCGCCTGCCATCTTCTTATCACATCTTTGTTGTACCCCACCATCTCCGAAGCGAGTTCTTTATGAGCAATGATCAAGATAACCTCGAGACTAAGTTATCTGATGCCAAGGCGGTTGCTGGTGGAATGCTGTCTAAAAATAAGCATATTTCAGCTAGCGGTACTACTGCTGTTGAAGTGGCTAAGACTGGCTCAATAAAAGATTTGATTTTGTGGCTACTTGCCGCAGCTGTATTAATCGGTGCGACTCTAGTAAATCAATACTTACCAGGCTATTGGCAACCTGCCAACGACGTTTGGGTACGTATTGGTATTATTGTCGCACTTGTTGTATTTGCATTAGTTTGTTTGGCGCTAACGCATCAAGGCCATGCTTTTAAAATATTGTTAAAAGACGCTGCCGTTGAGCTTCGCCGAGTGACATGGCCAGGTAAAGATGAAACTTTTCAATACACATGGCAAGTGATTGTCGTGATTGCGATTGCTGGTTTCTTTATTTGGTTATTGGATAACTTTTTTAATTGGTTCGTTGGTATCTTTATCGGTTAATAGCACGTATTAGTGACTATTAGCGAGACATTTACTCATAACGACTTATTTATAATGATCAGGAGCGTGATATGCGTTGGTATATTGTCCAAGCGTTTTCAGGATATGAAAAACAAGTACAACGTTCATTAACTGATCGTATTAATCGTAGTGACTTTGCTGAGTCATTCGGTGATGTATTGGTTCCTACTGAAGAAGTCGTCGAAATGAAAGACGGCAAAAAACGTAAGAGTGAGCGTAAGTTCTTTCCTGGATATGTATTGATCCAAATGGAAATGAACGATAATACTTGGCACATCGTAAAAGACTGTCCTCGTATTATGGGCTTCATCGGTGGTACGCCTGAGATGCCTGCACCGATTACGCAAGTAGAAGCTGATCGCATTTTAAACCGTTTGAACCAGACTGAAACTGACCCACGTCCTAAGACTCTATTCGAGCCGGGCGAAGAGTTGTTGGTTATCGATGGTCCATTTACTGACTTTAAAGGGTTGGTAGAAAAAGTGGATTATGAGAAGTCTAAACTACATCTAACAGTAAACGTATTTAATCGACCTACGCAGGTTGAGCTTGAATTTAGTAAAGTTGAAAAACTAGACTAAATTAGCAAAAAATTCATCAACCGGGGAGCTGTTAGTCAATTAGGTATATACCACGTTGATTTGGCGCTATTACCCATTTAGGAGAGTATCATGGCTAAGAAGATTGATGGTTACATCAAACTGCAAGTGCCTGCAGGCAAAGCAAATCCTTCACCACCTATTGGTCCAGCTTTGGGTCAAAAAGGCGTGAACATCATGGCGTTCTGTAAAGAATTTAACGCTGCGACCTCAGGCCAAGAGCCAGGTCTACCGATCCCAACTGAGATCACAGTATACAGCGACAAATCTTTTACCTTCATCATGAAGTCACCACCAGCTGCATACTTACTACGTAAGGCTGCTGGTATTGCTAAAGGTTCAGGTACACCGAACACTGCTAAAGTTGGTAAAGTTGACCGTGCACAACTAGAAGACATCGTTAAGACTAAGAATGCAGACTTAACTGCTGCTGATCTTGACGCTGCTGTCCGTACCATCGCTGGTACTGCACGTTCAATGGGTATTACCGTGGAGGGTGTATAATGTCTAAGCTAACCAAACGTCAAAAAGAAATTCAAAGCCGTATTGATAACGAAAAACAGTACACTATTGAAGAAGCGGTTCAAATCCTAAACGATTTGCCAGCGCTTAAATTCAAAGAGTCTATCGATATCGCAGTAAACTTGGGCGTTGACCCACGTAAATCTGATCAAGTAGTTCGTGGTGCAACCAACCTACCTGCGGGTACTGGTAAAACCAAACGCGTTGCTGTATTCGCTCAAGGCGCTGCTGCTGAAGCCGCTAAAGAAGCTGGTGCAGACATCGTTGGTTTTGAAGACCTAGCAGAGCAAATCAAAGCCGGTAACATGGACTTTGATGTTGTTATCGCAGCTCCAGATGCTATGCGTGTTGTTGGTCAGTTAGGTACTATCCTAGGCCCACGTGGTCTAATGCCTAACCCTAAAGTTGGTACGGTAACGCCAAACGTTGCTGAAGCTGTGACTAATGCGAAAGCTGGTCAGGCTCAGTACCGTGTTGATAAAGCTGGTATCATCCATGCAACTATCGGCCAAGTTGGTTTCACTGCTGATCAAATTGAGCAAAACGCGCAAGCGATTCTTTCTGATCTAAAGCGTGCTAAGCCTGCTACTTCTAAAGGTACTTTCATTAAGAAAATCACCTTGTCTAGCACGATGGGTCCAGGTCTAACGATCGACGCTGTTCCTTATCGTACTGCTAAATAATTAAAGTTTTTATCTTCAAATATTTTGAGTGATAAACACAAACAGTTTTTAAAGAATTAGGTCAGCGTAGTATTTGCTACGCTGTCTAAGACCGTAGGTAGAGAGTAGTTTAGAGTCATAGTTAGCGATCTTCGGATAGTTGCTTATGATAATAAGTCACTTTTGTTAATCGACGACAGATGAAAATCTTAGTTGTCCTACGCAGACGGTGGCCCACACAGTTTAAGACACGAGCGAATAGGGCGATAAGGTTATTTATAACCTTCAAACTATTACTCAACGTCATTCTGATAACGGTGCCGTAATCAGTCGTTACCAGTAGATGCTTTTTTTATTAATTGAATCCACTGGTAATGTGTCGTATCAAGTCAGTCTTAGCTTACAGTTTGAGCGCATAAAAACCTTGTTTTTGGCACTTTTATTATAAGTCGATTGATAAGATTAAAGGAGTCAACTTATGGCATTAACGCTAGAACAAAAACAACAAGTTGTGGCTGAAGTGTCTGAAGTTGCTGCTAATGCTTACTCAGCAGTAGCTGCCGAATATCACGGTATTGGTGTTGCACAGCTTACTAAGCTGCGTGAACAAGCTCGTGATAAAGGTGTTGTTTTAAAAGTGGTAAAAAATACACTAGCAAAACGCGCTTTTGAAGGCACTAAGTTTGAGAGCATGTCAGACCGTATGACTGGTCCACTACTTTTGGCTTTCTCTATGGAAGATTTGGGATCTGCTGCTCGAGTCGTTTTCGACTTCAGCAAAGATAACAAAGCTTTAGAGACCAAATTAGTATCAGTCGGTGGTGAAGTTTATGGTCCAGAAGAGCTAGAGCGCGTATCGAAGCTACCAACTCGCGACGAAGCAATCTCTATCTTGATGGCTACTATGAATGCACCAGTGACCAAGCTTGTCCAGACTATGAACGCTGTTCCTGGCAAGTTCGTTCGCACTGTAGCGGCAATCAAAGACGCAAAAGAAGCTGCTTAATTGCTTGTTTTAACGTAACTTTAACATCGCTAATTTTGGTTGCACTTTATTGTCACATTAGGCAAGCAATCAAGGCGATATTAGAATCAATTAATTTTTATCAGATAACGGAGAGTTCTCATGGCACTATCTAAAGATGACGTGTTAAATGCAATCGCTGAAATGTCAGTAATGGATATCGTTGAGTTAATCAGCGACATGGAAGAAAAATTCGGCGTAACAGCTGCTGTTGCTGCTGCACCTGCTGCTGCTGGTCCTGCTGCTGCTGCTGCTGAAGAAAAAGACGAGTTTGACGTAGTTCTTGCTAGCTTTGGCGAGAAGAAAGTTGGCGTAATTAAAGCCGTACGTGAAGCTACTGGTCTTGGTCTAAAAGAAGCGAAAGATTTGGTTGAAAGCGCTCCAGCTCCAATCAAAGAAGGCGCATCTAAAGCTGAAGCTGAAGAGTTGAAAAAGAAACTTGAAGAAGCTGGTGCAACTGTTGAACTAAAATAAGTTTAACATTGTACGAAAAAAAAGCTGGTAATGCCTTGCATTGCCAGCTTTTTTTTACTATAATTCGTAGCTTGACCTTTTGTGTCTGCCAACATACGTATGCAACATCACGGTGGATACCCATCAAAAGGACAGACGATATACATGCAAGCACACATGCCAGTTTTTGAAATCAGTTAATATGAGCTAAACGTCTGTAGATGTTTGGCATTTTTTTGTGTCTGCATGCTTTCCTATCAACACTATAGTTTATACTGATTCTAAAAGTTATAGTTACCCCGATTATTAATCCTGAAAAAAGCGGTATTCTTAAAAAAGCTGTTGATCATAAGTTGCCTACTTGGTGTAGCATGACTGTCGATATTTAGTCTCATAGACAGTTTGTATGTGTAGGGAACGTAGTTCGGTAATAAATAAGTAGTCTAGATGGCAAGTGGTATGGATGCAATCTTAATAGACATTATTTCCCAGCAATGTATTTGTAAATTAGGCCTGATAGGCAATACGTTATAGATTATATAATATTGAATTTTTTGGTTGCAACAGTCATATAGACTGATTCACTTACCATGAATCTAGCAAGCAACGACGAGATTAAGTGAAGTGTGCTAGGTAAGCACTGAAGAGTAAAGTAGTAATTGACAGAAAAGACATGAACTGAACACGAAGACCCGTTTTATATTATCGTTTACGTCGCCACGTTTGCATCGTATTTATGCATACTGGCCACGCTTTTAATTTGTTTCCACGTTTACTGTAAGGACTCTCGATGGCATATTCTTATACTGAAAAAAAGCGTATTCGCAAAAGTTTTGCTGAATTGCCCACTGTAATGGACATTCCCTATTTACTGTCTATTCAGGTAGATTCTTACGAGCAATTTTTGCAAGAGCACAAAAAGCCGAAAGCTCGTGAGAATACTGGTTTGCAAGCTGCGTATTCCTCTATTTTCCCAATTGAGAGTCACTCTGGTAACGCAGAGCTACAATTTGTTGAGTACTATTTAGGCACGCCTGAATTTGATGAGCGTGAGTGTATCTTACGTGGTTCAACGTTTGCTGCGCCTATGCGTGTCAAAATCCGTTTGATCATCAAAGACAAAGACAGCAAAGACAAAGATAGCAAAGCTGCTATCAAAGATATCCGTGAGCAAAGCGTCTATATGGGCGAGATGCCTTTGATGACTGCTAACGGTACTTTCATTATCAATGGTACTGAGCGTGTTATCGTATCTCAGCTACATCGTTCACCTGGTGTGTTCTTTGACCATGATAAAGGTAAGTCGCATTCAAGTGGTAAAGTGCTTTATAACGCACGTATTATCCCTTACCGTGGTTCATGGTTAGACTTTGAATTTGATGCAAAAGATTTAGTATTTGCTCGTATTGATCGTCGCCGTAAGCTACTTGCATCAATCATTCTACGCGCACTTGGTCTAACAACTTCTGAAATCCTAGATTTATTCTTTGATAAAGTCGCTGTTTATAAAGCTGAAGAGACGTTTGAAATTGATCTAGTTGCTGATCGTCTACGTGGCGAGATGGCTCAGTTCGATATCGTATCACCTGAAGGTGACGTAATTGTAGAGCAGGGCAAACGCATTAACGCACGCCGTATCCGTCAGCTTGAAGAAGCAGGTATGACGAAAATTGCTGTGCCTGATGAGTATCTATACGAGCGTATCTTAGCAGAAGACATCGTCGTTAATGATGAAATCATCGCTAAAGCAAACACGCCAATCGACCACGAGTTATTGGTTAAATTGAACTCATTTGAAGCCAGTGGTGCTATCAAAGAGTTCAGCATTCTATTCACGAACGATATCGACCAAGGTAGTTATATTGCCGATACGCTACGTGCTGATAGTACCTCAAGCCGTGAAGAAGCGTTGATCGAAATCTACAAAGTAATGCGTCCAGGTGAGCCACCAACGGTCGAAACTGCTGAGAAACTGTTTGAGAGCATGTTCTTTAACGCAGATCGTTATGACTTATCAAACGTCGGTCGTATGAAATTCAACCGTCGTCTTGGTCTTGAATTTGACAATACTGATGATCCTGATATCCAGCGCGAACGCAGTGTATTGACCAACGATGATATCGTTAATGTTCTAAAAGAACTTATCGAGATTCGTAATGGTCGTGGCGATGTCGATGATATTGACCATCTTGGTAACCGTCGTATTCGTTCAGTGGGCGAGATGGCAGAAAACCAATTCCGTGTTGGTCTAGTACGTGTTGAGCGTGCCGTAAAAGAGCGTCTAAGCTCAGCAGAGTCAGACAACTTGTCACCACAAGATTTGATTAACTCTAAGCCAGTAGCGGCTGCGGTTAAAGAATTCTTTGGTTCAAGTCAGTTGTCACAGTTTATGGATCAGAACAACCCGTTGTCTGAAGTTACCCATAAGCGCCGCGTATCAGCGTTAGGACCTGGTGGTCTAACTCGTGAACGTGCAGGCTTTGAAGTACGTGACGTACATGATACGCATTATGGCCGTGTATGTCCTATTGAGACTCCTGAAGGTCCAAACATTGGTCTGATCAACTCACTAGCGACATTTGCTAAAACCAACAGCTTTGGCTTCTTAGAAACGCCATACCGCCGTGTGGTTGATGGTAAAGTTACTGACGTTATTGAGTATCTATCAGCAATCGAAGAAGTAGGTACTGTTATTGCACAGGCTGATTCTCCGATGACTGAAGATGGCGCGTTATCTGACGAAATGGTCAGTGTACGTAGCTATGGTGAATTTGTTCGTATGCCGCCAGAAAAAGTGACGCATATGGATGTATCACCAAGTCAGGTAGTATCGGTTGCAGCAGGTCTGATTCCGTTCCTAGAGCATGATGATGCTAACCGTGCCTTGATGGGCTCGAACATGCAGCGTCAGGCTGTTCCTACGCTACGTGCTGATAAGCCGTTAGTAGGTACTGGTATGGAGCGTCACGTTGCTCGTGACTCTGGTGTTTGTGTTATCGCTAAGCGTGGCGGTGTGATTGAAGATGTTGATGCATCACGTATCGTTGTTCGTGTCAACGAAGATGAGATGACTGCTGGTGAAGCGGGTATCGATATCTATAACTTGATCAAATACACGCGCTCTAACCAAAACACTTGTATCAACCAACGTATCATTGTTAACCAAGGTGACGAGATTGCTTTGGGTGATATCTTGGCTGATGGTCCTTCAACGGATCTTGGTGAGCTAGCACTAGGTCAGAATATCCGCATCGCATTTATGCCGTGGAATGGTTACAACTTCGAAGATTCAATCTTGCTATCTGAAAAAGTAGTTAAAGAAGATCGTTTCACTACTATTCATATTCAAGAATTGACTTGTGTGGCTCGTGATACCAAGCTAGGTACAGAAGAGATCACTGCTGATATTCCAAACGTTGGTGAAGCAGCACTATCAAGTCTTGATGAAGCAGGTATCGTCTATATCGGTGCTGAAGTTGACGCTGGTGATATCCTAGTTGGTAAAGTGACGCCAAAAGGTGAAACGCAACTAACGCCAGAAGAGAAACTACTACGGGCTATCTTTGGAGAAAAAGCGGCTGATGTGAAAGACACTTCACTACGCGTACCAACTTCAAGTAAAGGTACGGTTATTGATGTACAGGTCTTCACCCGTGATGGCGTTGAAAAAGACGCACGCGCAAGAGCGATTGAAAAATCGCAGCTTGATAGCTATCGCAAAGATTTGAAAGAAGAGCTACGTATCTTTGAAGAAGCAGCACGTGGTCGTATTGGTAATCTATTAGATGGCCAAAAAGTCAGCGGCGGTGCTGGTCTAAAAGCTGGTACAGTTATGGCATTGGCTGATATGAAAGATATGAGCCTTGAGACGTTGCTTGATATCCAACCAGTTGAAGAAGAAATCTCTGAGCGTCTAACGCAAATCGCTGATTACTTAGTTGATAAGCAAAAAGACATCGATGTGAAGTTTGCTGAGAAAAAACGCAAATTGACTGCTGGTGATGACTTACAACATGGCGTACAAAAAATCGTTAAAGTATATCTAGCGGTTAAGCGTCGTATTCAGCCTGGTGATAAGATGGCTGGTCGTCATGGTAACAAAGGTGTTGTATCGCGCATCATGCCAGTTGAAGACATGCCTTATGATGAAAATGGTAATACCGTTGATATCGTATTGAACCCACTTGGTGTACCATCTCGTATGAACATCGGTCAGGTTCTAGAGACGCATTTGGGTATGGCAGCGAAAGGATTGGGCGAGAAGATTGACGGTATGCTCAAATCTCAAGCAGCGATCAAAGAGCTACGTGACTTCTTGGACAAAATCTATAACCAAGTAGGCGGTGAGCAAGTTGATCTTGATAGCTTGAGTGATGATGACATCATGGCGCTAGCAGACAACTTACGTGGCGGTGTACCGATGGGCACAGCAGTATTTGACGGCGCAAGAGAAAGCCAAGTTAAAGACCTGTTAGAGCTTGCTGGTATGGATCGCGATGGTCAGCAGACGTTATATGATGGTCGTACAGGTCAGAAGTTTGACCGTAAAGTAACTGTCGGATACATGTACATGCTCAAGCTTAACCATTTGGTTGATGACAAAATGCATGCGCGTTCAACAGGTTCTTATTCTCTAGTGACGCAGCAGCCATTGGGTGGTAAAGCTCAGTTTGGTGGTCAGCGCTTCGGTGAGATGGAAGTATGGGCACTAGAAGCATACGGCGCGACTTACACGTTGCAAGAAATGCTAACGGTGAAGTCGGATGACGTTGAAGGCCGTACTCGTATGTACAAAAACATCGTTGATGGTGAGCAGTATATGGATCCAGGCATGCCTGAGTCGTTTAACGTACTGACCAAAGAAATCAAATCACTGGGTATTAATATTGAGTTAAAACAAAGCAACTAGCCCGTTGTTTAACTTAGTTGTCCACTAAAGGCAGTCTGCTTTATTGCTGCTGCTTTTAGTGATTTGTCTCAACCCTATTCATTGCCTTCATTCATCTTATCTGCGTCAATGGTACGCTGTCAGATGATTATAAAGATAACGGAGAAGCAACTTGAAAGATTTACTCGATATCATGCAAAGCCCTACCGGCAACGGTAACCAAGAGTTTGATAGCATTCAAATTACTTTAGCCTCACCTGACGTCATTAAGTCATGGTCGCACGGCGAAGTAAAAAAGCCTGAAACCATCAACTATCGCACGTTTAAGCCTGAGCGTGATGGTCTTTTTTGTGCCAAAATCTTTGGCCCAGTAAAAGACTTCGAATGTTTATGTGGTAAATATAAGCGCCGTAAGTTCCAAGGCGTTATCTGTGAAAAATGTGGTGTTGAAGTTACCACTGCTAAAGTTCGTCGTGATCGCATGGGTCATATCGACCTAGCCAGTCCTGTGGCGCATATTTGGTTCTTAAAATCATTACCAAGCCGTATCGGTCTATTGCTAGACATGACGCTACGTGATATCGAGCGCGTTCTATATTTCGAAAGCTACATCGTTACTGAGCCTGGTCTAACTAGCTTAGAAAAGTACCAGTTGCTTGATGATGAAGATTATTACAAAGCACTTGAAGAGTTCGGTGATGAATTCACAGCCAAAATGGGTGCTGAAGCCGTTCAAGACCTATTAAAAGACATCGATATCGATCTTGAAATTGATGAGCTACGTGAAGCGATTCCACAAACTGGTTCTGAGACTAAGCTTAAGAAAATGTCTAAGCGTCTCAAATTATTAGAAGCATTCCGTGATTCTAATAACAAGCCTGAGTGGATGGTAATGAACATCTTGCCAGTACTACCACCAGATTTGCGTCCTCTAGTACCGCTAGAAGGCGGCCGTTTTGCGACATCAGATCTAAACGATCTATATCGCCGCGTAATCAACCGTAACAACCGTCTTAAGCGTCTGCTTGAGCTGAGCGCACCTGATATCATCGTACGTAACGAAAAGCGTATGTTGCAAGAGTCAGTAGATGCGTTGCTTGATAACGGTCGTCGCGGTCGTGCCATCACTGGTAGTAACAAGCGTCCATTGAAATCTTTGGCAGATATGATCAAAGGTAAGCAAGGTCGTTTCCGTCAGAACTTACTTGGTAAGCGTGTCGATTACTCTGGTCGTTCGGTTATCGTTGTAGGTCCAACACTACGTCTACATCAGTGTGGTCTACCTAAGAAAATGGCACTAGAATTGTTCAAGCCATTTACTTATAACAAACTATTATCTCATGGTTTAGCAACGACGATTAAAGCTGCCAAAAAGATGGTAGAGCGTGAAGAGCCACAAGTGTGGGATATGCTGGCCATGGTTATCCGTGAGCATCCAGTACTTCTTAACCGTGCGCCAACACTTCACCGTTTGGGCCTACAGGCATTTGAACCAGTATTGATCGAAGGTAAAGCTATCCAGTTGCATCCGCTTGTTTGTACTGCATTCAACGCCGATTTCGATGGTGACCAAATGGCTGTTCACGTGCCATTGACGCTAGAAGCGCAGCTTGAATCACGTGCCTTGATGATGTCTACCAACAACATCTTGTCACCTGCGAACGGTGATCCGATCATCGTACCATCTCAGGATGTTGTACTAGGTCTATATTACATCAGTCGCTCGTCGATCAATGCCAAAGGCGAGAGCATGATTTTTGCTACCGTTAATGAAGCATTGCGTGCAATTGGTTCAAACGATCTACATGTAAACGCTAAAATCAAAGTGCGTGTTACTGAGACGCAAATTGACGAAGACGGTAACGAGACCAAAGAAATCAGTATCAAAGATACGGTTGCTGGTCGTCTACTTATCTGGAACATCATGCCTAAAGGTATGACGTTTGATGAGTGTAACCAAGAGATGACGAAGAAAAACATCTCTCGTTTGATTAACTCTTGCTACCGTAAAGTTGGCGTAAAAGAAAGTGTTATGTTTGCTGACCAATTGATGTATCTTGGTTTTGCTCAAGCAACGCTATCTGGCGTGTCTATCGGTATCGATGACATGGTTATTCCACCACTTAAGAAGCAAATCATTGAAGTGGCAGAAGGCGAAGTTCGCGAAATCGAAGATCAGTTCGAGCAAGGCTTTGTAACTGCTGGTGAGCGCTATAATAAAGTAGTTGATATCTGGTCACGTACCAATGACAAAGTCGCTAAGGCGATGATGGACAATTTGGCAACAGATAAAGTTATTAACGCACAAGGTGAAGAAGACGAGCAGAAGTCATTCAACTCTATCTTTATCATGTCAGATTCTGGTGCTCGTGGTAGTGCGGCACAGATTCGTCAGTTGGCAGGTATGCGTGGTTTGATGGCGAAACCAGATGGCTCAATCATTGAGACGCCGATCAAAGCTAACTTCCGTGAAGGTTTGACCGTACTACAGTACTTCATCTCAACTCACGGTGCACGTAAAGGTCTAGCGGATACAGCACTGAAAACAGCTAACTCGGGTTACCTAACTCGTCGTCTGGTTGATGTGGCACAAGATTTGGTTATCACTAGCGATGATTGTGGTACTGAAGAAGGCCTACTCATGAAACCACATATCCAAGGTGGTGAAATCATTGAGAAGCTAGGTGAGCTAGTACTAGGTCGTGTGACTGCTCGTGACGTTACTTATAATGACGATGCTGATAAAGTATTGGTTCCAGCTGGTACATTGATCGATGAGTATTGGGTTAACGTCCTTGACAGCAATGCAATTGATGATATCTGGGTACGTTCAGTAATTACTTGTGATATCGAACATGGCGTATGTTCACAGTGTTATGGTCGTGACCTTGCACGTGGTCATAAAGTGAATATCGGCGAATCAGTCGGTGTTATGGCAGCTCAGTCTATTGGTGAGCCAGGTACTCAGTTAACCATGCGTACGTTCCACGTGGGCGGGGCAGCGAGCTCAGCCTCTGTAGATAACAGCATCTCTGTACGTAATGCTGGTCAAGCGCACTTTGAAAACATGAAAACAGTACAGCATACCGATGGTCACTTAGTCATCGTATCGCGTTCAGCTGAAATCGCATTGACCGATGAGCTTGGCCGTGAGCGTGAGCGCTATAAAGTACCGTATGGTTCAAGCGTACTTGTGAAAGACGAAGAGCAGGTTGAAGGCGGTCAAACTATCGCTAAGTGGGATCCGCATACGCATCCAATCATTACAGAATTTGCTGGTACAGCACGCTTCAGTGACATCACTGATGGTATGACTGCAACAGTAAAAGTTGATGATGCGACTGGTATGAGCTCATTTGAGATTCTAGCTACTCGTGACCGTTCAAGCTCAGCAAAAGACTTACGTCCTGCGATTATCTTGAACACTGACGAAGGCAAAGAAGTGGTTTACTTCTTACCAGCTGAAACTATCATCCGCGTGAGCGATGGTGAAAAAGTAGCAGCAGGTTCGATTCTAGGCCGTGTACCACAAGCGTCTTCTGGTACGAAAGATATTACCGGTGGTCTACCACGTGTTGCTGACTTGTTCGAAGCACGTCGTCCAAAAGATCACGCCATCATGGCAGAAATGACTGGTGTCGTTAGCTTTGGTAAAGAGACTAAAGGTAAGAACCGCTTCATTATTACTAATGAAGATGGCGAAGTACATGAAGAGCTAATCCCGAAATGGCGTCAAATCAACGTCTTTGAAAACGAGACGGTAGCACGTGGTGAAGTGATCGCTGATGGTCCACAGAACCCACATGATATCTTACGTTTGAAAGGTCAGACTGCGCTTGCTGATTATATCGTCAACGAAGTACAGGACGTTTATCGCTTGCAGGGTGTAAAAATCAACGACAAGCACATCGAAGTTATCATTCGTCAGATGTTGCGTAAAGTTGAAATCACTGACGGCGGCGATTCAAGTCACTTCAAAGGTGATCAGGTCGAGTATGCAGATATCAAAGCATTGAATGCGAAGCTAGAAGCGGAAGATAAATTCCCAGTACAGTTTGAGCGTCAATTACTAGGTATCACCAAAGCAAGTCTAGCAACTGAAAGCTTTATCTCAGCTGCGTCATTCCAGGAAACAACCCGTGTACTAACTGCGGCTGCTGTGACTGGTAAAGTAGATGAGCTACGTGGTCTGAAAGAAAACGTGGTTGTTGGTCGCTTGATTCCTGCAGGTACTGGTCTTGCTTATCATAAAGCACGTAAAGAAAAAGCAGATCAGAAGCTACAAGATAAAGATTTGAATGCAGCGTTTGATATGACTGCAAGCACTGATAGCAAAGACTTTGCAAGCTTTGATGAAGCATTTGCTCAAGAGCTAAATCAAGATAATTAATCGCATTAAGTCTCCTGATTCATTCTTAATTTGATAAAAAAGCCAGCCTAAGTTGCTGGCTTTTTTGTGCGTATAAAAAACTGAGAAAGACATGGTGCTATCATCTAAAAAAATAGTACACTGGAAATATGCTCTAATTCACTACTTATAGAAGGATAATTAGCAAATGGCAGGTAAAACTCGCGTCGCCAAATATCAAGCAGATCGAACCAATCAAAAGTTATATTTCTGTCGTTTATCTTGCCAATCTGCAGGAAGTACCAATGATAAACAGTTATACCAAGCACATTGTGAGACCGCTATTTTTCACTTGCATGGTGCTTTATTAGCATTTATTCAGGAGCTCAGTCATTTCTATAGCTTGAATATGACGGCGCCAACTTTGCTCGATATTGAACAAGCACTGAGCGAGCGTACACAAGTGTCTCCTGAGATTCAGCGTCTGCAGCAATTACAGCAGCAAGGTTTTATCGCCAATATAGAACGTGCTTATCAGCGTTGTCTTTATGCAGTACCGCCAGATACTATCGTCGATGAAGCGCCAAGCAGTCATTCAGCGTCGCCAGACTTGATTGTCAATGTTGTCACCTTATCCAATCAATGGCTGCCTGATGAGACCACAATACGAGAATGGCGCAATCAGCTTTTAGAGCTGATTGAACAACTGCGTGCAGGCATGGTCGAGTTCTAATAGGAAGTAAACTAGAAAATTTATTCTTTGATCGCTATTTATTGAACCACTTGAAAGGATGATTAAGTAAGGTGGATCATAGTCTACAGCGTATAAAAAAGGCTTATTCAATCATTATTGAATAAGCCTTTTTCTTATTAACTAAAAATTGTCTTGTTTGTTACTCTGGCATCGGAGGCATACTTTCAACGGGCGTCACTGTCAATGGATTTTCTGGTACGCTGTCATCACTACGATTGCTGCTTGGTTTCGTTGATGGTGGAGTACGGGTATCTTCAGTAGGCTCTGGAGCCGAAGGCTTACGCTGCTGAGTTTGAGTCTTAACTGGCTTGGCTGATTTATTAGCGTCATCGTTAACTAGGATGCCATCATCAGTCATCTCTATGATGCTTTGCTGTTGTTTTCTGGATTTTGAGCGGTTATTGATAGATACCCATTGGCTTGGTGTGTCTTTGAGCTGGGCTTTCATAAAGTCCATCCAGACTGGCAGCGCTGCCACACCACCATATTCACGGCGGCCCATAGTAGATGGTTGATCGAATCCCATCCATACTACTGTCGCATTGGTAGGGTGGAACCCTGCAAACCACGCATCTTTGGCTTGATTGGTGGTACCAGTTTTGCCACCGATATCATCACGTCCTAATGCTTTTGCTCTTACCGCTGTACCGCGTTGGACTACATCGCGTAGTATATCTGCCATCTCAAAAGCGACTCTCGGTTGCAGTATGCGCGGTGCTTGTTTGGCCCTTACATATTGTACGGCTGGCGCTTTTAGACGGTCTGATTGTGGACCTGCGTTATATACCGTTAAATCAAGCTCTTTGTCTGTTGTTTCGCTATCATCATTACCTTCTAATGATGAATTATCGGTAGTTATTTCATTAGTACTATCATCAAGCGCTTCAATTGACTTCTCATACTCTTCAACTAAGCTGCTATTAACCTTTTCAAGTTTTTCGTTAAAGCATAGTGCACATGCTTGACGTGGATTTGCCTGAAACAACAGCTCGTTTTTATAATTGTAAATTTGTTCAATAAAGTAAGGTTGGACACGATGACCACCATTCGCGAAAGTTGAGTAAGCCGTGGCCATTTGTAACGGTGTGGCTTGCCCTGCTCCAAGTGCTAATGACAAGGTTGTTGGTAGCTTTTCTTTATCCAGACCGAATTCATCTAACAGGTTGCGCGTACTTGAAATACCGATAGCTTGTAATAAACGAATAGATACGAGGTTACGGGATAAATATAAACCACGACGTAAAGTGATATCACCTAAGAAACGTTCATCAGAGTTTTTGGGTTTCCAGTCACCTACTTGGATAGCTTTATCAGACACTATGGTATCTGGGCGATAACCTTTCTCTAAAGCAGCGGTATAAACAAGTGGTTTAATGGTTGAGCCAGGTTGACGCCAGCCTTGTAGAGCGCGGTTGAATTTACTGTGGTTAAAATCAAAGCCACCAACCAATGCATTTACAGCACCAGTCTCTGGATTCAACGAAACCAAGCTGCCTTGGATTTTAGGTATTTGACCTAATTGCCAGTTGCCATTTGAAGTAGGTATCACACGAACGATATCGTTTTTCTTAACAACTTGACTGGCATTACTAGGATAATAACCAATACGGTCAGCAGAAATATATTTGCGTGCCCATTTCATACCAGACCAATTAACAGTCATTTCTTCACCAGATTGTAAGACTGCATTAAAACTACGAGAATTGACTTTAGTCACTTTGGCAGGAGACATATTGCTGTAGCGTCGGAAGTTTTCGAGAGGCTCATCATTTGCTTCAGCCCCGCGCCAACCATGGCGATGCTCGTAGGCAATCAATCCTGTTACTACTGCTGCTTCTGCATCTGTTTGCGCTTTACTATCTACTGTGAGACGTACGCGCCAGCCACCGTGCATGACTTGATCGCCGTAACGTTCGACCAAAGAAGCGCGCGTCATTTCTGCCAGATAAGGCATGTTTACATCGAGCTTTTCTTTATATAGGTTGATACCTATAGGGGAGTTGACCGCTTCATCATACTGAGCTTTAGTAATATAGCCAAGCTCATGCATGCGTCCAACGATCCAGTTACGGCGAGTCAATGCACGGCTAGGATTGGCAACAGGGTTATATTTAGAAGGGGCTTTCGGTAGGCCTGCTAACATCGCCATTTCAGCAATGGTTAGGTTGTCTAATGACTTACTATAGTATTTTTTGGCCGCAGCACGAATGCCGTAGGCACCTTCGCCCAGATAGATTTTATTGACATATAGCGTCAAAATATCATTTTTACTCAGTTCGTCTTCGATCTTACGCGCCAAAAACAACTCTGTTAGTTTGCGGTTTAAAGTACGTTCTGGACTTAAGAAATAGTTTTTAGCGACCTGCATCGTAATGGTAGAGCCACCGGTTTGACCATCGTCATCAGTGACTGCTTCGGTGACAGCTCGACCAAGACCTTTAATGCTAATTCCGCTATGCTGAAAGAAAGAAGCATCTTCGGCTGCCAAAAAGGCATGAGTTAAATCTTCAGGAATCTCATCAAAACTAACTGGTAAAGATAAACGATTGCCGTATTGGCCAATTAATTTATCATCACTACTATAAATCTGTAATGGCATTTCTAGTTTAGCTGTTTTAATTTCTTGCGTACTAGGTAGGGTCGGCGATAGATACATAGCCATCCCATAAAAACCAATAGGTACAGCAAGTGCTAGAACAACTGCCAATGCTAGGCAAGCGATAAAGAGTCCCACCAAAAAGCGAATGAGACGAGCGGTAGCATTTGTTTTGGCCATAATAAGACTTATTAGTTAGAATTTGTAGCAGACAATATTATTATACATTGAACAAAATAGGCAGGTCATAATAAATGTGTAAGTTGGCCTTAATATATTTTTAAATGCTTGAATCTATCAATTAAGTAAAGTATTGTATTGAATTATTACAAATAACTACCAGATTGTACACTTAATATAAGGTATAGAGCTAGTGAGGCTATTTACTTCCAAAAGTCGACATTTGATTGGCGTGGATATTTGTGCCACTTCAGTAAAGTTGGTTGACATACAGCGTCAGCAAGGCATGTTCCACCTAAAATCTTATGGTATTGAAAGACTACCGGAAGGTATCGTGGTTGATAAGATTCTAGTAGATACAGAAGCTGCCGGTAATATTATAACGAGCTTGGCAAGACGCTGCCAAGTCGCGGGTAGCAATGCTGCGACAGCGGTTTCTGGCTCCGCAGTGATTACTAAAATCATTGATATGGATATGACACTCAGCGATGTAGAGCGTGAGGCGCAAATACGTTTGGATGCTGACCAGTATGTGCCTTATCCATTAGAAGACGTCAATCTAGATTTTGAAGTATTAGGACCGTCTTTGGTTAGTGAAGATATGGTTCAGGTATTGCTTGCTGCTTCTCGTTCAGAAAACGTCGACCAGCGTGTCGATGCTCTAGCCTTTGGTGGCCTACAAACGAAAGTCATGGATATCGAATCTCATGCAATCGAGCGTGCGTTTGGATTGATGGTAGACAGTCTGCCAAATGTACCCGAACTAGTAGCATTGGTAGATATCGGCCATAATCAGACCACATTATATATTGCCAAGAATGGCGAGTTTATTTATAGTCGTGAGCAGTTATTTGGCGGTGCTCAGCTGACCGAGGCAATACAAAACCGCTATGGTCTGTCAGCAGAAGAAGCGACACTAAGTAAACGCGAACGTACCTTACCTGATGATTACTATCCTGAAGTACTGACCCCTTTTATAGAAAATACCATTCAACAGATCACTCGCTCTTTACAGTTTTATTTCTCATCAAGTCAATATAGCAGTATCGATCATGTGGTGCTTGCAGGGGGCAGCAGTTCTATAGCAGGTCTCGCTGGTATGGCACAACAAAAGCTGGGTGTAACTGTCAGTGTTGCCAACCCTTTTACCAATATGACTATTGCACCAAATATTGACAATGAGCAACTGGCGGTTGATGCGCCAAGCTTAATGGCTGCATGCGGTCTTGCGTTAAGGAGCTTTGACTAATGGCTCGTATTAACCTTTTACCTTGGCGACAAGAAGAGCGTGAACGTCGTAACAAAGAGTTTATGACTCTAGTAGTGGCGGTGACGTTACTGACTCTATTAGCAGCTTTTGCTTCATGGAGTTATTTCAATAATGAACTTGATGAGCAGCTTGATGCCAACGCATTGATCGAACAAGAAAACACTCGCTTAGACACCGCATTGACCGAGATTGACAGTTTAGAGCAGCGCCGTGAAGACATTATTTCACGCATGCAAGTCATTCAAGATTTGCAGGGACGACGTCCTGTGCCTGTACGTTTATGGGATGATCTCGCTAAAGCTATTCCACCAGCACTTTATCTAAATAACCTCAAACGTGAAGGTGATACGCTAACTTTGACAGGCTTAGCGGACAATCCAAATATTGTGTCCAGCCTGATTCGTAACCTTGATAACAGTAAATGGATGGGCAACTCAGCAGTAAGTAACATTCAACAGAATATTAGCGCTTATGAGGCTGCTCCAGTCCTCAATAATACGGTTAATACTGGTGAGCAGGCGCGCCCCGTTTATCCTGAAGACAGCTACGTACAGTTTGTAGTAACGACTAGAGTACAATCTGAAACTCCGACTGCTGCTGATACCGATACTGGTCTAGGAGGTGCGTTATGAAGCTTATCCGCAAAAAGAGCCTCTCTAAAACCAAAAAATCTGCTTTAAAACCAAAAAAGCAATTTGATTTAAATGAGTTTCGCCGTAGTTTTGAGTCGCTAGATTCAGAAAACTATGGCAGCTGGCCATTACCTGTAAAGGTGACAGTGATTGGACTTATCATTACCTTTATCGCAGCATTGTCATGGGCATTACCCATTAGTAGCAAAATCGATGAGATCAATGCGGCTGAAAGCCAGCAGCAGACCTTGCTTGATAGTTACCGTGAAAAAGAATCTCGCGCACGTCATTTAAAAGCGTATCAAGCGCAAGTTATTCAAATGGAAACTGAATTTAATACTTTATTGGATCAGTTGCCGAAAGATACGCGTGTGTCAGAATTGGTGGAAGGCATAAACATGACAGGCGTTGGTAGCAATATCCGTTTTCAGGATATTTCAGTAGAGCCTGAAATTGAAAATGAATTCTTTATTGAGCAGCCAATACGTATTGCAGCTTTGGGTGAATACCATCAGTTTGGTAGCTTTATCAGTGGTCTGGCCGCGCTGCCTCGAATTATTACGATGCATGATTTTGAAGTCAGCAATCCACAGCCTACATTGGATGTTTTGCCAGAGCTCAATTTAGTATTGCAAACTAAGACTTATCGCTCTAAAGAAGCGGCTCCTGAAGGTGATGCAGCCGCTGCTACTGATGCAAATGCAGGAGGCAACTAATGAGTATTCAAAAAATGCCCATGCTATTGGTTTTAAGTGTCACTGTTTTATCTATGACAGGGTGTAGTGACCGTATAGGTATGGCAGAGCAGGCAATGACCGATATCCGCAACCAGCCTGCACAGCCTATTGAGCCGCCGCCTAAAGCCGAACTGGTAGAAGATTTTGTATATAGCGCTAGCTCGCAGCGTAGTCCATTTTTACCACCGAGTTTAGTCAATGTGCAAGGCCCGACCACTCCTATAGATGGTGTACGACCAGATATCAACAGAATCAAAGAACCGCTTGAGCAGTATGAACTGTCGCAATTGGTCTTCCGAGGTGTGGTGATTTCGCCCGAAGGTCAGCGATATGCATTGATACAACGTCCTGATGGTTCGGTTGCGAGTGTTAAAGTAGGCGATTATCTTGGATTGAATGACGGCCGTATTGTTGAAATCACGCCGACCCAGGTTAACTTGATTGAAATTGTGCCAGATAGCCGCGCAGGGTTTGTGGAAAAACCCCAGTCGCTGGTATCCCCTATAAGCTAAGTCGGCAGATTTTTTGAGGAATAAATAATGACAGTACGCAATAACAAGGTAATGATGATGAGCAACCGCATGTCTTCTGCTTTTGCCATTTCAGCACTGGCAGTCAGTATGGTGGCTGTGACTAATAGTGCTCATGCTGCACAGCGCATCGATAATGTCTCTGTAGTACAGACCGCACCTGCAGTGACGCAAATGCGTTTGGGCTTTACAGGATTGCCAGTATTGCCTGCAGCCTATCAGCTTGATAATCCTAGTCGCTTAGTCCTAGATTTCGAACAAGTACAGAATGGGCTTGCTAGTCGCTTTAATGAATATAATATCGGTGCGATTAATGACGTTACTACGCTAAGTAGTGACAGTACCACGCGCCTCATTGTTGGTTTAAAAGAATCAGGAAATTATACAACAGCGATTGAAGGCAATGATTTATTGCTGACCATCACTGACCCTAATCGTCCTGTCATTACCAGCGACCCAATTCAAGATGTGCTTAATAACAATAATAGTATGACAACGACCACAGTCGTTACGCCTATTGTTGAGACCTCTACTGTACCAGTAGCACCTGTACGTACTACGAGCAAGGCAGTAGTAAAAAATGAAGTGCCAGCTGATACGATGGTAGTGAGAGTAAACCCACTATTAAATCCGCAACTCGCTGCTTCACAGGTAAGCAAACAGTATAGCTATGATGGACTAAGTGCAGTCAATTTTTCAGCAGGCAGTGATGGTGGCGGTAATGTCAGTATGGTACTTGCCAACGAAGCTATTCCAGTAGATGTGCAGCGCCAAGGTAATAAGCTTGTCGTACGTTTGACTGGTAGTACGGTTCCGAGAAATTTATTGCGCCGATTGAATATTAATAGTGGTCTTGTTGGTAGTATTGATACCAAAAACCAAGGACAAAATGGCGTCGTTACCATTAACATGAATGACGATTATGAGTATCAGGCTTACCAATCAGGTAACCAGTTAAATATTGGTATTAGAAAGCCTGAGCTGTTACGTGAGCCGACGTTGGAAGAAAGAGTCTATAGTGGGGAACCGCTATCTATGGAATTCCAAGATGTTGAGGTTCGTAGTGTCTTAGATATTTTGGCGCAGTTTACTGAGATGAATATCGTGGCAAGTGATTCCGTTGCTGGTAACATCACTTTGCGTTTGATTAATGTTCCTTGGGATCAAGCCCTCGACATCATACTTAAGAGTAAAAATCTAGGCAAGCGTGAGAATGGTAATGTGATTTTGGTTGCGCCTTCTACTGAGCTCGCTGAGCAAGAAGCACGTGAATTAGAAGCGCAGCAAGCTGTTCAATCTTACGCACCTTTGCGTACTGAGTACATTCGTTTAAGCTATGCAAAAGCACAAGATGTCTTAACGCTTATTTCGCAAGGTAGCGGCGCGACCGGTAATAGTAGTGGCCTCGCAAATCGTGAGGATAATAATACGTTGTTATCCAATCGTGGGACGGTAACGGTTGATGAACGTACCAATACTTTGATTATCAAAGACGTGGCTGACAGTATCGAAAACATCCATAAATTAATTAGCAAAATTGATATACCTGTTCGCCAAGTCATGATCGAAGCACGTATCGTCAGTGCAACTGATAGCTTCAGTAAAGAAATTGGTGTTCGCTGGGGTATCTTGTCAAATGGTGCGGCTAACAACCGCAGCTTATTGGTTGGCGGTAGCGATCAGACCTTATGGGATTTAAAAGATTTTGATGTAGAGACGACGACGGTAAATGGTCAAACAGTTTCTTATCCTTCTTATGACATTACTCGCCCTGATAACTTAAACGTTGATTTAGGTGTTTCTAATCCTGCGGGTAGTATCGCCTTTGGTTTGCTCAGTATGTCTGATGTGATGCTCGATCTTGAGTTGTCAGCACTACAGGCGGACAACCGTGGTGAAGTTATTTCTACACCAAAGATTTTGACGGCGGATAAGCAAACTGCAAAAGTCTCTTCTGGTACTCAGATTCCGTATCAAGAAGCATCAGCCAGTGGCGCGACGACAACCAGCTTTAGAGAGGCTGCATTAAGTCTGGAAGCGACACCAAACATCACACCTGATGGTAAAATTGGTTTGCAATTGGTCATTACCAATGGCACGCCGACAATCATTAATAATCAGGTTGCTATCTCTGAGGATTCTATATCAACCAATGTTATTATTGAAGATGGTCAGACAGTGGTATTAGGCGGCGTCTTCAAAAACCGTACCAATAACGGTGTAGATAAGGTGCCTTTCCTAGGAGACTTGCCTTATATCGGTCGTGCCTTCCGTCGTGATGTACGTAGCAACAATAAAGAAGAGCTACTGATTTTCGTTACTCCAAAGCTTATTAATGATGGTACGAGCCGTCTGAATTAGTCATAAAGTGGTTAACTGATTGCTAGAAAAGCAAGCTATAGTGCTTGCTTTTTTTATGCGTGAGATTAGGGGTTTTAGCGTTGCAATATCTATGTATGTACCGATGAATGATGCGCTCTAAATTTTACTCACAATAATCACGGCTCATTACTAGCCAGAATAACAATGACGTTGTATCATACCTAATTTAGCTGAGTAAGTATTATGGGGCAGGAATTACCGTCGGTGTTTTTAGTGGGTCCGATGGGAGCAGGGAAGACGACAATCGGAAAACTGCTTGCCAAGCAGTTAGGTCGCACTTTTGTAGACAGCGATTGGTATATTGAATCGCAGACGGGTGCCGACATTGCTTGGATATTTGCCAAAGAAGGCGAGGCAGGTTTCCGTGAGCGTGAAACGCGTGCCATTGATGAATTGACTCAAAACTCTCAAATCGTATTAGCCACCGGTGGCGGTGCAGTCATGTGTGCTGAAAACAGAGAGTTTCTAAAACAGCGTGGCATCGTGGTTTATCTTAATGCACCTGTCGAGGTGCAGCTGGCACGTACCTCTAAAGACAAGTCTCGACCATTATTGCAGCAGCCTAATCCTAGAAAAATACTGCAAGAGTTATACAGTGCTCGCGATCCACTCTATCGCCAAGTCGCCCATATTATTATGCCTACTGGTCACACGTATCCACGCCACATGGTCAATCAATTGATGCAGCAGCTAGAATCATTCGTCGACTGCATTACCGACGCATCAGCGCATCAAGAAGACTAGTAATAGACTGGCAACTACGATATTGATATGCAGACTCAATTACTTTTACCTCATTAGAAATGCTTTAGGAGTATCACATGGTAATGCCGTTTCATGATGGCTTAATAGTTCGTACGCAAAGTCATGATTATCCTATTGTCATTACTGAACAATCTACGACTGACCATAGTAGTATGGCGAAGCAGATCACGCCTTATATCAGTGGCCGTCAGGTTTTGATTGTTACTAATGACACTGTGGCACCTTTATACTTAAAAGCATTAGAAGATGAGCTAGCAGAGCAGTTTAGGGTAAAGGTGTGCGTACTGCCAGATGGTGAACAATACAAAAACCAGGCAAGTATTGATCAGATTTATGATGCGCTAATGACAGAACACTTCAATCGCGATGTGACACTTATTGCCCTTGGCGGCGGTGTAGTCGGAGATATGACTGGCTTTGCTGCTGCTAGTTTTATGCGTGGTGTAAACTTTATCCAAATTCCAACGACGCTATTGTCACAAGTGGATTCTAGTGTTGGTGGTAAAACGGGTATCAATCATCCGCAAGGTAAAAATATGATTGGTGCTTTTTGGCAGCCGCAAATGGTGCTTGCCGATATGAGTACGCTTAAGACACTGCCTGCGCGTGAGCTATCGGCTGGAGTGGCTGAGATTATCAAATATGCCCTTATCATGGATGAGGCCTTTTTAACGTGGCTTGAGACAAACTTGCCTGCAATGATGGCGCTTGACTTGGCAGTACTTGGTGAAGCTGTAAAGCGCTGCTGTCAGTACAAAGCCGATGTAGTGGCACAAGACGAAAGAGAGTCCGGTGTGCGCGCGCTATTGAACTTTGGTCATACTTTTGGTCATGTGATTGAAACACATGAAGGCTATGGTAATTGGTTACATGGCGAAGCAGTAGCGGTTGGCATGGTACAAGCAGCCGAGCTATCGCAAAAAATTGGCTGGTTAACTGATGATGAAGTCATACGTATTAAGCGTGTTTTAGAATTGGCAAACTTACCTATTACTCCGCCAGCTATCGATGTATACACTGCTTTAGATTTAATGGGCCACGATAAAAAAGTGAAACACGGACAAATCCGCCTAATTTTGTTAAAATCAATTGGCGATGCGGTAATGACTAATGAGTTTGACGGCCAGCTATTGCATGAAGTTTTGTCAAAACATAGCGCGTAACGTCTCAAGAACTTATCGTTTATATATTTATACTAAAATCTCGTACTTATAGCCGACTGGTTAGCTGTACCTCTGTTTAAATAAGCATTTATATCATGCTGTAAAACATGTGTTTACCAAGGACCGCCTCATGGCAACATCAAAAACAAAAACGCGTACTGCTAGCCAATCATACAGTCGTCAAGCACTGATTTGGCTAATAGTGACCCTACTTTTAGGGGTGGTCACAGCGTTAGTATGGATGTTTAGTCAAACGCCAGCCATGGGTGCCAAAATTGAGAATGCACCGATATCAGCGCCAGAGATTTTGAATGAAGAGTTTGAGCAACCACTAAAAGTCGAATCGCTACATGAGCTAGATACGGATGTACAACCGATTAACTTTGATGCAACGATTCGAGATTTGCGCGATTATCCCGATGAATTTAAAGACAAGCGTTATCTGCTAGCTAATAAAGGCAAGTGGACTGTTCAAGTAATGAATGTCGCTGAAAATGATGTGATTGTTAGTTACCTAGAAGGCCGTCAAGATCGCGATAAATTTGCTTATTTCCGTTATCTTGATGATGAAAAACAAGTCCGTTATATGCTGACTTATGGGATTATGAGCAGTCCGCAAGAAGCGGTAGGAGCAGCAAAGTTAATAGACTTTAAGTTACCTACGAATGTACGTGTATTGCCAGAAGAGATTAATCGGTATGTCAGTATTATTGATAATTATGAGCGTCCTGATCCAGTAAAAGATTTGAGTACGAAACGTACACGTGCCGTGGATTTAAAACCTACTAAGCGCGAAGTGCCTGCTCGTTTGCAAGAAGAAGCTGATGATGCTGCTGCTCAAGCAGCTAGTGCTAACAGTAATCGAGGTAACCAAGAAAGTGCTAATAGTAGCAGCACTCAAGAGAGTATTCGTCAGTCGGTAGATACTTCTGCCACACTATCTGTTAGCGAAGAGCGTACGGTTGGTGGTGAGACGCAGACAATATCTGAAGCATCGCCAAAAGACGAAAACAACGCAAGTAAGCCCGCGGCATCAGAAAATAAAAAGCCTGCGGCACCGGCGGAGAATTCTACTAGTAAGAAGCCACCAGTCGTGCCAACGCCTAAGCCCCCTAGTAGCACAAACAACAATTCAAATGCTAATGGCAAAAGCGCTAACGCTAATCCTCCCAAAAATAATAGCGACAGTATAAAAGCGCTAATAGAAGACAAGAGTAATTAGTTTTTGTCTGATTAATTAAACCCACTAGCTATTTGGTCAGTGGGTTTTTTTAGCACTATACAAAATAGTTTTATCGTCATAATAAACGGCAAGCTACTACTGCTGAGTATTATCAAAGCCTTTTGCTAACTGTCATTTATATGATTTGCATTAAAATTTTAATAGCAGTTTTATTTGTCTCATAACCAATAGTAATAAGTCCTCTTACAATTTATGGCTGATGAATCGATAGAAAAGACTAGATTTTTCGACAATCATTAACTAATATAACTGTGGGCGACGTTCTGTATAGTTATCGTAAAAAATGTCTATTTAACAACTATTTAGTGGTTTTTTCTTAGTTTTTAGAGTTCTTTACTAAATATTATTGTCTCAAGCGCGGTTACTTACTGTCTATAATAAGGTTATCGTAAGTGACGCAACCTCTCTTATTGTCACTCTTTTTAGGGTAAACAAAGTGCTTGAATACAGAGCGTCAGATATTCAAGATAAACAAGTGCACCGTTATTAAGTTATTGTATGCTTAGCTTTAAATGCTAGACATGACAACATAACAAATGATGCTTAAATGAATGGCATTAGATATCACTGATTGAGTAACTGGCATTTAAGGGCGTAGATTTTCCCGTTGCCAAGGGCTGCTACTTACTATCTTTTGATACACGGACCACATGTCAAGACATCAGCTAATGACCAGGAGGGTCAAGGGTTTTACTTTCTCTTAGAGTATGATGTCTATCGAGCATTGCACTATTTGCCAATTCGAACACACGAATATCCACTATCAGCCCGTTCTGCTTACGGGTACCAACTTATACTCCGCATTGGAAATGTAAGTTGCCCGTCTACTTAAAAGGACAAGCTATGTCAATGATTTCCTCACAAACACACCTGGCCACGCCAGATGATTTTTCTGATAATTGCGGTTTTGGCCTAATTGCCCATATTGAGGGTGAAGCGAGCCATGATTTGGTAAAAACTGCCATTCATAGTTTAAGTTGTATGACACATCGCGGCGGTGTTGCTGCTGACGGTAGAACTGGTGATGGTTGTGGCTTACTATTAGCGACGCCTACCGATTTCTTTAAACAGATTGCTGACGAGCAGCAATTTGCCATTACGGACAACTTTGCTGTCGGTATGGTGTTCGTTAATTTAGATAGCGATAAAGCCACGCATAGCCAACAAGTATTAAGTGATGAGATTACCGCCCAAGGATTAGAAGTGGCTGGCTGGCGTGATGTACCACTTGACTTGAGTATTGTTGGTGAGATTGGTCGTGAGACATTGCCAGACTTTAAGCAAGTGTTCGTTAATGCGCCAGATGATCTAGCTGCTGATGACTTCAACCGTAAGCTGTTTGTTGCACGCAAAAAAGCAGAGCAGCGTTTGACGGATGATGAGCTATTCTATGTTTGCTCATTGAGTTGTCAGACCATTATTTATAAAGGCTTGGTAATGCCTTCAGACTTGCCAGCGTTTTTCTTGGATTTGCAAGATGAGCGTTTGGCGTCACATATCGTAGTATTCCATCAGCGTTTCTCAACCAATACCTTGCCGCGCTGGCCACTGGCACAGCCATTCCGTTATCTTGCGCACAATGGTGAGTTAAATACCATTACAGGTAACCGCAACTGGTCTAAAGCTCGTACGCCAAAGCTAAAATCAGACAAGCTGCCTAACTTGAATGAGCTGACACCACTTGTAAATAGTACCGGCTCAGATTCATCTAGCTTAGATAACATGCTCGAAGTGCTTATGTCTGGTGGTATGAATCTGTTCCATGCAATGTCTATCTTGGTACCGCCAGCGTGGCAGAATGTTGATAGCATGGATATGGATCTACGTGCGTTTTATGAGTTTTACTCACAGCATATGGAAGCGTGGGACGGTCCAGCAGGGCTAGTCATTCAAGATGGACGCTATGCGGTCTGTATGCTCGATAGAAACGGTTTGCGCCCGTCACGTTGGGTAACCACTAAGAACGGCTATATCACTGTTGCATCAGAAGTGGGCGTTTGGGATTACGAGCCGCAAGACGTACTGGCAAAAGGTCGCGTTGGACCTGGTCAAATGCTAGTCATTGATACGTTGACTGGTCAAATTTTAGATACGACGGCTATTGCAACTTTACTAAAAACGGCGCATCCATATCGCAAATGGTTGCGTGAAGAAGCGACGCGTGTTCGTGATGATGAGCGTCTAGAAGAGACATTGGCAACGCAAGCGTGCCGCGGTGATAAGCTCAAAGCGCTACAAAAAATGTATCACATCACCAATGAAGAGCGCACAGAAATCATTCGCCCTAATGCTGAAAATGGTCAAGAACCAGTCGGCTCAATGGGTGACGATACACCAATGGCTGTACTCTCGCAGCAAATTCGCCATGTCGGTGACTTTTTCCGTCAGCAGTTTGCACAGGTGACTAATCCGCCAATCGATCCATTACGTGAATCAATCGTGATGTCGTTGCAGACTTGTCTAGGCGCTGAGACTAACGTATTTGCGCCATCTGCGAGAGACGCTCATCGTATTATTTTGTCATCGCCAGTATTGTCAGCCAGCAAGATGCAGCAGCTTGAAACCTTGGATGATTCAGCGTTCAAGATGGCTCGTATTGATCTGAACTATGACCGTACTATAGAGTTATCTGATGCTATCGTCGCTATTTGTGAGCAAGTGGCAGATAACATTCGCTCAGGTAATACATTGATTGTCTTATCTGATAAAGATATCGATGCAGACAAAGTACCGGCCAACGCCATTATGGTTACTGGTGCTGTGCATCATTATCTAATCGCGCAAGGTATCCGTACCGATGCTAACTTAATCATTGAAACAGGTCTGGCCCGTGACTCGCATCAAATAGCGGTATTGATCGGCTTTGGTGCAACTTGTGTCTATCCATATCTAGCATATGATGTCATTGATGATTTGGTCGCGACTGGTGAGCTACTCGGTGATCCGATTCAAGCCCGTGTTAATTTCCGCAAAGGCTTGGATAAAGGTTTGCTAAAAATCTTATCAAAAATGGGTATCTCTACCATTGTTTCTTATCGCGGTGCGCAGTTGTTTGAAGCGGTTGGCCTATCAGAAGAAGTCGTCAATTTATGCTTTAAAGGCGTACAAAGCCGTATCAAAGGCGCTACCTTTGCAGACCTTGCCGCTGATCAAGCGCAACTGGCTGCCAATGCGTTTAAGCGTCGTGCCCCTCTAGATCAGGGCGGTCTGCTCAAATTTGTCTTCAACAAAGAGTACCATGCCTTTAACCCTGATGTGATTAACAGCTTGCATACCGCGGTACGTACAGGTGATTACGATAATTACCGTAATTATGCTGATCTAGTTAATAGCCGTCCGGTCGCGACTTTACGTGATTTATTGCAACTGAAAACCGACAACAGTATCGATGTCAATGAAGTGGAAGATATCTCTGAAATCTTGACGCGTTTTGACTCAGCTGGCATGTCATTAGGCGCACTATCTCCTGAAGCGCATGAGTCAATTGCGATGGCTATGAATACCATCGGTGGTCGCTCAAACTCTGGTGAAGGCGGTGAAGATCCTGCGCGTTACGGCACATTGCGCAACTCAAAAATCAAGCAAGTTGCCTCTGGTCGTTTTGGGGTAACGCCTGCCTATCTTCGCTCCGCTGAAGTCATGCAGATTAAAGTAGCTCAAGGTGCCAAGCCTGGTGAAGGTGGGCAGCTACCTGGTGGTAAAGTCAATGCGCTGATTGCACGTTTGCGTTATTCGGTGCCAGGTGTGACCTTGATTTCACCGCCGCCGCATCATGATATTTATTCTATCGAAGATTTGGCACAGCTGATTTTTGATTTAAAACAAGTCAATCCAGATGCACTGGTATCGGTTAAGTTGGTCTCACGTCCAGGTGTTGGTACGATCGCGACAGGCGTGGCAAAAGCCTATGCCGATCTGATTACTATCTCGGGCTATGATGGTGGTACAGCAGCGTCTCCGCTATCGTCTATCCATCATGCAGGCTCACCATGGGAGCTAGGTTTGGCTGAGACTCACCAGTCTCTACGAGTGAATGGGTTACGTGATAAGGTACGTGTCCAGACTGACGGTGGTCTAAAAACAGGACTGGATGTAGTAAAAGCTGCTATCTTGGGTGCAGAGAGCTTTGGCTTTGGTACCACGCCGATGATTGCAGTTGGTTGTAAGTACCTTCGTATCTGTCATTTAAATAATTGCCCGACAGGTGTTGCTACTCAAAAAGCCAAGCTGCGTGATGAGCATTTCATTGGCGAAGCAGAAATGTTGATTAACTTCTTTAAGTTTGTCGCAACCGAAACGCGTGAGTGGTTGGCAGCGCTAGGTGTTCGTAGTATGGAAGAGCTGGTCGGTCGTACTGACTTGCTCGATATCTTAGAAGGTAATACGGACAAGCAGCGTCATCTTGATTTAACGCCATTGCTATTTAGTCACCCAGCCAGCGTAGGCAAAGCCCAAACTTGTCAGGTTGAGCGTAACGAGCCGTTTGATAAAGGCTTGCTTGCTGAGCAGATGATTAGCGATATGCTTGTGAATATTCGTAAAGGGGCAGGCGGCGACTATAGCTATTTCGTTGGTAACTGTGACCGTTCTATCGGTGCTCGTATTTCTGGTGAGATTGCGCAAGTCTGGGGCAACCTTGGCATGAGCGATATGCCAATTAAGCTTCGTCTAACTGGTACGGCAGGACAAAGTCTGGGTGTATGGAATGCTGGTGGCCTAAATATAGAGCTTGAAGGCGACGCCAATGACTATGTGGGTAAAGGTATGGCAGGCGGTGAAATTGTGATTTATCCGCCGAAAGACTCAAACTTTGTAGCACAAGAAACGGCCATCATTGGTAATACCTGTCTCTATGGTGCAACTGGCGGTAAGCTATATGCTGCTGGTACAGCAGGTGAGCGTTTTGGCGTTCGTAACTCTGGTGCACATGCAGTCATCGAAGGCACAGGCGACCATTGCTGTGAATATATGACGGGCGGTATCGTCACGATTCTTGGCCGTACTGGACTCAACTTCGGTGCTGGTATGACGGGTGGTTTTGCGTATGTACTCGATATGGAAGGCGACTTCTTTGACCGTTGCAACCATGAGCTAATCGATCTAAACCGTATTTCAAGCGAGCAAACAGAAGAGCATCGCATTCATTTGCAACAAGTGATTGAAGCTCATGTAGATAAAACAGGCAGTGCATGGGGTCAGACAATTCTGAACGACTTTGAGCACTATGTTCGTAAGTTCTATTTGGTGAAGCCAAAAGCGGCGAACATTGCAAGCCTTCTTAAAACTACCATGGCCGACCCACAATAGCCGATACGTAACTGCCTATCGTATCAATGGATTGCATTGATAGAATGCATTGATGGATTGTATTGATGGATTGTATTGATGGATTGTATTGATGGATCGGCAGTCGCTTTAATCAGGTTAGCCAGCGTTCCGTTTTTAGAGACGTTTTAACTCACAGGTTTTCAGCAGGTACGTGACAGCAGCGATATATGTCTTAGATTTTAGACAAACAAAACATCGTTGACTGTCGCCACCCACTGCAAAAGAGCCTTATATAAAAGAGATAGCACCATGGCAAAACGCTTAGAAAATAACTTCCAGTTTTTAGATGTACCGAGATTTGATCCAACCAAAAAAGACATTGCAACGCGTTCAACAGAGTTTGTTGAAATTTATAAACCTTTCGAAAACGAAGCTGTTGCTCAGCAAGCGCATCGCTGTCTTGAGTGTGGTAACCCGTACTGCGAGTGGAAATGTCCAGTACACAACTATATTCCTAACTGGCTAAAGTTGGCGACAGAAGGTCAGATATTTCAGGCAGCTGAATTGTGCCACCGTACCAATACCTTGCCTGAAGTATGCGGACGAGTTTGCCCACAAGATCGTCTATGTGAAGGCGCTTGTACGTTAAATGATGGTTTTGGTGCAGTGACCATTGGTAATGTTGAAAAATATATCAACGATACTGCGTTTGCACTTGGCTGGCGTCCAGATATGTCTGAAGTCGTTTGGACAGATAAAAAAGTCGCTATCATTGGCGCGGGACCAGCAGGTCTGGGTTGCGCGGATATTTTGGTCAGAAATGGTGTCAAACCAGTCGTCTTTGATAAGCGCCCTGAGATTGGTGGCTTACTGACATTTGGTATTCCTGAATTCAAAATGGAAAAAGACGTCATGCGCAATCGTCGTGTGATCTTTGAAGACATGGGTATCGAATTCCGTTTAGAGACAGAGATTGGTACAGACGTCACGATTGATGAGCTATTGGCTGAGTATGATGCGGTCTTTATGGGTATGGGTACATACACCTATATGCGCGGCGGCTTCGCTGGTGAAGAGCTGACAGGCGTCTACGATGCGTTAGATTACCTGATTGCCAACGTGAACCGTTGCAATGACTGGGAAAAAGACGCTGAAGAGTACATCGACTTTAAAGGTAAAAAAGTGGTGGTACTTGGTGGCGGCGATACAGCAATGGACTGTAACCGTACCAGTATCCGTCAAGGCGCCGAAAAAGTAGTTTGTGCTTATCGCCGTGACGAAGAAAACATGCCAGGTTCACGCCGTGAAGTGGTCAATGCTCGCGAGGAAGGTGTCGAGTTCTTATTTAATCGTCAGCCAACCGAAATCATCGGCTTAAATGGTAAAGTTAACGGCGTAAAAGTTGTTACTACTCAGTTAGGCGCACCAGACAACCGTGGTCGTCAACGCCCTGAGCCAATTCCTAATTCTGAAGAGATCATTCCATGTGATGCAGTCATCATGGCATTTGGTTTTAGACCAAGTCCTGCTGATTGGTTCGAGTCTCAGCAAGTGGGGATGGACAGCTCTGGTCGCGTACTAGCAGCCGAAAAGCAAACCTTCAAATTCCAGACCCAAAATCCTAAAATCTTCGCTGGTGGCGATATGGTGCGTGGTTCTGACTTGGTTGTGACCGCGATTTGGGAAGGCCGCGAAGCTGCGGAAGGTATTCTAGACTACCTAGAAGTGTAATACGCTAGCGCAATAGACTATTATTCATTAACACTGACGCAGTTCTCAATGAATAATTTGATGAGTCATTTGATAAGTAATCTTCAATAGCGTAGATTTCAATATAGTGTGCTAGGATATTTTTTATAACGCCTTTTACCTGTGAATAATAGGTAAAAGGCGTTATTTTTTGCCCGTCATTTTGCTGATAGAATATCCATTTATACTTACCGCTAGTTATTGAGATATTTTAATAATACTTTATTAGAATGTCTCACCTAAATATTCCACCCAAAAAGAGTAGCCTTGCGTGAAACCCACCCTTTATCAGCGTATCACTGCTCCATTTGTCGAACCCTATGTTCGCTACCAACATGCAGATATCCTACATGCCACACGACTAGGTACGGCTGTGATACTGGCTTTACTGGTCAATAAAATCACCAATCTTCCGCACGGTGAATGGACGACTATTACCGTATTTATCATTCTAGGGTTATTGCAATACCAAGGCGCTATTTATACCAAGGCTAAAGAGCGCGTAATCGGTACTTTATTAGGTATAGGTACTGCGCTTGGGGTGTTATGGTTTAATCAAAATGCAGGTGCATGGCTATGGGTGGACTATGCGCTCATTGGTCTGCTCAGCGGCATCATTGGCTATTTAGCCGTCAGACAGCTTGGGTATACAGGGCTGCTAACGGGCATCACTATGTTGATGATTGTCTCTGATTTAGGCAATAATAGCATTGGTCAAGACGGCATCTACCGCGCGCTAAATATCCTACTGGGGACAGGCGTTTCAGTAGCAGTGACGCTGATTTTACCGCTTAAATCAACGTTGATGTGGCGATTCTTATTGAGTAGCAACCTTGACGCTTGTAGTAGCCTCTACGCGGGCGTAGGTCATCATATTGACGCAACGGATGGGGTAGTGGACGACTCTAACCAAAAGTTAAACCCAGTGGCTTTTCCTGTTAAGGAAATACCCGTTGATAGAGCATTGGTCACAGCGTTACAGCAGATCAATAAACGCTTGCTAGCCGTGCGCCCCCATATCGCGGCGACAGCTAGTGAGTCAGGAATCGAAAAAGAAACATTAGAAACGATCCAGCGTACTCATCGTAATATTATCGGAACGATTGATCTACTGTTAAGTGCGGCACCGCGCTTGGCAAATATCGAAATTGATGA
Organism: Psychrobacter sp. NPDC078501; assembly: GCF_044900935.1. Classification (NCBI taxonomy): domain Bacteria; kingdom Pseudomonadati; phylum Pseudomonadota; class Gammaproteobacteria; order Moraxellales; family Moraxellaceae; genus Psychrobacter; species Psychrobacter sp. NPDC078501. The sequence goes on along the minus strand of NZ_JBJDOS010000010.1, from coordinate 37,128 downwards.
AGAAAACCATGTTTTATTGGTACATTATCAGCATGAGCTAACCCAAGCGATGCAGCATATGGCAGCGGTATTACGTAGTCCAAGTGATGAAGTATTTCGACCCATTACTCGTATTGCTGTCTCGGAGTATCCAAGCGTACAGCATCTGGCGTTTGAGTGGCAGGGCTATTTTTGGTTGACACAAACCTTGCAGACTCAGTTGCAGCAGCTGAGTGATTTACTACAAACATCGAAGCCGCATTGGTTTGCTGCATCTGGTCTGGGCTATCAACGCCGCGAGCAGCGCCGGATGAAAGAGCAGGGCGGCGAGACGGATTTACATTTATGACGTAAAAAAACGCTGACCATTTAGGATCAGCGTTTTTTATTTTAAAAGATTACTTTATTCTAAAATGCTAAATCAAAACTATTAACGACCAGTCTTTAGCTTATCCCAGTACTGTTGATACACTTGCAACGCTTCATCACCTACATCTTCTTGGAACTCAGCTTTTGCTAAGACTTCTTTAGAAGGATAAATCGTTGGATTGTTTTGGACGCTCTCATCCATCAGCTCACGCGCTGCTATGTTTGGTGATGCGTAGCCGATCTCTTCGCTAACGATTTTTGCATTTTCAGGACGCAACAAGTAGTCAATAAACTTATGTGCTGCATCAACTTGCTTGGCGTTTTTTGGAATGACAAAGTTGTCCATCCATAAGATAGCGCCTTCGGTTGGATACTTATAAACCAAGCTAGTCAAACCTTCGTCATTGGCCATGACTGCTTCACCATTCCATGTCATACCAAGCGCAGTCTCACCCTCGATATACGGCATACGTGTCGCATCAGAGTTAAAAGTTTTGACGTTTGGCATCAACGTGGTGAGCTTATCGTAAGCGGCTTCGATTTCGTCAGGATTGCTACTATTACCTGAGTAGCCAAGAGTCAGCAGTGCCATACCAAAGACTTCACGCACGTCATTGGTCAGCATCACCTGACCCTTATACTTAGGGTCCCATAGGTCATTCCAGCTATTGACAGTTTTCGGATCGACACTGTCACCGTTAATGGCTAGACCGGTGCTGCCCCACATATAAGGGATAGAGTATTTGTTATCAGGATCAACTTTGGTATTGGTAAATGAGGTATCAAGGTTTTTAAAATTGCTCAATTTAGATTTATCTAGTTCTTGCAACAGCCCTTCTTTCGCCATTTTTTCGACGTAATAAGTCGATGGAATCGCTAAGTCATACTGACTAGAATCATCCAATAGTTTGAGCTTGGCATACATCGCTTCGTTAGAGTCAAATGTGGTGTAATTAACTGAGATGCCAGTCTCTTCTTCAAAACCGTCTAAAATCTCTTGCGGCATATATTCTGACCAGTTGTAAAGGTTCAGTGTCTCATTGCTCGCCGCAGCACTGCCATCCGCTGCATTATCAGAGTTGCTACAGCTGGCAAGCACTAAGCCGACAGCCGCTGCTAACAATGCTTTAGGCACTATTCGACCGACACTAGCCGAGGTGTGAGTAGTTGGATGGGACGACGATAAATGGGTCAAAATATCTCTCCTAAATAAAGATAATGCAAATCAGAAAAATTCAATAAAAAAACCAAAAAGATAAAAGCCTGACATGGCCAATAAAACTATTATGGTCATTAATTTACACAATTTAAAGGGTTATTATTAAGGCAATACTTAATAATACTAATAAAAATAGCCAGTTGGGCTAATGAGATGAGTAGAAAAACTAACTCAATGACAGCTAATTCTGAGTAGAATTGCTAGCGAGCTGCTAACGTCGAATCGAAAAAAGATAGCATATAACCATGCTATGATTGGCGCAGGCCGAAGTATGACGAACATCATCTAAGCAGATATAAGCCTTTGGCTCTAAGACACTAACCATACCATAATAATAAGGGATACAGCACAATGACCGAAAGTACCTCAACTCAAAACACCTTGAATAAAAGCCACTCAGTTATACCAGCATTGCTTACGGATAAAGTCGCCATAGTCACTGGTGCCAGTCGTGGGCTTGGTGCACAAATTGCACAGCAAATGGCAGCAGCAGGCGCTATCGTTTGCGTCAACTACCTCAATAGTAAACAGGCTGCTGAGGCGGTAGTGGCTGATATCATCGCGACAGGCGGTCAAGCATTTGCTTATCAGGCGGATGTCACCGAGCTTGAGCAAGTACAAGGCATGGCAGCTGAAGTCACCGCTCGTCATGGTCGTATCGATATATTGGTCAATAATGCCTTGCCAAGTTACCAGTTCAATCCAAGCGCTGCGTACACCAGTATTGAAACAGTAAAGTGGTCGCACTTTTCACAACAAATGGATGGTATTGTTAAAGGTGCGGTCAATATGGTGCAAGCGGTGCTGCCGCAAATGAAAGCGCAGCAAGTAGGCAAAATCATTAATATCTCAACCAACCTTGTCTATAATCCGGTGGTTACTTATTACGACTATACGACTGCTAAATCGGCGCTAATAGGGCTGACACGTAACTTGGCATCTGAATTGGGGCAGTATGGTATCCGCGTCAATCTACTGGCAGGCGGACTTTTAAAGACGACTGATGCGAGTAGCCTGACGACAGAAGAGGTATTTGATTACATTGCGACTACAACGCCGCTACGACAAGCGACTTCAGTAGCTGATTTTGCCAATTCTGTATTGCTCATGGCATCTGATTTGAGTATGGCTATTACTGGACAATCTATCGCTGTTGATGGTGGATTGACCATGCCTTAATTGAGGCCTTAACCGGTGCCTTAACGTTTGATTACATTTGTAGAAGGGATAAAATGAATACTCGTCAAGGAGCTGGAGTCGTCACCGCTACAGTTTTTATTTGAATCGTTTATATAAAATTAGACCATAATAAAAAGCCCTTACTAATCGGTTAGTAAGGGCTTTTTTTAAATGAACGTTAATGGCTTTATGTGCCTGAACAGTCTTATCACTTCATTGCTAGCTGATTAAGCACGGTTTGAATACCATACTCTTCAATCGTCCCAGTAACGAAGTTAGCGCGTTCTATTAAAGCTGGCTGTGCATCTCCCATGGCCACAGCAAATCCAACCAAGTCGAACATTTCTAAGTCATTCATACCATCACCAAATGCCATACACTCGCTTGCATCTACCGCATAGTACTCGCATACATCTTTGATACCGCGAGCTTTTGATGCCTCTGCTGGCAATATATCGGCACCAATCTGATGCCAATGTACCAGCTTTAAATCATACTGGGCAAAATCGATGTCTTGCATTTTTTCTTGCTGATTATTAAAGAATACCGAGCACTGATAGACAGTATTTGATTTGTAATATTCAGGGTCAAGGATCGAATTGGGCGTGACCGCATTGAACTCGCGTAAACGTTCATTTTCACCTGACCAAGCGATATGAGTGGCAGAGTCAAACTTATGAATCAAATCACTCTGCTGACACAGGCGCACGATTTTATCTGTCTGTTCAGCAGTTAATGGGTAGTGGCTGATTCGGCCGCTTTTATCAAAACTATATTGTCCATTCATACAAATAATGGCGTCCAATATATCTGCATCAAGCAACGCTAGAATATCTTCAGGCAGTATGGCTTTAGAACGACCAGTCGAAATTACTAGCTTAATATCGGTATCTGCAAGCTGCTCAAGCGTCGCTTTATTGTGTTCAGCGATAATGCCGTTGCGGCTCAAGGTATCATCGATGTCAAAAAAGATGATTTTCGGGGTCGAAATCTTAGTAGTCATACTTTCTTTAGCAATCTTATCTTCGATAAACATGATGATCCTATTATTTTTAGTCGTGTAGATACAATGATTCAGATACTACTACAACATACCCAATCAGATAAATACCTATCGAGTAACCTATGATGCTGCAGGCATGCTTATTAATTCAGTATCCGCATGATTGTCTGTAAGGTTGTTCATGGCCTGTCCAGAGGATTAACAAAAATGCTAAACGATATGATTAACTTAACCGTGTTTGTTTATTATAAAGTTATATTCAATTATCAAAAACAATCTGCGAAATAAGATGGTCTATCCTTATTAATGCATCGGCTACCTAAAGGAATAAGTATGAACTTTTTTACCTTAAAATCGGCTACAGTTTTGGCGACCTTGGCTTTATCTGCCAATGCTTTTGCAATGGATGTTAAATTTAATGATGCTGCTTGGGATGGCAAAAAAATACCTGAGGGGCAGCAATGTCTAAACTATGATGGCAAAAGTCCAGCCACGCCTAGCATGACTGTCTCAAACATTCCGGCAGGCACGGAGAGCTTGGTATTCGTCTACAACGATGTAAGCAATAAACGTATGCAACATGGTGGACATGGTATCGTAGAGTTTGCACTACCAGAGGGTGCTACGAGCGCAGAAGTGCCACGAGTATTTGGTCATACTTACGAAGTACCAGTAGGTATTGAGATGGTCGCAGAATACCGTAACCGTAAAGGTGAGGCGGGCGGTGCATATAAGCCGCCTTGCTCTGGCGGCAAAAACCATCTGTATACGGTAGATGTACAAGCATGGCAAGGCGATTCGGTACTTGCTGAAACAACCGTTGAGATGGGACGGTATTGATACGTTAGCTATGTCAATTAATATGCAACAATTAGTATGCAACAATTAGTATGCAACAACAAAGTCGTCTATACAAAACTGTTTAGACATGCCATAGACGGCTTTTTATTGAAGGTAGGTTGTGTCTTATATACCTATAAACAGGCTAGCTTAATAGACATTAAAGACCCTGATTGATGTTTATAATATTTAACCAATAAGTAAACGTGACTTAGTCATATAAGTGCGTTGCGGCAGGGCTATAGGAAAATATAGATTAGGCTTGTTAACTATTTGAATAATGCCAAGATACTGAACGTGACAACTTTGTAGTATAATTTTACTACTATAGATATCGGTATGCTATATCATTGAAACTTCTATGTTATAAATCTAAAAAAATCATAGCAAATGATAAAAAACGTTATTAATTATACTTTATCTTAAAGTATACCTTGATTTGAATGAATTATTTTATAAATAAGGTTTCTTATGAACATAACGACAAGCCAACCTTCAGAAGATAGAAAAAGGCATGGCGAACATATTCTTATCCACATGACATATATCGCCAAAAATGTCGATCTAGATTCTGGGATTGAGCTGACTCGCGCACTTGAGTACTGGCGCAGATATTTTGAAGAAAACGATATCGTTTCAGCTTTAGTCATTAGTGAAGGTTATTTCGTTCAAAGTTTTCAAGGGACAAGGCCTGCTATCAATACTGCCTTGGAAAAGATACTTGACGAGCATTCAACTATTGTCCCTAATATTGTGAATATAGAGGAAATCGAATCGCGCCAATGGAAAGGGTTTTTAGTTAAACATCTAACCTCAAGCGTTGAAGATGAAGAGCATGCCCTAAAGAACTTCTCAGCAGGCTCTGACTACAATCCTTATCTAATGAAAAGCTCTCAGATTGAAAGCTTCTTGAAGGCGGTTTTTGAAAATGCTGAATCTAATTAATTTTTAATGAGTAGCATTTATTTCTTGAATATTTGCCTCTTATAGTTGTTAGTAGCACTTGCCCTAGCTAGAATAGAAAAGTCGTCCATACGTTTGTATAGGCGGCTTTTTTTTGAAAGCAAGTTAGCAGTATCGGTACAGGATGTTTTCTTAGCAATTGGACAGAATATTGGCGGATGTTCATAAGTGACTATTCATAAGTGACTCTTACAGGACTTAACTACTAAAAACGCCTTGGTGATACCTGTTTTTGTCATGTTATTTTAAGGTATGGATGATAAGAAGCTGGTCAATTCCCAAGAGTTTTATTGATTATACTTTATGATAGAGTGTATATTAATTTATATACCTACTATATAAATGGATTTTCTTATGCAAATAACGACCAGTCAAACGTCAGAAAATAGGAAAAGACATGGCGAGCATCTGCTGATTAGCCTAACGTATATCGGTAAAAACATCGAAATGAAAACAGGTATAGAGTTGACTCGTGCTCTTGAACAGTGGCGAAGATACTTTGAGGAAAGTGGGTTAGTTGCAGCGCTTGTGATCAATGACGGTTACTTTGTTCAAAACATTCAAGGTTCAAGACCGGCGGTTAACGCTGCTCTAGCGAAGATAATTGATGAGCATTTCAAGATTATTCCTAATGTTGTCAAGGTTGAAGAAATAGAAGCGCTTCGGTGGGATGGGTTCGTAACCAAACACCTGACGGAAAGTGCCGAAGATGAGGAGTATGCCTTAAAAAGTTTCTCAGCAGGTTTTGACTTCAATCCTTATCTAATGAAAAGTACTCAGATTGAAAGCTTTTTGACAGCAATATTTGAAGGGGCTGAATCCGATAGGTTTTAAGTGAGTAGCATTTACATATCATAAGAGTCATCTATTTTAATTGGCGTAAAAAAGCCGTCTATAAAGTGTCTTTTGATTTAGATAATTTTTTTATAAATAAGGTTTCTTATGCATATCACTACCAGCCAACCTTTAGAAAATAGAAAAAGACATGGTGAGCATATTACTCTAAGCCTAACGTATATTGGCAGAAATAGTGACAGTAATAATGGAATAGGGTTGGCTCGTCTGCTTGAGCAATGGCGAAGGAATAATGAAAAAAGTGGTGTAACCTCAGCGCTTGTCGTGAATGACAATTACTTTATTCAAAATATTGAAGGTCCAAGACCTCTTATCAATGAAATACTAGTAAAATTAATCAGTGAGTACTCTTACCTAGTACCCCACCTCAGTGAGATTGAGGAAATAGAAGAACGTAGGTGGGATGGGTTTTTAATAAAATATTTAACATCAAGTGCAGAAGACGAAGCATATACCCTAAAAAGCTTCTCGGCAGGTGCTGACTTTAAACCGTATCTAATGAAAAGCACTCAGATTACAAGCTTCCTGAAAGCGATCTTTGAGGATGCTGTATCTAATAAGTCTTAAATAATTTCTCTGTTTTGAGTAGCGTAGAAAAGCCGCCTATACGTTTGTGTAGGCGGCTTTTCAATGAAAGTAAGTTGTGTTGACGTAGTGAAGGGGTAAAGTTCTTGTTGTTGCTCGCAACCTTCAACCGTAAGAACAACTTAGTCAGTGTTATCTAATCAACCCTACATGGTAAAAGTCCAGCCTACGGTTGCTAATCTCGATGCTCCCATACAACAGCAACTTTAGTACCTAGTATGTTTTCTAATTCTTGTAATATTTTTGGGCGAATAGATATGGTTTCATTAATATCGCTTTCAAATTCTTCGTTGTCATTGTCATCTAATTGCCAAAACCTATTGGTTGCTACAAAATTTCCAGCGGTCATAATAAATGGGCTAGTAATAATAACATCTGAATGGGTTAGTTCTAAATTTTCAACTGCGTCAAAATAGGGTTCATGTTCACACTCAATAATATTTTCGTCAAAAAGCGAAAACGCTTTTTCTTTTTGTTCGTCGCTTATTACATGGTCTCGTTCTCTAACATAAATGTAAACATGTTGCTCACTCACAATATACTCCCAAAAAGTTAAATAAATTTATTTTAGTTACTTGAAACTTAATTAATTTCAATTCGATTTTAAATATACTGATTATGTCAAAATTTAACTAATCTACAATAATATATTTTAGAAAATATAAGCATGGATAGGTTAGCTATATGGTGCTCCCAACACACTAACATAATAATAATCTCTAAAAATGGTGCACGGGGCGCACCATACGTCAACTAGGCTATTAATCGAGCTTACTCAAGCTAAAATCACCCAATCTCAACACTCGTCACATTCTGAAAGCCTCTTGGCAGCTGCCCACCACGATTACCACGCACACCCGTATAGTTAGCCAAATCATTTGGCTTGAGTGTCACATGGCGTTTGCCAGCGGTAATAACAAGGCTGTCTTGCTGACTGAGTGGTGTGACAGTAAGCACTTCCTCACCGTCTTTTAATTTAATAAGTTTATTGCCTTTACCGCGGGCCTGTTCAGGCAAATCATCAAGGGCAAATATCAGTAGATATCCTGCATTGGTCGCGACAGCAACATGATCAGGTGTCACACGTATATTGCTATTTTCACCTTCGGCATTGGCGGCCGTCTCTACTGGTGCGTCGATACGTGCAACAGGGAGCAAACGACTATCAGTTGCTAGGTTAATAACGTTTTTACCGGCTTTTTGATTGCTATCGAGATTACCAATGGTATTGATAAAACCATAACCTGCTGAGCTGGCAAGGATAATGCGTTGCTCGTTATCACCCGTTAATAGCTGCTCAAAGCTAGCGCCTGCTGGCGGCTTTAATACACTGGTCAATGGATCACCTTGACCACGCGCAGACGCTAAGTTGTGCGCATCGATACTATAGCTGCGTCCCGTACTATCGAGTACGTAAATCCTTTCGTTTGATTTGCCGCGCACGTGCGCTTGATAGCTGTCACCTGAGCGGTAACTCATACCAGCAGCATCGACATCATGGCCCTTGGCGGCACGAATCCAACCTGCCTTTGATAAGATGGCAGTGACCGGCTCACTTGGTACGAGGTCTGACTCTTTTAGTGCCTGAGCTTCTTCGCGTTCTGCTAATGGCGACACACGCTCATTACCGTGTTCTTTCATATCGGCGGTAAGCTCATCGATCATCAGATTGGTTAGACTATCTGGATTGTCTAAGTACTCTTGAATGATGGCACGTTCGGCAGCAAGTTCGTCTTGCTCGCGGCGCAGCTCAATCTCTTCTAATTTTGCCAACTGACGCAAACGAATATCCAAGATAGCATTGGCTTGAATGTCAGTCAGGTCATAGTCCTGCATCAAGGTTGCTTTTGGATCGTCCTCTTCACGAATGATGCGAATCACTTCATCAATATTCAGATAAGCAATCAGCAAGCCCGCCAAGATATGCAAGCGTTTATCAATTTTATCTAGGCGATACTGTAAGCGTCGCGTGACCACCGAGCGGCGACAGATTAACCATTCTTCCAAGACTTCTTTTAAGTTTTTCACCTGCGGCTTACCATTTAAGCCAATCATATTCATATTGACGCGGTAATTGCTTTCTAGGTCAGTACTGGCAAATAGATGACTCATGACACGATCGACATCGACTCGCGTTGAGCGCAACTCAAGGACGATACGACAAGCGTTTTCGTGATCTGATTCATCGTGAATGTCGGTCACCCAAGGCAGCTTCTTATCAGTCATAAGCTTAGCAATTTGCTCTTGGATTTTGTTGCCCGAGACTTGGTAAGGAAGCGCATCAATGATGACGAGATTCTTTTCTTTAGAGTCAACATGAAAGGTGGCGCGCATCTTATAACTGCCGCGTCCAGTCTCGTACATCGCTTGCAAATCTTTTTTGCTGGTGATGATTTCCGCTGGTGTCGGTAGGTCAGGTGCGGGTATCGATTGGGTAAGCTGCTTGATCGATAGTTCAGGATTTTTAAGCAATCGAATAGCCGCGCGTACCACTTCATTAAGGTTATGCGGCGGAATATCCGTTGCCATACCAACCGCGATACCTGTCGTACCGTTTAATAAAATATTAGGCAAGCGGGCAGGTAGGGTAGTTGGCTCTTGCATCGTACCATCGAAGTTATCTTGCCAATCGACTGTACCTTGACCCAATTCTGCCAGCAACGTATTGGCATAAGCTGACATTTTGGCTTCGGTATAACGCATCGCGGCAAAAGATTTCGGATCATCTGGGCTACCCCAGTTACCTTGACCAGTGATGAGTGGATAGCGATAGCTGAACGGCTGAGCCATCAGTACCATCGCTTCATAACATGCACTATCACCATGCGGATGATATTTACCCAATACGTCACCGACCGTACGCGCGGATTTCTTCGCCTTGGCAGAAGACTTTAGCCCAAGCTCGCTCATAGCATAGACGATGCGACGCTGGACAGGTTTTAGACCGTCAGCGATATTTGGCAACGCCCGATCCATAATGACGTACATGGCATAGTTGAGGTAGGCCTGCTCAGTGAATTCTGCGACTGAACGAGTATCCATCGGCTCATTGGGAATAGTTGGGGCGATCGTATGATCAATAACATCAGACATAAAATAGGATTCACTTATCAGTTTTAATAGGTATAGATAGTTGGTTCAAGCATAAAAATAGGATAGTGCTATCGTAAAGGATATTGCACCAATTAAAAAGACGTATGTCAGAATATACGACATCTCGTGACGTGCTTAAAACAAGCGCTTATAAGGGTCTTTTATAGTGTGGTGATTCATAGCTTTTATAGATTAAGTTAAGTATAGTAAATCTAATATTTGTTTTTTATATGGTTAATAAATGCCTTAAGGTTGAATTCTTTTTATTTAAGACATTTTGTCTATCATCAATCTGAAAACAGTAGGTTTAGAATAGCTTTAATGCAAAATTAATAACTGAAAGTATGACAGTTAATAGATTGAATAAGGCGGCTGCTTTGCCTATTTAAATAGCGTTAACCATATATTGACACGGACAAGTCGCTACTGAATTATCTTGCAATAAGGAATTTCTGTTATGTCATTTGACCCTTTATCTAAAATTTCCGCCTCTACAATGCTAAAAAACGAAAGTAAGCACCTAGGGAAAAACGCTACTAGAAATGTACTATTGATTACTGCTATAGCCAGTCTAGGATTGACAGCCTGTAGCCCTTCACAAATGAGCAAAACGCTACCAGCTGAGACAAGCAGCACAGTCAATCAAGATGCAGCAGTGGTGTCAGAGTCTATCATGGCGTCACCCAGTGTTAAGCCCTCAGTCATCAGCCAACAGATGATGATACGTTCTGCGGCGCAGACAGGTATCGTACGCCCATTACCGAGCATCATAGTCACGCCAGAGGCAAAAGACAACTATCAAAAAAACGCAGCCAATCCTGTACATCGAACTACGGATATGGCGGTATCCACTTTGTCTATCGATACCGATACGGGCAGCTACGCCAATGTGCGCCGCTACCTAAACGAGGGTCAACTACCGCCTGTTAATGCCGTACGGGTAGAGGAATTGATTAATTATTTTAACTATCAATTTGATGATGGCAAACGCTTAGGTAGTGCCCCGTTTATTGTGTCAACTGAGGTAGTAGACTCACCTTGGGATAGAGCAGATCAAGATAATAAAATCGTAAAGGTTGGCATCAAAGCCGTTGATAGTAGCTGGTCGCAAAAAACAGATAAGCAATCTATGCCCCCTGCCAATCTCGTATTTTTGGTAGACGTGTCAGGATCTATGTCGTCACGCGATAAGCTGCCATTGGTACAGTCGTCGCTTAAGCTGTTGACAGAGCAAATGCGCGCTCAAGACAGCATCAGTATCGTGACCTATTCAGGTAGTACTAGTGTGGTATTGCCTGCGACCAGTGGTGACCAAAAAGCAAAAATATTGGCTGCAATCGAGGGATTAAATGCCTCAGGCTCAACCAATGGGGAAGATGCTCTTAAATTGGCCTACAGGCAAGCTGAGCAGGGTCTAAAGAAGAATGGTATCAATCGAATCATGATGTTAACGGATGGCGATTTTAACGTTGGTATTAGTGATGTCGATGAGATGCTTGATTTGGTCAAAGCCCATCGCGATCGCGGTATCTCTTTATCTACCGTTGGCTTTGGTCGTGGTAACCTTAATGATCACATGATGGAACAGATGGCGGACAACGGCAATGGAAATTACAGCTATATTGACAGCTTAACTGAAGCAAAAAAAGTCTTTGGTGATGAATTAGCCGCGACATTTAACACCGTCGCTAAAGACGTAAAAGTCCAAGTTGAGTTTAATCCTGATGTGGTGAGTGAGTGGCGCTTGATTGGTTATGAAAATCGCGTACTGGCTGAAGAAGACTTCAATAATGACAAAATTGATGCAGGGGAGCTCGGGGCAGGCAAGGCAGTTATCGCCTTGTTTGAAGTGACACCAAAAGGTCAAAAAGGGTTATATAGCGATCGCCGTTATGCTAATAGCAATGCCAGTATTAGTTCGAATAACAAACAGAATTCTAATGAGCTTGGCTATCTAAAAATTCGTTATAAAGCACCGACAGGAGGTAGATCCAAACTGATTAGCCAACCGATTAATAAAGCTAGCCACGCTTTAAATAAAGCCAGTATCGATACCCAGTTTGCGATGGCAGTAGCAGGATTTGGCCAACGCTTGACTCAAAGCGATTATATTAATGACTGGCAGTACAGTGATAGCACTAAGCTTGCCAAAAGTAGTATCGCAGATAGACCAAGTAGCGATACTGATGGTACTCGTCGCAACTTTGTGACGTTGACTGAGCTGGCGAGTGCGCTAAAAAATAGCCGATAGTGAACAGTTATCGTGTCGGGATGGTCATTAGGGAGCAAAAATCAAGGGTCATATTTTCTAATAGCTTGACTGATATTTTTAGTCTAATATATTGATATTTATAGGGATATTGAGCGTCAAGCCTATTTGAGAACTGGTGTAGCAATCTTTTGTATTGAGTACTATGTATAAAGTGTGTATGTTAATGAACAAAGGGCTATTTACCGCTATATTGTTCGCTCAGCACTATACAAATATGTCGCAGCCTTGCTTTTTATCATAACGATAGGCAAGAATCTGACGTTTTGTATATTTATCACACTGTGATTGGCGTGGGTTGACGGTAATGTATTATTACTAGGAGAGAAAAGATTATGGAAAATCAAGGAAACTTAACCCGTCGTGACGATAAAGTTTGGCTAAAAACGTATGAAGAACTTGGTCTGGAGTATGACATTGAGTTGCCAGCCGACAATACGTCACTTATCGATATTTTCGAAAAAAGCTTCGCTGAAAATGCTGATAAAACTGCCTATATCTGCATGGGTTCATCGTTAAGCTTCCAAGAAGTGGATCTATACAGCCGTCAAATGGCCGCTTATCTACAGTCATTAGGATTGGTCAAAGGCGATAAAGTTGCGGTCATGATGCCCAATATTTTGCAGTTACCCATCTCTGTCATCGCTGTACTACGTGCAGGCTTTACTTTAGTTAACGTCAACCCTCTGTACACTACCAGAGAGCTTGAGCATCAGCTGACTGATTCAGATGCTAAAGTGCTGATCATGGTCGAGAACTTTGCCAAAACCTATCAAGACATCGGTCGCAATGTGGTCGATAAAGTCGTGATTACGGGTATGGGCGATTTGATGGGTACGCTCAAAGGCTTTATGGTCAATACGGTCGTCCGCCATGTCAAAAAAATGGTACCAGACTATAGCATTTCTAATAGCGTTAGTTTCAAAAGTGCATTAAAGCAAGTCACCGCTAGTAAATATAAGCGCCCAACCAATATCACGCTTGATGATATCGCTGTCCTACAATATACCGGTGGTACGACAGGTGTGGCGAAAGGTGCGATGCTAACGCACAAAAACTTGGTGGCAAACTTAATTCAGTCTAATACCTTTTTAGGCACCGCTTTTGATGATTTCGATCAAAGAGGTGAGCAACCTGTGATTATGACGGCATTGCCGATGTATCATATTTTCTCATTCACCGTATGTGGTATGTTCGGTCTGTATCGCGGTTGTGTTGTATTATTAGTACCAAACCCACGCGATCTTGATAGCTTGTTAAAAGCATATAAAGCCAATCCACCAGCATTCTTCCCAGCGGTAAACACGTTGTTCAACGCACTTGCCAATAACGAAGAATTTATCGCGATGGATCATAGCAAGCTGCGTCAATCGATGGGCGGCGGCATGGCAGTATTGAGTCCAACGGCGGAAAAATGGCGTCAAGTAACTGGCAATATTATCATTCAAGGTTATGGCCTGTCTGAAACAGCACCAGTAGCGACCTCTAACCCTAGCAACAGTAAAACATTCACGGGTACCATTGGTGTACCGATGCCAGCAACAGATGTGGCAATTTTGGATGATGCAGGTAATGAAGTAGCACTTGGTGAGCGCGGTGAGATTAGTGTTCGTGGTCCACAGGTCATGAAAGGTTACTGGAACCGTGAAGATGCTACTGCCGAAGTCATGACAGCAGATGGATTCTTCCGTACTGGTGATATCGGTATCATGGCTGACAACGGATATGTGACCATCGTCGATCGCAAAAAAGATATGATTTTGGTTTCTGGTTTTAACGTTTATCCAAACGAAGTCGAAGAAGTCATGGCTGGCCATCCTAAGATTTTGGAATGTGGTGTCATCGGTATTGAAGATGAGAAAAGTGGTGAGATTCCTAAGATCTATGTTGTCCGTAACGATCCAAGTCTGACCACCGAAGAAGTTCTTGAGTACGGTAAAGAGAACCTAACAGGTTATAAGCGTCCTCGTCGTGTTGAGTTTATTGATGAGCTACCAAAATCGAACGTTGGTAAGATTTTGCGTAAAGATCTACGCGTACTTGAAGAAAAAAACCACGGTTAATTTGCTGATACACGCACCTATATAATTGTTTGATAGATGCGTGTATCAACCAAAGATACATGTGAAAGTAACGCACGATTAGATACTGTAGTAACCAAAGTAGTAACCAAAAATGATAAGGCTGCAACCATGCTGTCTTATCATTTTTTTGTCTTTATCGCTTTTGACATTTGTGGATGACAGCTACTATTAATAGAGAATATCTATTAAAACTGCTATAGTGCCCATCGACGTATTTTTGTTTTTGTCCAAAAAATCGTACTGGTTTTGCTTAAGGTGACTAGTGAAATCATGGTGGTAAATATTGTTCTCGACTTGGTCGTGCTGAGTGGTAGTATTATTTATCATAGACCCAGTAACACACTTTAATTTGCAAAGCTTATGAATGACAAACCCGATCATACTTATCTATTTCTTATTCATAAGCTTCTGCTGTCAGCAATAATCATAAAAAATGGTGTTTCCATTAGCATATTCAATGTTTTTAACAGTAACATTTAGGGAAAATTATGACGGATAATATTAATAAAAAAACGACAGATAATAGCGCTGCAACTGATGATAAAGCCAATACTACTAACGACGTTTATCAAAGCAATGCGTTTCCTACTATGCCGACCATCGACAGTGATAGTCCGTGGCTGAGTGCTTATGAGCGCTATAGCATCGATGCTACTATCGAGATGCCAGAAGAGAATACCTCTTTACTTGATGTGTTCGAGCGTAATTTTAGCCGTTATGGCCAAAAACCTGCCTATATCTGCATGGGCTCATCGATTACTTTTAAGCAATTAGATCTATATAGCCGACAGATTGCTAGCTATTTGCAGTCAATAGGACTGGTCGCAGGCGATAAAGTTGGGGTCATGATGCCCAACGTCTTGCAGTATCCAGTGGTCGCTTTGGGTATCATTCGTGCAGGGATGGTGTTGGTCAATGTAAACCCTCTATACACCAGTCGTGAACTGTCACATCAGTTGCATGACAGTGGTGCGAAAGCGCTATTTATCGTTGAAAACTTTGCCAAAACGTATCAAGAGGCCGAAGACAAAGGTCAGGTAGAGCATGTAGTCGTGTGTACCATTGGTGATATGCTAGGTACGATTAAAGGAGCCGTGGTTAACCTTGTGGCTCGTCATGTCAAAAAGATGATTCCTGCTTATAGCATACCGAATAGCGTGAGCTTCAAGCATGCTTTGAATGCGGAGTCAGCCAGTAAGTACCAGCGCCCTGAGTTGAACTTGAGCGATGTGGCGCTACTGCAATATACTGGTGGTACGACGGGAGTAGCGAAAGGGGCGATGCTTTCTCATGGCAATCTAGTCGCCAACATGCTACAGGTCAGTGCGCTGATGAACAGTGCATTTGATGATGATATAGATGGTAGAGACGTGATTTTGACCGCACTGCCGTTATATCACGTATTCTCATTTATGGTCTGCGGTATGTGTAGTATGTATCAAGGCTATGCCTCGCTACTCATTCCGAATCCGCGCGATCTTGATGGACTTATCAAAGAGATGGCTAAATACAAGCCAGCGTTTATCCCTGCCGTGAATACTTTATTCAATGGCTTAGTACATAAAGATAATTTTGCTGATTTGGACTTTTCTAATCTAAAAGCATCTATCGGCGGCGGTATGTCAGTATTACCTAGCGTAGCCAAAGAGTGGCACAAAATCACAGGCCTGCCTATCGTTGAAGGTTACGGCTTGTCTGAGACCTCACCTGTGGTGGCTTTCAATCCGATGACCATTGCGGAATTTACTGGAAAAATCGGTATTCCTGCGCCTAGCACCGATATTGTACTCATTGATGATGACGAAAATATAGTAGCCATGGGCGATCGTGGTGAAATCTGTGTAAAAGGTCCACAGGTCATGATTGGTTATCAGAATCGTCCGAAAGAAACTGCTGAATCCTTTACGGCTAGTGGCTACTTAAAAACTGGCGATATCGGCATCATGGACGAAAAAGGTTTTATCAAAATTGTCGATCGCAAAAAAGACATGATTTTGGTGTCCGGTTTTAACGTCTATCCAAACGAAATCGAAGAAGCGATGAGTGAGCATCCAGCAGTCGTAGAATGCGGTGCTATTGGTGTTCCAAACGATGATCGCGGCGAAGAGCCAAAACTGTTTGTGGTCAAAAAAGGCAACGTGACTGAAAAAGAGCTACTAGAATATGGCAAAAAACAACTGACTGGCTATAAGCGCCCACGTCATATACAGTTCGTTGACGAACTACCAAAGTCGAACGTTGGCAAAATCCTACGTAAGGAATTGCGTAAGATGGAAGGGTTAGAATAGTTTATATCTGACATTCTGTTGATAACGGTGGCGTAATGGCAGGAGCGAATCTTGCTATTGCGCCGTTGTCACGTTAGGATATCTTAAGATTTTAGTCGACTACATACCTATCAATGTGTTTACTGACAACTGATAGGTATTTTTATGACACTGCTTTTATAACATTGTACTAGGAATTTTTATGCGTATTGACAATCGTGAGCTTGACCAACTTCGCTCGATCAGCTTTGAGCGCCATTATACGAAGCATGCTGAAGGGTCAGTACTGGTAAGTTTTGGCGATACCAAAGTACTATGTACTGCCAGTGTAGAATCTGGTGTGCCGCGCTGGCTCAAAGGTAAAGGCAAAGGTTGGATCACAGCTGAGTATGGTATGTTGCCACGCGCGACCAACACGCGCAATCAGCGTGAAGCGGCTCGCGGCAAACAGTCAGGTCGTACGCAAGAGATTCAGCGTTTGATTGGTCGTAGCTTACGTGCCATGATTGATCTGAGTAAGCTTGGTGAAAACACTATCTATCTAGATTGCGATGTGTTGCAAGCGGATGGTGGTACTCGTACGGCGAGTATCACTGGTGCTGCAATTGCACTTATCGATGCGCTAGAGAGTATCCAAAAGGCCAAGAAACTTAAAGCAGATCCACTAATCGGACTGGTTGCGGCGGTTTCTGTTGGTATGAAAGATGGCGAAGCGTATCTTGATCTGAACTACGAAGAAGACTCTAGCTGTGATACCGATCTGAACGTTGTGATGACCCAAAAAGGTGAGTACATTGAGCTGCAGGGTACTGCTGAAGAAAAACCGTTCACTCGTGCTCAAGCAGATGCTATGCTGTCATTAGCTGAAAAAGGCATCGCTGAATTGATTAAAATGCAACAGACGGCGCTTGGTTGGTAGACTAGCGTTTAGATATAACACACTGTCTTTGTTTTTAGTGTCAATAACTGCCTGTTAGCTGCTAATAGGCAGTTTTTTAATAGAAAATATTCGTACATTACGTAATAGGTAACAACACATGCTAAAGCTGACTGATGATGGCGCCAAAATCACCTTACAAGGGCAAGCGAATGCTGCTGATAATGGCATGTTTTGGTTTGGTTCTGCATTATTGGTAGGGGCTGTCGCAGTCGCCATGGCGATGAGCTTGTTGCCTGAGCGTTTAGCCATCGGTGCACTTGCACTGCTTATCATTGGTAGCTTTATTTTTAATAAAAAGCGCCAACAGCATAAAAAGGCTATGAGCGGTATGATTAGTAGCGGTACATTGTGGGTAAGGGCTGGCGAGTTGGTCCATGACAATCTAGGTAAGCGTGAACATATTCATTTAACTGACGGTGATAAGATAACGCTGATTGGCGAGCAATTACAGATTATCGATAGCAGTGACGTCCGCAAATATCATATTACCGGTTTTGAGAGTGCTCAAGAAGCAAAAGCTGCGAAAGCTATCCTAGAAGGGCAAGCGCTAACGAAACGTCATGTAAATATTAAAATGAAGAGTAATTAGTATCTTTTCTTAATTTCATACTGTACTAAAGCATAGCTATTATTTTCGTGCTATCCAATCTCTAACTCAAATGTCACTTTAAATTCCACTTAACGTGCCTCTCCAGTATCGTCATCTATCAGTGTATTCATACCGTCTATCACCTATCACAGGCGAATAGTGCTTGCAGATTTGTGCGCAAATGGTTTATAAGTAGGATTATAAAATTTATCCTTCTTATTATTGATACTGTCATTGAGGTTTAGTTGACAAGGAGTTAGTCATGCTGCGTTTGTCTATACCGTCAGTCGCCGCGTCGTGCGGTTTATTACTATTTACCTGCGGCATAGTAGGGCAAGCCCATGCAGATAGTATGAGTATGCTTATCGCCCAAAAATCTATTCAACCAACGATGAATACGTCCTATCGTTATCCTGAGGTACAGCTTTCAGCACCTACAGTCTTACCGGCGTTTTTATCAGGCAACTATGACAATGTCGATAGCGAGTATCTACCGCTACTGAGCAATGCTGAGACGCAAAGTAGTATGGCAGCACGTGAGGTGGTCAGTACCGCACGCAAAATGGCACTTAACGAGCGCACGATTATTCAAGGTGGCTGCTGGGACTATTTAAATGCTGTATTTAATCGGGCAGGGGTATCGCGTAATACCATACACAAAGGCACTTATGCGCAAGGGCCCTATGCTAGTAGCAGCGAGATTGAAGCAGGCGATTGGCTCTATTATATCAATCATGGCTACAATGGCGTCGAGCATAGTGGACTGTTTGTCGGTTGGGTCGATGAGCATGCCAAGCAAGCTTTGATACTGAGCTATGCTGGCGAAAATCGCCGTGAGCCAGCTCGTTACCGCGTTTATGACCTAAGCAATGTTTATCAAATTATGCGCCCTAGTGTTTGATATTTCCAGTTTGACAACACAGTCTATAAGTGAATAAAAAAGCGTCCGCAACTCATTGAAGTTACGGACGCTTTTATTTTACAGGTTAAAAGGTTTTTCTGATATTAAAACGGTTTTACTACGACTAGAATGACGATAATCACTAAGGCAAAGACAGGCACTTCATTAAACCAGCGCCAGAATTTATGCGTTTTATAATGTGGATTATCTATCAGCTTTTTACGATAAAAGCCGCAAGCGCCATGATAGCCTGACAGTAGCACTACTAATAGCAATTTGACGTGTAGCCAGCCTTGGGTTTTATAGACATCCCAGCCCAGTCCTAACATCCATAGACCAAAGATCCATGTCGCTATCATCGATGGTGTCATGATGCCGCGATACAGCTTGCGCTCCATAATGGCAAAGCGCTCATGACTGATACTATCGTCGCTCATCGCATGATAGACAAACAAGCGCGGCAAATAAAATATCGCCGCAAACCAGCAGACCATCGAGATAATGTGTGCCGCTTTAATCCAGTTAAAATAATCTGCCATCATAGTTTCTCTTGCTTAGCTTGTATTTTTTAGCGTAGGCTTACTCTGCCAATACAACTTGTGTTTGATGACCATTCATCGCATCCATAACAGGCAGTACTTTAGGCGCTCTTGGTGCGGCAAACTGTTTGGTAAGGCCAAGCTCACGCATGAGTCTGTCATCGCCTGACTGGCTTGCATTACCAGTAGTAAGAAGCTTGTCACCATAAAAGAATGAGTTAGCGCCCGCCATAAAGGCCAACGCTTGCTCAGAGTCAGATAGACTTTCGCGGCCAGCAGATAGACGCACGTAGCTAGTCGGGCAGCAAATACGAGCGACCGCAATAGTACGAATCCACTCAAGTACAGACAGCTGACCTTCGGCCAGTACTTTGTCACCAATCGGTGTACCTGCAATAGGCACAAGTAAGTTGACTGGAATTGATTCAGGCGCTTTTGGCATTTTTAGCAGCTCGAGAACCCAATCGATGCGGTCATCACGGCTCTCACCCATACCAACGATATTACCACTACAGACGTTGATGCCAGAGTTACGCACGTTTTCTATCGTGTCTAAACGCTCATCATAGCTACGCGTGCTGACGACTTGTTCATAGTAGCTGCGCGAAGTATCTAGGTTGTGGTTGTAGTAATCCAACCCTGCATCGGCCAACTGTGTTGCTTGATTGGTATCGAGCATACCCAGTGTCATGCAAGTCTCAAGTCCCAATGCTTTGACTTCTTTGATCAGCTCAACCACATAAGGCATGTCTTTGGCACTTGGATGTTTCCACGCGGCACCCATGCAGAAGCGCGATGAGCCACTGTTTTTGGCACGCTTGGCCGCTGCGATGACTTTATCAACTTCTATGCGTTTTTCTGCTTGTAGTTTGGTGGTGTCGCGATGATGGCCTGACTGTGAGCAGTAGCCGCAATCTTCAGGGCAATTACCCGTTTTGATAGAGAGTAGCGTGCTGATTTGCACTTCATTAGCAGTAAAATGCTTTCTATGGATGGTTTGTGCTTGTAACAGCAAGTCCATTAAAGGTAAGTCAAACAGTTGCGCGATTTCTTCGCGGCTATATGTCGTAGCTACTTTATTATCAGTTTGAGTCGCGTCTGTGGCTAGATTGGCCAAAAAATCACTGTTGGTCGTATCTGGCTGAGTGGCTACATCAGTTGGCTGGGTGGCGTCAGGTTCGGAGATGCTAAGCAATCCTGCCATAAGGTAAGTCCTTTTATAAGAATGAGAGGGTATTAAATAAAACCAATGTTTTTATCTATTGTCATTTATAAGGTAACAAAAAAGGTTGCCGTATAGTATACCGCAACCTTTTTAGAAAATCAGAACACTGCTAGACAGTATGTATAATTGTCACAGTAGCGCACATAAATAGTAACTATACGTTTGGACGTTTGGCTATTTAGTTCTATATCATCCATTCTACCAATGACTACCGCTCAGTGCACCATTCTTTTTATTTACCAAGTTTGTGCTTAGCAATACCAACCCAATGCTCAGCAAATTTCTGTGCTTTATAAGCGTAAGGTTTGGCTTTTTGGATATATGGTTTGCACTCTTCTGGGATAGCTGGAACGATATGCTTAGCAAG
This sequence comes from Psychrobacter sp. NPDC078501, assembly GCF_044900935.1. Lineage (NCBI taxonomy): Bacteria > Pseudomonadati > Pseudomonadota > Gammaproteobacteria > Moraxellales > Moraxellaceae > Psychrobacter > Psychrobacter sp. NPDC078501. The sequence continues at coordinate 15,862 of NZ_JBJDOS010000010.1, read as the reverse complement.
TTTGTTGAACCACATCATTAGGCTATAGTCGCCTTCGATGCTCAAGTTACCTTCTTGTACAGCAGTCATAAAAGCAGGCAAGCTACCTTTGGTTAGCAGTCTAACGCCAGTCATAGAGTCTTTAAAAGTGATGGTCAAATCGGCTTCTTTTGCATGACCGCTTTGTTGACTGAACTGTCCATTGTCAAAGCTAAAAGAACGAGCGATATCAGACTCAGTACTAGCAAACTCAATCGTAACTTGACGATCAGCGAATAACGCTTTGACATCTTCGTTATCGCTATCAGCTAACATAGACAAACGATAGCCAACAACAGCCAATAAAGCATCTAATGGATCAGATTTGATATCTAATACAGGAACAGTAAACATAGCAGAACTCCTAAAGAAATGAGGCATAAAAATAAAGCGTACTTTATACCAGTTTTTATGACAAATATATAACTGGATTATAAACTATCACAGGGTGTCAACTCTTTAGGAGTTAAGTAGAGAGCGTTAAGTATCTTGTAACATTCGATGTCACTGACGTAAGTAAGGTATTGATATAGACAAACAGAGGTATAAATAGGACAGTTCTAACGGAAACGTGGCTGATAGTTATCATCGTAGACAGGAGTGTGTTCGATATAGCGTGCGGCTTCTAGCTCACGTTGCTGACTAACTGTCTGACTCACGTCATCATAGCGCAATGCCCGATACAATACCCAAGCTGCCAACGGTAACCAACTGATGCCCATAGCGATGATATAGCGATGCCATGATGATAGCTCCATCAACATAGGACGACCGGCTAATATATTTTGAATCAACTCAACGGTGAACCAGTAAGCCATACCGCCAAACAGATATAGCAGTAGCCAACGATATGACGACAAGGCGAGCACCACTACTAAACTGGCTAGTAGTCCATAACCCAGCCATGCCGCGCCGCTCCATGCCTCTACACCGATAAAAGAAAATATAGTCATTAACATCATTCATCTCGCTATTCATAAGGTGAATTCCAATAAGACTATTATGAGAGGTTATAGAGTAAAGCTGAAGAGGGTACAGGCGACTTTGCGACAACCGTTGACGTTTGGTTTTTTGGCTTGTTTTGCGATATTTGATTGCTAGATGTTAGGCTAAGCGCCGTGAGGAGTGGCGCTTATTTTGAAGAATATAGAAACGATTTTTCTAGTCTAGGACGACGTTTATTAGCTAGCAAACCAGGCCAAACTAGAAAACAGGATTGATAGTTTGCTAAATACTTAGACTCGATTGGTACGATTACCCCACCACGATAATAACGAAACTAGAATAGCACCGAGTAGCATAAGTCCTACTGTCGTTGACCATTGTGCGCCAGTAGGGTATTGCCATGGCATTACGTTATGGACGGCTTCAGTGTTTAGTGAGCCTAGCGCATCTACTTTCCATGGCCAGACTTTTATTAGAGAGCCTGCAATAAAGCCTGTCAGCAATGCCAAGGTAGCCTGATAATAATGTGAGAGTAGCCACTTAAGTGCGCGCGTGAATAGCAATAGCCCAGTCGCCATACCCGCAATGACTGTGAAAATGGCACTTAGATTCATCGTATCGACTGCTTCTAATACTGCATCGTAAGCGCCTAGCAATAGTAAAATAAACGACCCTGATATCCCCGGTAGGATCATGGCACAAATAGCAATTGCCCCTGCGAAAAACAGATACGGTAAGCTAGGCGTGGTCGTGAGTAACGGCATACTACTGATAACTACGGCGGCAATAAGCCCAGTCGCGAACAGTGCGACACGTCCTATATTCCAGCGCTTAATTTCACTAAGTAAGATAAACACCGTTGCGACGACCAATCCAAAAAAGAACGACCAAATGAGCAATGGTTGATTGTCCAATAAATGCTTAATGATACCGGCTAAGGTCGCAAAGCTAGTGGCAATGCCTAGTAGCAAACACAATAGAAATGTCGCGTCTACTTGTCGCCAAATCGCCGCGAATCCTTTGATGCCACCTTCTTGACGAAATATCGTCCAAAGATTGGGGCCAATACTACCAAGCGCGTTAATCAAACGCTCGTAAATCCCTGCAATCAGCGCAATGGTGCCGCCAGAGACGCCAGGTACGATATCAGCTGCTCCCATGGCCATACCTCTGACATAAATACCTACCAGCTGCTTTGGACTATCGGTACGTACAGGTACCGTATCTTGCTCTAATGGCGTTGGCGTTGGCGCTGACGGCTGAGTTGGCCGTGGAGATTGTGGTGCCGTCATGGGCATTCCTTTATCATTTAAAAATAAGTGTTATTTGAAAGTAAGCATTAGCTAAAAATAAGTAGCATCTAAAAATGAGTGATAACTAAAACAGGCGTTAGCTAAACATCAGTATGAATAGTAGGTTTTATTAATTATCATCACGTACTAAGGCATGTCTTCCATTCACTTAATAGGCATCTAACTGAAATAAAAATGGATAAATCTTGTCAGACATCATCAAATAGCTAGTTAATATATCGGTACTATCTACGCTATTTTTCTTGTCTAAGCCATGCCCTAAAGTATAAAAGCCAGATTAATGACAAAACATTAACCTAGCTTATTGAATGGTATAAAGCGTTCTACAATTACTCAGTAGGCGCTAGTGCTGGATAGCCAAGAGCGTACAATGTACCTTCAAGCCCTGTCACGTTGATAGCGGCATCAGCACGTGCTTGAACGATTGGTTTGGCATGATAGGCCACACCCAGATCGGCCAGCGCCATCATCGGTAAGTCATTAGCACCGTCACCGACACAGACCACTTGTGACATCTCAATGCCTAAGCGCTCAGCGGTATGCTCAACGATAGCAGCTTTTTTGGCACCATTAACAATAGGCCACTGTACATGACCAGTCACTTCACCTTCCTCGATATCTAGAGCGTTGGCATGTACTTCATCGATACCTAGCTGCTCGGCGATATAACGGGCAAAATAAGTAAAGCCGCCTGAAACTAACACCGTATGATAGCCCAGTGCTTTTAGCGCACTAATCGTCGTGCGCGCACCAGTCGATAACGTTAAGCGACTACAGATATCATCAAGCACATCAGTAGAAGTACCTTTTAGCAAAGCCACACGCTGAGCAAAAGATTCATCAAAATCAATTTCACCGCGCATTGCTGCTTCAGTGATGGCTTCAACTTCTTCGCCAATCCCAGCCGTTTTTGCCAACTCTACGATGACTTCTTGCTCAATCAAGGTCGAGTCCATATCAAAGCATGCAAGCTTATGCGTTCGTAGCATATGACCGACAGACAAGATATGACAGTCTACGACGTTTATGTTGCCTGTGCTATCTGCACTGCGTGTATTGTTATATTCTTCAGTTAGGTCATGACGCAAACGAGCGGTCAGCTGATCATCAATAATGTGAGCGGCTGCGGTTTTTTTGCCAGGGTGCATTAGTGTGTCAGTGACTGGCACTAGCAGATAACGGTAGACTTGAGTATGGGTAAAGGGTAGGCGCTGTGCGTCTGCTGCTGTAGGCTCTGTATCAGACACCGTGATATTGACGAAGCTAGCGTCAGTATCTTCGGCAACGGTCACTAGATGCCAGCTTGGCTGTTCATCGACCCACGACTGCACGTACTGATGAATATCTAATGCAGATACCTGAGTCGGCAGTACTACGATGAGCGCAAAAACAGGTAGCGACTGTAGCGCATCAAAGTCTTGCAAATTGGTATCTTCGGGTAATAATGCCGCAATAGAATCAACGGCTTGTTGCCATGCTTTGCTGTCTTTTGGTAACGAATAAGATGTATTTTTTGGCATGGCTCAATTGTCCCTTGTATGCTCATATAAGATTAGGAATAATAACAGTTTTACTGGGCAGCGCCTATAGATGACGCGCAAAGTAACAATGATGCTAAAAAATAGATTTTATGGCGTAAGAAGCCATAGAAAATGCAATAAGTTATTATGATAAATTTATAAAGCGCTCACGCTATAAGGCTTATTATGGTGATATAGTAGATGAGATAAGCTGGCTGTTTATCGACGGTGCTTTCTTATTGACGATGCCTTCGCAAAAGATTGTAAGGCAAAAGATAGCGAAGCTAGCAACAATATTGATAGTGTTGATAGTCATTAATAAGCAGTACTGCTTTATAACTATGTGCGCATCACAGTTGGCGCACATCACAATTGTTTAAAAATTAGCCAAAAAATGAGCAGTAGCCTCGTTTTTTAATTTCTTCTCTCCAAAAAAGTTTAACATATCATGACGTATTTAGCGCCGCGGCAAGGGTTGTTTGCCATTATTCTTCTGGTTAGTTTTTGTTTGCAGACGCTGTTATTGGTCATTAGTACTGACCAACAGCTGAGCAATAGTCGTGCGTTAAAAGGCGAGCAGATGGTCGCCCAGCTGATTGATGAAGCAAGGTTGTCTTTAGAAAATAAAGACCGTGTGAGTTTAAGCGTTATTGCCAATCGCTATACCAGCGAGCAAGACGTCACACGGATACTGATCAAAGACAACAACGACGATATCTTGGTGCCAGTAGGCAATGCGCCGATGCAGCAAGGTGACACCATTCGTCAAATCGCCACCAATGGCGATGCAGTCATCGGTAGCGTTGCACTGACTTTGAAAGACGTCAGCAAAGGCGAGATTATCGCCATGCAATGGCCGTTTGTTATTGGCACCATGCTGCTACATTTACTGCTTTGGTTGATTTACGGTTACCTCGCTCGTCCGACCAAAGAGCAAATCAATGCATTAAGTCGAGATATCCAAGAGCTGTATCGCGACCAATATAGACCAGTCGATCAACGCGGCTATGACCGTGAACTTGAGCGCCAGTCAACGGGTCAATCAGCGTCTCATTTAGCAGACAGTCAAGTAGCGACGGATAATACGACTAATGCCACAGATGACGAAGTGACTAATACCCGCAAGTTTAATGTGCATAACGAAGTGAACGAGTACCTTAGAACCCAGCAAAACCAAGAAACAGGTAGTGATACTGACAATCTAGCAAGTGCGGGTGAAGGTAGCGAAAGCGAAATAGCAGATACAGATGGTGTTGTTTCTCAAGTTGCCAGCCATACGTCTAAACTGTCTGCCACACGGTCTGTTGATAGCGTCAAAGTTCAAGTGGTATTCCATGATGAGTTCAATATGCTTGAACGCCTTGCACCTGCGCAGCGTCTTCCGTATCTAGCACTCTGTACCCAACTGCTGAATCAAGCCGTGACTGAGTTGCTAAGACAGCCATTGCTACTGGGCGTGAGTGCGATGAATGAAGCGCACTTCGAAGACAATGGCGCAAGTGTGGTACTAAAGGCTGATAATAGCCATGCAAAAGTAGCGCTCGCAGGCGTGATGCTTGCCAAGCTTTATTTAATGCTTAACAAAATTATCCACGATAAGCATATTGAGCTGTCGCGCTTTGCTTTGCCAGCAAAAGCAGGCGTGAGTGATGACGCGCAATCAGAGCCAATGACTCATTTGCTCCAGAGTATCGGCAAAAAAGAGCAGTTATTGATACTATTGCCAAATGCCGGTCTCAAGCAAATCAGCAATCATGTACAAGTACATAACATTATGCGTCCAACCACTGTCTATGAGCGCGAGTGTGCGATATTTGATGGGGCTAACGACTCATTGATTCAGCGTTTGGCTGATGTGCGCAACGCGGTTCTAATGATTGAAGATGAGGACGAGCTGCACATTTAATGCCGACTGTATTTTGTCATTTATATTACAATTGTCTGTTATATAGCCTACTGGACTATCTTAATCGTAGAGTTGAAATGTACCATATTGCGAAAAAGGATTGACAACATTCAATAGAGACTTTATAAGGCATATATATATTGATGTATTCTTAATACCCTTGCCTAAAAATGATAGGAGTTTGTCATGAGTGACGCTGATATTGACGACGATTTTGATGATGATTTTGTCGACGATGATGATGCAAAGATGGTTGAAGAAGCTGAGACGAGCGTACGCACACGTTTAAGTAGTCTTGAAAAACGTCGGCTAATCGATAATTTGCTAGAAGAAAAGCGTTTGGCTAAAGAGTTAAAAGACGATCTAGACGACATAGACAACTTCGATGAAGACGGCGATGATTGGGATGATGACGATTTTTGATTTGTCGGCATCAGTCGTTTCAGTGGACTAAAGTGCTCTAGTGGCTACTTTAGTGACAGTGACTATTTTATTAGTGACTAAAATTATTCTACCAGTCAAATTGGTTGCCTGCTGTTTGCTACTTTTCTAATTTTCTAGGGTTGCTCGCAACCAGTTCATCTCGATAATACTTACCTGATAGAGGTTGCTTGAGTTTGATTAATTAAGCAGCCTTGAATCTTAAACTAAGTACTCGTCCTCTTTTATTTAACCGATCGCCCACTGCGATTGATGACATCTATCTGCTAAGGAAAACCAAATTATGAGTAACCAACTAAGTTTTGATGAATTACTAGACTATTTGGACAATCAAGAAAGCCAGTTCGTACTAGATAGTGTCGCAGCGCATGGTTTTTTGACAGCGACAGTCATCGGTCGTCCATTGCCTAACTGGATGGATGCCCTGTTCGAAGGTCACGTAAGTGAGATTCCAGAAAACGTTATCGACGGCATCAAACGCTGGCGCGATTCGATCATGGCTGAGCTAAAAAACGAGACGCCGATCGAATTACCATTTGGTGAAGATGCTGGTAACGAAGAAGTGGCGGTTGATTTCTCTGACGAGTCAGACATCGTTGCTTGGTCAATTGGTTTTGTCGATGCCATGTATGGTGATGAAGCAAGTGATTGGTTTGAAGACGAAGAAACGGCAGAAGACGTAGCAGTATTGACCTTGCCAATGATCGTACTTAGCGGTATCGATGATGAAGATCCAGAGCTGTCTGAGATGCGTAAAGACGAAGACAAAATGGTACAGATGGCCAATAGCATCGAAGGCAATTTAACTGAGTTGTTCTTATTATTTCATACCAACGATTAATAATGCTAAAAAACAGCGTTGCTACTAGCAGTGCTGTTTCTGTCTTGTATTATATTATCTATGCTGTATTACAGTGCTTTGGTTTACCACGTATTTTATAAGTCACCGATAAGGTCATCCTATGACTGTGCAACTCTCTAACCTTGAACACTTACCTAACTATCAAATCACTGAACGGCTAGACGTGGTGTACGGTAGTACCGTGCGCTCAAAGCACGTCGGTAAAGACTTGTTTGCTGGGTTAAAAAACATCGTTGGCGGCGAGCTGACGGCCTATACCGAGCTATTAGAAGAGTCACGCCAAGAAGCAATCGATCGCATGATTGTCAAAGCAGAGGCACTAGGTGCTGATGCGGTGGTTGGTCTACGTTTTTCGACTTCTAGCATCGCCCAAGGTGCCTCAGAGCTGTTTGTCTATGGTACGGCGGTTAAAGTTGCGCCGATATCACAGCAGCAGTATCAAAACCCGCCAAGCGATGGTTACAACCATTCTAGTCAAAATGTGAGTACTCAGACCCAAGTCGTACCCGATGATTTACCGCGTTTCAATCCTTTTGGTTAATCCTACAATACTAAAAGCTAAAATACTAAAAACTACAATACCAAATCCTATAATACTAAAAGCACCGATGCTTTTTATGATGAGAAACGTGCTATGAATGATTCACTCACGCAAGTGCTCATCAATTATGGGCCGTTTGTCTTCTTATTCGCGGCTGGCTGGTTCTTTGGGTCGCGCCATGAGCGTCAGCATTTGGCACAGCTAACAGTAGCAGAGCAAGCATTGGGCGATATCACTGTCTCAAGCGAACGTCTATACCGTCCCAAGTTAGCAGCGGGTAGTGAAGGCGAGCTGGTGCTTGGTAGTGTCGTCATCGCTCAAGATTATTTCAAAATGATTATCGCTCGCGTATTAAGCGTCTTTGGCAAAAACTTAACCACCTATGAGACTTTGCTAGATCGTGCCCGTCGCGAGGCCATCGTTCGTATGCGTACTGAAGCAAAAGCCAAAGGCTACACGCATATCTACGGGTTACGCCTTGAGGTAACCAATGTCAACCAATTAGGCAGTATGGTCGAAGCCATTGCCTACGGTACGGCAGTGATTAGTATCGACCATATTAAACCTACATCTGCTGTAAATCATAAAATCCCCACCTAAATCATTTCTAGTTTATTTTCAAGTGTAAAAACCTATAATTGACTGACGAGTAGTCAGAAAAATCAAAACCATACACTTTTACAACGATATACTGAATTTTGCCGTTCCGTTATTATTTCGGTTCGTAGTAACCAGTTTTATCAAAAATTGTCGGTTTAAAAACACGACTGTATGGAAAAGTATCATATAAAGAGCTGACAACGTCGGTGGCTTTTACCCAAGATATCAGCAGGATTGGCTGATTGAGCATGACGAGGTTGTCATAAACCTGCCCGTGTAAGGGCTCTATCTACAAGGATGTAGTTATGGAAGGTGTTGAGTTAGTCACGTTTATAAATGCAAAAGTCATTCCCATTAGTATCTTTTTGATTATGATGGGAATGGGATTGTCCTTAGTTACCAATGATTTTAAGAGAGTCGTCAAATACCCTAAAGCAGTCGCCATAGGCTTGACCAATCAGCTAATATTCTTACCGCTCGTAGGTTTTGCTTTGGCAACCACCATGTCTCTCGAGCCAGAGTATGCCGTTGGGGTCATGTTGCTGGTATTGTGTCCTGGTGGCACGACATCGAATCTATTTACCTATTTAGCCAAAGGTGACGTCGCACTTTCGGTCACCATGACCGCTATTGCCAGTGTCATTACCGTATTTACCATTCCTATTGTCCTCAGTTTTTCGCTTGTATACTTTATGGGTGCGGGCAGTGAGTTTCAGTTGCCAGTGGTCAAGACCATGATCAGCCTAATCGCTCTGACTATCTTACCCGTCAGTATTGGTATGTTGATCAAACGCTATGCCCCTAACGCGGCAGACAAGGGACAGGTAATGGTGTCTCGTTTTGGCGTGATATTTTTGAGCTTCTTGGTACTTTTCTTAAGCTATGTGCAACGAGACATTATCGTTGAAGCGTTAATCGCTACTGGCCCTGTGGCATTGATACTGAACGTATCGACGATGGCGCTTGGTTATTACACCAGTAAATGGTTCGGTCTAAACCCTGCACAAAGACGCTCGATTACTATGGAAGTCGGCCTGCAAAACAGTACGCTTTCAATGTTTATGGCGTTGACGCTATTGGCTAACTATAAGATGTCGATGACGCCAGCCATTTATACGCTAATCATGTTCTTGACCGCTGGTATCATGGTCAGAGTATTCACTGCCCAGCACAATAAAGCCAAAAGAACTGAGATAGAAAACAGCGTACTGGCAGCACGTAGAATGTAAGAGGTTTAAGATAACCGTAGTAACGCATTGTTGAGACAGTATTGACAAACAAACAGCAATGTATGATGCAATAAAAAAAGCCCATAATCCGCTTTGTATAATGAAGCGTGTTATGGGCTTTTATGTTTAGTGCTCGTTTTAACTCAAACCAGCTTTAGCTCAAATCAGTTTTATCTCAAGTCTAGAATCTTCGTCTGTCCATTTTCGCTCTTGCCTCGGCAGCTTGCTCTTTGACTTTTTCAATTTCAAATAAGAACGTACGGTTTTTAAGCACCGCGACGAATACCACGCCGCCGACTGTATTGCCCACCAGTACCACGACTAAAAACACCAAGTAGCGCCAAAGACTGACGGTATTGCCATATAGTAATGCTGAAAATACCTCGATATTGCCAACGATACTATGATGCAAACCTAAAAACCCAATACTACCAGTGATAAGCGTCACCAGTACGATACGGCTAAGCGTATCTCGTGCGGAGGTCACCAGCCATGCGGCCACGCCCATCATCCAGCCTGCCAGTACCGCGCTGCCAAAGATAACCCACCACTCAAAGCCCAAAATATGCTCGGCATAAACATCAATAGCATGGTCTGTAAACAGGTGCATATGTAGCCCTAGACCAATCATTAACGCTGCAAAGATACAGCCGCCAACGATATTACCAGCGATGACAATGCCCCATAGCCGCAGCAGTTTATGTAGCGGTTCAATTTTATTTAAGACAGGCAGGCTCAAGAGGGAGGTCTGCTCCGTAAATAATAACGATTGACCAATCACCACGATAATAAAGCCGATTGGATACAGCAGTGACGACAGCACCATGGCATAGCGACTTGGTATTACGTCATTGAGCAAGGCAAACGCTGATAAAATCATAAAAAAGCTGATGCCAATCTCTAGCCCAGCCGTAAAAGCACTGGTAAATAACGAGCCAAGTGAACGCTCAAAGGTTTCTTTGGCGTGGATAACTTGCTCGACTAAGATACTGGCGTAGCTTTTCGCTTGGCTTAAATTGTCATCACTGGCAACCTTTTTAATGGTTTCTTTGTCTTCGTCGCTGATTTCTTCTGGCAGGTCGTCATTTTCTAAGTCTTCGGTGGCTTTGATAGGTTCGTCTGCGTCACTATCTGAAGTTTCGTTTGCATGACTGTCTGTAGTGTCGTCTGCGTCCTTATCTATCTTACCGCTTTGGGAAGAGTCGCTGCTTTCTTCTAACGTATGATTATCTTTAGGCATAGGAGGGGTGGTGTTCACGCTCACATGCTCGCTGTCTGATAGATTAGCCTGAGAATCATGGTCATGCTCGGTATCTTGGGACACGGTTGGCTCGCTGGTTATAGGCTAATGATTTTGTTGCATAAGTAATCTCTATTATATTTCCCATTCTTCGGATTGCTGTTGTTGATTGATTAACAATTTGAGTAATAAATCGCCTTCAGGCTTTATAAATTGCCTTACCATCTAACAAAATCTGCCTATCTGCGTTAAAATCACACTATCAACTATGTTTCCTGTTTTTATAGCGTTTTGCGCTATCTCATTTTGACCACATTCATTATCAACAATAAGATCACCCTATTATGAGCAATCCTAATACCGATACCAGCATTGATAGCAATGCGAAAACCAATCTGACCCAGTCGATCCAAGCGGCGTTAAGCCAATTAGAGAGCGCTTATAATCCTGCGGAAGTTGAAGCAGGCATGTATCAAGGCTGGGAAGAAAGCGGCTATTTTCAGCCGACTTTTGACAAAGACGAATCGTTTTCTATTGCGCTGCCACCGCCGAACGTCACTGGCTCGCTCCACATGGGTCACGGTTTTAACAACGCTATTATGGATGCGCTCACCCGTTATCACCGTATGGATGGCGACAATACGCTGTGGCAACCAGGTACGGATCATGCAGGTATCGCAACCCAGATGGTCGTTGAGCGTCGTCTGGAGGCGCAAGGACTCAAACGCCGTGATATGACGCGTGCAGATTTCATCGATAAAGTATGGGAATGGAAAGAAGAGTCGGGCGGCAATATCACCAGCCAAATTCGCCGTTTGGGCAGCTCGGTTGACTGGTCGCGTGAGCGCTTTACCATGGATGATGGTCTGTCTAATGCAGTAAAAGAAGTGTTCGTACGCCTGTTTGACGATGGACTTATTTATCGTGGTAAGCGTTTGGTGAACTGGGATCCAAAGTTCCAAACCGCATTATCTGATTTAGAAGTAGAAAACCACGACGAAAAAGGTAGTCTATGGCATTTCCGCTATCATTTCACGGATACAGAGCTAACGACTCAAGACGGTAAAAACTATCTGGTCGTTGCCACCACACGTCCTGAGACTTTGCTTGGTGATACCGCTGTCGCCGTTAATCCTAGCGATGAGCGTTATGCACATTTAGTCGGCAAAACCATTACCTTGCCAATCACGGGCCGTGTCGTGCCTATCGTCGCCGATGATTATGTCGAAAAAGACTTCGGTACAGGCTGCGTAAAAATTACCCCAGCGCATGACTTTAACGATTATGAATTGGGTCGTCGTCATAGCTTGCCATTGATTAATATCCTTGATGAGCGCGCTAATATCTTGCCAGAGATGGAAGTTTATCCTGATCTGCAAACACGTGAGCCAGAGCTAGAGATCACGCCGAGCGAGTATGCAGGACTTGAGCGTTTTGCCGCGCGTAAGTTCCTTGTAGAGCAAGCAGGCGAGCAGGGCTGGTTAGAAGATATCGAAGACTATGCACTAAAAGCTCCGCGTGCTGAGCGTGGCGGTACGATCGTTGAGCCGTGGTTGACCGATCAGTGGTATGTCGCGGTCAAAGAACTTGCCAAGCCTGCGATTGACGCAGTAGAAGACGGCAGCATTGAGTTCGTCCCTGCACAGTACAAAAACATGTATATGGCGTGGATGACCGATCTACAAGACTGGTGTATCAGCCGTCAGTTGTGGTGGGGACATCGTATCCCTGCATGGTATGACGATGCGACAGGTGAAATCTATGTCGCCCGTGATGAAGCGGAAGTGCGTAGTAAGTACAACTTAAGCGATGATGTAAAACTGCGCCAAGATGATGACGTACTTGATACGTGGTTCAGCTCTGGTCTATGGACATTCAGTACGCTTGACTGGGCAGACGTCAACGCTGATCCACGCGTGATGGACACTTTCCATCCAACCAGCGTGCTCGTGACAGGTTTTGACATTATCTTCTTCTGGGTTGCCCGCATGATCATGATGACTATGCACTTCGTGAAAAACGAAGACGGCACGCCGCAAGTACCGTTTAAGACCGTCTATGTGCATGGTCTGGTACGTGATGGCAATGGTCAAAAAATGTCAAAATCAAAAGGCAACGTCTTAGATCCGATCGATCTAATCGACGGTATCGAGCTAGAAGCGCTGGTAGAAAAACGCACCAGCAATATGATGAATCCAAAAGACGCCGCCAAAATCGAAAAACAAACGCGTAAAGAGTTCCCAGAAGGCATCCCAGCCTTTGGTACGGATGCACTGCGCTTTACTTTTACCTCACTAGCCAGTACTGGTCGCGATATTAACTTTGATCTAAAGCGTGTCGAGGGCTACCGTAACTTCTGTAATAAAATCTGGAACGCCAGCCGTTTTGTACTCATGAACTGTGTCGATGGCGAAGGCAGTGCCAAGCCTATCGACCAAACGGCAAACCCTGACGTTTGGGAATTACCAGAAAAATGGATCATGAGTCGTCTGAACTCTAGCATCAAAGACATTCATCAGCATTTCGCTCAGTATCGTCTCGATATGGTCAGCCAAGATATCTATGAGTTCATCTGGAATGAGTACTGTGATTGGTATGTTGAGCTTGCCAAAGCCAGCCTAAATGACGACTCAGTATCAGACGAGCGTAAAGCGCAAATCCGCTATGTACTACTGCACGTACTAGAGACGGCGCTACGCTTCACCCATCCAATCATGCCGTATCTGACTGAGCAAATCTGGCAGACCATCGCGCCGCTACTGGGTCGCAAAAACACCGACAGCATCGTGGTCGCTGACTATCCACAGACCGATGATAGCCAAATCAGCGAGCAGACCGAAGCGGATATGGCGTGGCTACAGGAGCTAATCGCGAGCGTCCGTAACATCCGTGGTGAGATGAAACTGGGCAATGCGGTACGTCTACCAGTGCTACTACAAAACGTCTCTCAAGATGAAGATGCGCGTCTCTCACGTATCAAAAACCAGTTCAAAGCGCTTGCCAAAGTCGAGAGCTTAGAGATCGTCAAAGAAGGTGATGATGTGCCACTATCGTCATCAAGTATGGTCGGTCAGCTACGGGTACTCGTACCGATGAAAGGTCTGATTGATCCTACTGCTGAGCTAGCACGTCTGGGCAAAGCGCATGAAAAGCTACAAAAGCAAGCCGATGGTATCGCTCGTAAGCTAGGCAATGAAGGCTTTGTGAGTAAAGCGCCTGTGGAAGTGGTCGATGCTGAGAAAGCGAAACTGGCTGAGCTAGAAGGTCAGTTGACCGCGATGACGGCGCAGATGGAGCAGTTAAAAGCGTTGTAAATAAAGCGTAAATATTTATATTGTCAAAGAACGCTATCACACTTGTGATGGCGTTTTTTATTGTTCATTACTTAACATTTTTTACTCTCCATATTACCCAATATTTGTATGCTAGAATAAAATTAATATTATTAGGCTAGTTTTCAGGAGAGTTCTTTATGGCATTTTTAACTTTACAAGAAGTGCGAAACAAAGCTCGTATTAAAACATCTACTGGACTTGAGTCAAGAGAAGCTCTAAACAGACAGTTTCAGTTCGATAGTATTAGTCCAGATAAAACTTACGATATTTTCTTATCACATGCATTCCTAGATGCTGAAACAATCTATGGTTTAAAAATCATTTTAGAGGAAGCAAAGTTTAGTGTATACGTAGATTGGTACGAAGATTCACATCTCGATAGAGGAAAGGTAACTAAAAAAACAGCAGAGATAATCAGAAAACGTATGAAAAGTTGTAAGTCACTGATATATGCCATTACCGAAAATTCTGGAGATTCTAAGTGGATGGTGTGGGAGCTTGGGTATTTTGATGGATTCAGAGGTAAGGTTGCAATATTGGGGCTTACCGAAAATAGTGAAGATGGTTTTCAAAGTCAAGAGTTCTTAGAGCTGTATCCATTTGTAGAACGTCATGACCTTGGTCTGGTGATAAAAGACGATCCTACTAAGCTTCCTAAGTTACTTAAATATTGGGTTAAATCTTAAAGGAATGTGACTAGTGAAAAAATACTGTTATCAGTTGATAATACTGGGAAAAGATTTTGGTATAAAAAATGAAATTATTGAGGTTTTTCAAAGAAGAGTAGAAGATTTAGGTATAGATTGGAGCAGTTTTATTATTATTGATAATGAAAATTGCGAAGAATATACAGACTCTAGTCCAGCTTTCTGTATATATTTAGGAGCTAAAACAGACGACAAGAACTTTACCGACTCAGATTTTTTGACTCAAGTAACTAAAGATGCTTCGCTATTATTACCTGTAGTACAAGGAACACTTGATAATTTTGGAGACTGTATTCCTGAGATCTTAAATAACTACAATGGTATCAATCTTGACGAAGAAGATAGAAATCAAAAGATCGAACAGATTGTAAATAATATTCTCGAAGGATTCTCTTTACTTAAAAAGAATCGAAAAATTTTTATAAGTTATAAGCGTAATGAATCTACTAATGTAGCTATACAGTTGTATGAGAATTTAGAGAAACATGGTTTTGATGTGTTTCTTGATACTCATAGTATTAGGAAGTCAGAGCCATTTCAGGATGAACTATGGCATCAAATGGCTGACAGTGAAATAGTGATAATTTTAAATACATCAGACTTTCTAGGCAGTTATTGGACACAACAGGAGCTGGCTACAGCAAGCCAGTTATTATTAGGTATTGTGATAATCTCATGGCCTGAAAATTCTAATGTCATTGCTAAACATGCACAGATATCATACCCCTTAAAGGTACAAAATAGTGACTTCGAAAACAGCTATATACATAGTACGTTGAAAGAAAAACCTCTCTCTAAAATTATAGAAAGTGTTGAGAGTATTAGAGCTAGAACTTTGGCTTCAAGAAGAGATAACTTAATTAGCAATTTTATGAAAATGGCTGAGGAGGAAGGCTGCCAAGCATATCTTGATAGTTACAAAATAATTTCTATGGTTAAAAATGATAAAGATATTATAGTGATACCTGCAGTAGGCATTCCCAAATCACTAAATTATGAACTCTCTTCAAGCTTTGTTGAAGAAATTAAAAAGAAGAAATTTGAGAATATATTTATACTTTATGATGCAACCTGCGTTCGAGATTTTTGGTTGAGGCATTTGAAGTGGTTTGACCCCTGCCGTCAAATCCGTACAACTAAACTTGGGAGATTTTAATTACGCAGCCTGACGATAATAGTCAAACCACACCTGTCTTGGCGTTTTA
>NZ_JBJDOS010000009.1:0-77981 GCF_044900935.1 Psychrobacter sp. NPDC078501 | reverse complement strand
TTGCTCGGCCAGTTTTTTAATGTCAGATTGAGTAGTCATTGCTTATTCTCCTGTTAATGGATTATAAGCAGTTACACAGTTTTTAGGAAACTCCCCATCACACTTATCAATTTCCATTGCGTAATGGGTCTGTCGCGTAGCATCGGTGTACAGGTTTTATATTTATTATATTGTGGTACGCTAACTGTCCATAACTATCAATCGTGGCTTGAGCAGCATTATCCGCATGCGCATCTCAAAGATGCTTATCTACCCCAGTCGTTGGTAGAAACGATGGCTAATTATAAGTCTACTGAACATTCAACAACTCATTAATGGATATTAATATCGATAGGTTTACGTCTACTGGTTTCTCTTTGTTTGCTCTTTACCTACTGTTTAATGTCTATTCAACTATGGAAATATCTATGAACGCTTCATTGCCTTACTTGTACTCTTTTCGTCGCTGTCCCTATGCTATGCGTGCTCGTCTCGGTCTACTATTTGCCGAGTTACCAGTAGAGCTGCGAGAAATCACACTAAAGAACAAGCCAGAGCAAATGCTAGCGATTAGTCCAAAAGCTACGGTGCCAGTATTACAGCTTGCAGATGGGTCGGTGATTGAAGAGAGTGCAGAGATCATGATGTGGTCGCTTGAGCAAAACGATCCTCAGGGACTGCTGGATAGAAACGTTGTATCTCAGGCTAATGCACTGATAGCACAAAACGACAATGAGTTTAAGCAGTGGCTCGATCGCTACAAATATGCTGATCGTCATCCTGAGATGTCTCAGAAAGAGTATCGACAAAAAGGTGAAATTTTTCTGCAGGATTTAGAAGCGTTATTGACTAAGAATACCTATCTACTAGGTAATAACGTGACGGTTGCTGATATTGGCATCATGCCGTTTGTTCGCCAGTTTGCCCATGTAGATCGTGAGGTCTTTTATAGTTTGCCTTATCCCAAGCTACAGCTTTGGCTACAACATTGGTTGGAACACCCGTTATTTGTACAAGCCATGACTAAGTTTCAGTCATGGCAGGAAGGCGATGAGGTAGTGGTGTTCCCTGCTTAATATAGCGGGTTCTATATAAGTTGTATAGGGTATCAATCTTGCTTGGTCTATCTTGATTTCACAACGACCACTTTTTGTGCTGGATGTTTGTCTTTCACAACGATTACTTTTTTGGCTTTAGGTTTCGCTTTAACCACGACCACTTGTTTCGCTTTGGGCTTTGCTTTGACGACGACAGCCTGTTTTGTTTGATGCTTGTCTTTGACTACGACAACTTGTTGGGCAGCATTTGCTGGACCGATCATAGCAAAGCAAGTAGATACGGCCAATAGTGAGCTGATAGCGATTTTTTTCATGTTGAAGTTTTTCATAGTAAGGTCCTTTTAGGCTGATTATAAGTAAGCGTGTTTATTTAATGGTTAAAGGTATCTGAGTTGAAAGTCGCTTTATTGAATAAGTAGATAATAGCGAGTTATAGCGTTACGTACTTTTATGAAAGTTAAAGAAAGGTGACTTTTTCTAGCAGATACTGAACCATTA
The DNA here is from genome assembly GCF_044900935.1 of Psychrobacter sp. NPDC078501. Taxonomy (NCBI): domain Bacteria; kingdom Pseudomonadati; phylum Pseudomonadota; class Gammaproteobacteria; order Moraxellales; family Moraxellaceae; genus Psychrobacter; species Psychrobacter sp. NPDC078501. Next base: position 76,446 of record NZ_JBJDOS010000009.1, on the reverse strand, counting down.
ATACAATCTTAGGAGCTTTTTGCGAAAGGTCGGCAGGCTAGCAACACTTTAGAGATGATACTTACTCAACTTCATCTAAATTCGTAGCTATGATACGAGGGGAATGGGCATTTTTGCGTAGGATGGAAAGGGTTTAAGCGAACAGAAGTGATGAGATATAAAAAGGGGCGACTTATTTTGAATAGCTGACAATCAGCGTATAAGCAACCTTTTTAAAGCAGTTTGTATAAGTGTGCTCTCAGCAGTGGTATGCATCTTACGAAGATGATCTCCTGTAATAAATAAGGAGTGAGCATCTTAATGCTTACTCCTTATCAAACAAGATTTGTGCTGCAATATGCATTTGACTGGTTTAGTTCGGAGGCTCTGATAATGTAGCATTAAATTTACTGAGCATTATCGAAAGATTTAATGCAACTTTAACTCTACCTTTTTAGTCGTTCAAAAAAACTAGCTAATATACAAATTACTCTCAATCATATTTTTCATATGCAGCAGGCGAGGGGCAATGTCCTCTTCTAACTTGGTACGACTCAGAATAAAACTGGGTGCACCGCAATTAAACGTAAGTAGACCCTCAGTAGGGTGCATCAACGCAATAGCAACCGCATTGACATCCTTTTGCCATTCACTAATTGAAAAACAATAGCCGTAATCTTCATAGTCTTGAAAGGCTTTATCTAATCCTCGTCTAATCTTTAGCCAATCATCTTTATACTTACTACGAATCGCATTAAGAATAAATTCCTGCTCAGCAGGTGGCATACTGGCCAAACAGGCTCTACCCATCGAACTTAAATGAATAGGCAGATAAGAGCCGATATTACGCTGCATGGTCGTCGTACCAGCACCTTGCACCACATTTAGATAGACCATCATCAATCGATCACGAGTAGCCATGGCAACGGCACTATTGGCATAGTCTGCCAACTCTTCCATATAAGGAGTTGCAAGGTTATTAATAGAGATATTAGTCATCATCGTATAACCAAAACTTAGTACCCCTGTCGAGAGCTGGTATTTACTGCTATTGGTCGATTGCTTTAAATATCCCAATTTGACCAATGTATAGGTCAGACGAGTGATGGTTCCTTTAGGAAGTCCTGTCAGCTGACTTAGATCTTGGTTGCCTAGATAAGGCCGCTGCGGGGTAAAACAACGCAGCAACTCTAACCCTCGAGCCAACGCGGTGACAAACTGTCTGTCGTTTTTATCTCTCATCTCTGCAATGGGTTCTAACAATTCAATATGCATCTCATTGCTAGTGTCTTCATCGGTAAGGGTATCATTAGTCATATGTCGTCTATTATCCCCAATCAAATTCATACAAGCGTTATAAAATCACAAAACTTTATTATTCATAGCATTCTGTGAGCTACTATCAGCTCACAGTTGCCCACTATCTCTTTAACCACATTATATCAATTTACTTTCACATTCTCATTCTCAGCATAGCATAATGAGAAACTATTGTTTCGCTATGCGGTATGAACGGTAGCAATAGTCGTTATAAGAGGTATGGTTAGGCTTGTTGTGGATCATATTGCTTTTCTTTAATGAACAAAGTAGGGATAAGACCACATAAGAAATATGCCCCTGCCATAAGTAATAAACCTGCGCCGATAGAGTTATGCATGGCCATATAACCAATGGCAACAGGAGCAATCACAGAGCCAAGCCGTCCAATATTAAATGCACCACCGATAGCAGTACCTCGGATAGCAGTAGGGAAACTTTCGGTTAGATAGGTGGCATTAATGGCATAGGGGATACCATATAAGAAACCAAAGGTGATCATTAACCAACCGATATTTTCTGGCGTGTGCATGTACACTAGAATAGGAATAAACAATGCAGTGCCCATCGTACCAAAGGCAAATACTATCTTACGTCCGATTTTATCAGCCATGAATCCAGCCACGACTTTGGCAAACATCATAGTCAGGTACGTTCCCGCCATATACAGTGCCATTTCTTTGAACTTGATACCCAATTCAGTTTCTAGATAAGAAGGTAGCCAGTTACTGACACCAAAATAGCCAAATAGTAAAAGTCCTGAACTCATTGACCATAGGATAAACATGATACGGTGTTTCGGATTTTCCATTATCGCTTTGTATGGGTTCTCTGCTTTTTTGAGTGTGTCTAGTGCGCCGCTCAGTTTTAATGCTCGAGCGTCTTTCCAAGACTGGGGTTCAGGTACTAAAAAGTACATTGATACTGCCAAAAGTATCGGCAAAAACGTTAGTAGATATAGTGTGCGCCAACCATAGCTAGGGATAATCCAAGCGGATACACTGGTGATAACCAATGAGCCTAAAGTAAATCCAGTCATTAATGCAGCAAGGACGGTGGTTCGATGCTTGGTAGGTACCATCTCTGACATAAGCGTATTGGTAGCGATATAAAGACTACCAAGACCCAAGCAGGCAATAACCCGTAGCGTGACAAACTGCTCATAGCTCTGCACCAATCCACTAAAACCAGATAATATAGAGAACATGCCAGTCGCAAGGACGATGACACGTACTCGGCCAAAGCGATCGCAAGCCCAACCACCAAAGAACCCACCGATTGCCATCCCAAATAAGGACCAACTGCCTAAAGCGCCAGCTTGTACATTGGTCAGTGCAAACTCTAGTTTTAGGCTGGATAAGGTAAAGGCAAGAATACCGATATCAGCCCCATCACATAATAAAACTAAGAAACAAAAAACAAAGGCCAGTTTCCAAGGTTGTTTTTGGGTGGATCTTATACTTGGATCTGCAGTTATAGCGACACTTTTCACAATTTATATCCTTAACGTTGTGAGAATGAAAAACTAATTTGATGCGTAGTGGTAAAAATAGAGGGAAACGGTATCAGCATCCTAGCAAATACCGCCGTGCATTTTGGTAGATGAAAAAGTGGTAGGGATTACTCGCTGGCTTCTTTAATCATATTGCGGGCAATGATGACTTGCTGAATTTGTGTGGTACCTTCATACAAACGATATAGACGTACATCACGATAAAACCGCTCAATACCGTAGTCTGCGATATAACCGGCACCGCCATGGATTTGTACCGCTCTATCAGCAACACGGCCACACATCTCAGTGGCAAACATTTTGGCGCATGAGGATTCGGTAACGACGTCTTTGCCTTCGTCACGCAGACGTGCAGCGTCTAGCACCATGGATTTGGCGGCATATATTTCTGCTTTTGAATCAGCGAGCATCCCTTGAATCAGCTGAAAGCTGGCAATTGGTTGACCAAATTGCTTACGCTCGACAGCATAGTTGAGCGCATCATTCAACATACGAGTGGCGGCTCCAGTACTGGCTGCTGCAATATGCAAGCGCCCTTTATCAAGAACTTTCATGGCCGTTTTAAAGCCAACCCCCTCAACACCGCCAATGAGTGCATCAGCTGGTACGACGCAATTATCAAAGATCACATCACAGGTATGTGCGCCTTTTTGGCCCATTTTTTTGTCAATTTTTCCTAAAGTAATACCAGGTGTGTCGCTTTCAACGATAAATGCCGAAATACCACCAGAGCGTTTGTTTTGTGGATCGGTGCGTGCCATAACAGTGAATATACCAGCCTGCGGGGCGTTGGTGATATAGCGCTTGGTACCATTGATGATATAAGTATCACCATCCTTAATAGCCGTTGTTTTCAATGAGGCGGCATCTGATCCTGACTCCGGCTCGGTCAAACAGAACGAACCGATGATTTCACCACTGGCCAACCGAGGTAGATACTTCTGCTTTTGTGCTTCAGTACCATCAATGACTAGGCCAGATGAGCCAATACCATTATTTGTCCCTATTAATGAGCGAAACGCAGGGGAGGTGCGTCCTAATTCAAATGCCAGTGTGACTTCTTCTTCCATAGTGACCCCAAGTCCGCCGTACTCTTCGGGTATGGTCAGTCCAAAAAGCCCTAATTCTCGCATTTGCTCAATGATCTCTTCTGGAAGGCGGTCATTTTCGGCAACCCAATGTTCCATAGGGACAAGTTGATCGTTGACGAAGTTACGAATGGTTTGTGTGATGTGGTCGAGGGTTTCTTTATCTCTAATCATGTGAATCTTCCTTGTTTGGTTAACCGCTATTGTTAGTAGTGGTCTTATGAGCATCCTGAGTGTTGAGAATCTTAGATTTTGATAACCAATATGAATAATACTGAACAACAATCTAATTGTCTTAGGCAAACAGCATAATCGATGAATTATTAAATTACAATAGTTTTGGTTTAAAAAACCGCATTGCGGTATTTATATAATTGAATATGGCTTTTTATTTTAAATTTATTCTAATTTATCAATTTTTTATGCTTCACAAACTAAAATAAACAGTATATATTGATATTAAATACCGCATAGCGATATTTAATATTCAAAATAAATGCTTTATTACGGTGTTTATACTTTATGCAAGAATGATGTTTAAGGAGTCGATCATGGAAGAGCCGCTCATTATTTGTGAGAAAAAAGGAGAGGGCGTGAGTCTCGTTAGACTTAATCGCCCCAAAGTGCGCAATGCACTAAACAGCGAGCTACGTCAACAAATGGCAGATTTGTTCATTCAACTAAATGATGACCCACAAACCAAAGCGATCGTCCTTACTGGTGGTGACAAGGTGTTTGCCGCTGGTGCGGATATCAACGATTTTTTGACTACTAGTACAGCGGATATGTACCTGCGTCATAGTGAGCGCTATTGGAATGCCATTACTAACTGCCGAAAACCCATTATTGCTGCCGTCAATGGTTATGCGCTAGGCGGTGGCTGCGAGTTGGCCATGCATGCTGACATCATCATCGCAGGCAAGTCTGCCAAATTTGGTCAACCCGAAATCAAGATAGGACTCATGCCAGGTGCTGGCGGAACGCAGCGTTTGTTTCGCGCGATTGGCAAACATAAGGCCATGAAAATGGTACTAACGGGCGATATGATCAGCGCTGATGAGGCGGACACAATGGGGCTGGTATCTGAAGTCGTTGAAGATGAGGCTACTATCACACGCGCCATTGAGATTGCTGAGCAGCTATCACATTACTCTCCCATTGCCTTAGCGCAAATCAAAGAAGTGGCAAATCTAGGTGTTGATATGCCTTTAGAAGGTGCGTTGGCTCTAGAGCGTAAGGCTTTCCAGATTTTGTTCAATACTCACGACCAAAAAGAAGGCGCTAAAGCCTTCTTGGAAAAGCGTCCTGCAGAGTACAAAGGGCATTAATTCCTAGCCGCGTTAATTCATTAGCATGTGAATTCATAAGCACGTTAATTCAAAGCCACATTGTGATTGCTTTTGAAGCAAGTTATCACCTTTGAACCAAAATTTCATAGCAAACTATGTAGAGAATTATTATGACTGTGAACACAATCGCCATTATTGGCACTGGTATTATGGGCATGGGTATTGCTCAAATTGCTGCTCAAGCTGGTATCCAAGTACTCTTGTATGACGCCAAATCAGGCGCTGCTGAACAAGGACGACAATCCTTGCAAAGTACCCTTGAAAAACTCACTGCTAAAGGTAAGTTTACCGATGAGCAGCTACAGGATACTTTAAGTAATTTGACCGTACTACAGGAGCTTAGCCAAATTGCGACTGCTGAGATAGTGGTTGAAGCCATTATCGAAAATCTAGACATCAAAAAACAGCTTTTTGCCCAGTTAGAAGGTGTGGTCACCGCCGATACTATTTTGGCGACCAATACCTCTTCCTTATCAGTGACCGCAATTGCTGCTGACTGTGATTATCCAGAGCGTGTGGCAGGATTTCACTTCTTTAATCCAGTCCCTTTGATGAAAATTGTAGAGGTCATTCCAGGTCTGTCTACTCAGCAATCAGTGATTGACGTGCTCTCCGATTTGGCCAAACGTATGGGTCATCTAGGTGTGGTAGCAAAAGACACACCGGGTTTTATTGTCAATCATGGCGGTAGAGCGTACGGTACAGAAGCGTTAAAAATATTGGGTGAAGGGGTAACAACGTTTGAGAGTATTGACCGAATTTTGCGTGAAGGCGCAGGATTTCGCATGGGGCCGTTTGAGCTGTTAGACCTCACCGGTATCGATGTATCGCACCCCGTGATGGAGTCGATTTACAATCAGTTCTATCACGAAGCGCGTTACCGCCCGCATCCACTGACCCGTCAAATGCTGGTAGGCAAAAAGCTTGGTCGTAAGGTTGGTGAAGGGTTTTATCACTATGAAAACGGTCAGAAGTTGTCAGCAGCTACTGCTCAAGATCAGTCGTTCGAAGTACTCATATCTGATGCCGTTATTACCTCAGTTTGGGTTGGCGCTGATCTGGCAGAAGACAAAACTCAACTGGTCGATTACCTAAAGTCTCAGGGTATCACTATCGACGACAACGACAAGCCAAACCCTAATAGTTTGGTGCTGCTCGCACCCTATGGCGAAGATACGACTAATGCTGCGATTCGTTATCAGGTCGATCCCAAGCAAGCCGTTGCCATTGATATGCTCACTGGACTAGCAAAGTATCGTACTTTAATGCCAAGTCTCGTCACGCAGGAAACATTTATCACACAAGCTTATGCATTATTCAATAGGGGCTTGGATGACAGTGAGGCAACCACACAGCCTATGGTCGGTGCCACACTGATTGCCGAAAGTACAGGCTTTGTGGCACAACGTGTGGTCGCTATGGTAATTAACCTTGGTTGTGATATTGCCATGCAAGGGATTGCTTCACCTGAGGACATCGATAATGCTGTCAAGCTTGGGCTAGGTTATCCATATGGTCCTATCTCTTGGGGCGATCATCTTGGCGCCTCGCGTGTATTGCTTATTTTAGAGCGTATCTACGGGCTGACAGGTGACCCACGTTACCGTCCAAGCCCTTGGCTGCAGCGCCGTGCCAAGCTTGATGTGTCATTGTTTACTCAGCAAATCACTTACTAATTTGAACGACAAGATATGGTTATTAAACCATAAAACCATTATTCAGAATCAAAAAATACGACAAGGAAACGTTATGTTAGATGCCTATATTTATGATGGATTAAGAAGTCCTTTTGGTCGATATGTTGGCGCATTAGCAACCGTACGCGCTGATGATTTGGTTGCCACTGTGATAAAAGCGCTGGTCGAAAAGCACCAACTATCTGCTGATATCTTTGATGAAGTGTTGCTAGGCAGCGCTAACCAAGCAGGCGAGGACTCTCGCAATATCGCGCGTAACGCGGCTCTATTAGCAGGGTTGGATGTAACTACCCCGGGTCAAACAGTCAACCGTCTATGTGCATCAGGTCTGTCTACTGTTGTCGATGCTGCTCGCAGTATTACGTGCAACGAAGGGGATATTATTTTAGCAGGTGGTGTGGAGTCGATGACGCGTGCACCGTTTGTATTTGCCAAGACAGAACAGCCTTTTAGCCGTGACTTCAAAGTATTTGATACAACCATTGGTAGCCGTTTCCCCAACCCGAAGATTATTGAGCAGTTCGGCAGTGATACCATGCCGCAGACGGGCGATAATGTCGCGCAGAAGTATGGTATTACGCGAGAGGAAGCCGATAAATTTGCAGCAGCATCACAAGCCAAGTACCAAGCTGCCAAGCAAGCAGGGTTTTTTGACGATGAAATAACACCTATTACTGTCTCCCAAGGTAAGAAATTGCCCGAAAAAGTCGTTACAGATGATGAGCACCCTCGCGCCAGCTCTAATATTGAAGCACTACAAAAGCTCAAACCATTAAACAAAGATGGAATCGTCACCGCAGGTAATGCTTCTGGCATCAATGATGGTGCAGCTGCGCTCATCATCGGCTCAAAACAAGCGGAAGAAAAGCTAGGCTTTAAGCCAATTGCCAAGATCTTATCATCAGGAGCAATGGGTATTGAACCCAATATCATGGGCGTGGGTCCTGTTGAAGCGATTAAGCTGGCACTAAAGCGTGCTGGTTTGACCCTTGATGATATGTCTGTCATTGAGATCAATGAAGCTTTTGCCTCACAGGTACTGGGTTGTCTAAAAGGGTTGGACATTGATTTTGATGATAAGCGTGTCAATCCCAATGGTGGTGCCATCGCTGTCGGCCATCCGCTTGGCGCATCAGGTGCAAGAATCGCCTTGAGTACCGCTCGAGAGCTACAGCGTACGGGCGGCAAATATGCCGTGGTTAGCTTGTGTATTGGTATTGGGCAAGGGCTTGCCATGGTGATAGAACGCGTCTGAGACTCAAAAGCACGCTCGCCCCATTACTGGTTATAGTTGATTCAGTTTAGAAGAGAGATAAGGCAACCGAGCGCAGATGTAACTGTGATACTTCAAGTGAGGTTAACGCTGTCACTCTTTTATAGAGGGTTGACTATATCAAAGACAATTTATTATCAAGGAAGATACCATGACAACCATACTCAACGAACACGATAACTACCATCAAGCCAAAGACGCGTATGGGTTCCCGTTAATTATCAAACAGTTACTAAATCGCGCCAAGATTGCTTCCACCAACCAAACCATTAGCTATGCCGACAAAGTCACTTATACCTATGCTGAGTTTTTTAAACGTATTAATCGCTTGGCCAATGTATTAAAAAATATGGGCTTACAGGCAGGTGATGTGGTCGCGGTCATGGACTGGGATAGTCATCGTTACCTTGAGGCATACTTTGCAGTACCAATGTCGGGCATGATTTTGCAAACCGTTAATGTGCGTCTGTCTGAAGAAAAAGTACTGTATACCGTCAATCATGCTGCGCCAAAAGCATTGCTGTTAAATGCCGAATTTGCACCAATGATTAAAGACTATCGTGACGATGCGCCTTCTATCGAGCATGTAATGTGGGCTGATGATGAAGAAGACGATAAAGCTGAGCTGCCAGACTATGTCGATGGCGAATATGAGGCGCTATTAGCCGCCGCTAGTGACGAGTTTGACTTCCCAGATTTTGATGAAAACACCATCGCTACGACATTCTATACCAGTGGTACGACAGGCGATCCAAAAGGGGTTTTCTTTACTCATCGCCAGATAGTACTACAGACGATGGCAAGTACCTTGGCCTCAGCCCTCAACGCCGAAGGTCAAGGCGCGCGCTACAACGATGTCTATATGCCAATGACGCCTTTGTTTCATGTACATGCGTGGTGCTGGCCGTATGGCGCTACCATGATAGGGCTCAAGCAAGTATATCCCGGGAGATATCTGGCACCAAAATTGGTTGACTTGATTGAGCAGCACAAGGTCACGCTGTCACATGGTGTCCCAGCAATACTACAGATGCTTCTCAAAGAAATGGCAGAACGCGGTCGCAAATTTGAAGATCTTAAACTGTTACTAGGTGGCTCAAAGCTCAATGAGGGCTTAGCCAAAGCAGCTATCGAGTGCGGTATCGAATTTATGTCAGGCTTTGGTATGTCAGAGTCTTGCCCTGTACTGTCTCGAGCAGTATTCGATGACAAAACAGAGTCAATGACGCTAGAGGATAACCTCAATTATCGTTGTCTATCAGGCTCGCCAATTATGTTAGTTTCGATGGAAATTTGGGATGAAAATGGTAAACCACAACCCATGGATGGCAAATCGACAGGCGAGCTTGTGATACGCGCGCCTTGGCTAACACAAAGTTATTTTAAAAATCCTGACGCAGGTAATGCGTTATGGAAAGGCGGCTGGATGCATACTCAAGATATCGCCTGCATGACCGCTGATGGCACACTAAGCATCACAGACAGGCTCAAAGATGTCATTAAATCTGGCGGCGAATGGGTGTCCTCGCTTGAGGTCGAAACTATTTTGTCCTTTCATCCTAGCGTTGCTGATATCGCGGTGATTGGTGTGCCAGATGAGCGTTGGGGCGAGCGCCCCTTGGCATTGATAGTATTAAAACCGGACCATGCCGACACAAAAATGGAAGATATTTTGGCATTGGGTCATCAAGCAGTAGAGAGAGGTCATCTGCCAAAATACGGTGTGCCAAGCGAAGTGAGATTTCTATCAGACATGCCAAAAACCAGCGTCGGTAAACTCGATAAAAAACGCATGCGTTCGATGTACTCAGAAAATCTCATCTAGTCAAACAATCCGGTCACCATCAAATCGACTTTGACGAAAGTGAAAACTTGCATAAACCCTAGTGTTTGACTGAATGCTAGGGATGGGAGAGGTGTGTGAGTCACGAGCACCTTGAGTCACATTCATCATCTTTATAACAGAATCTGTCTAATAAAAAGAGAAAAACTATGGAAGCTGCGCCTACGTTCCCAGAAATACAAGAGATTGTCACAAGCGATGACAATCACCCATTGCATGACTTTACAGTTATCTACCCTCAGCAAGTGGAATGGGGTGATATGGACTCCTTTGGTCATGTCAATAATGTGGTTTATTACGAATATGCTCAAAACGCTCGTATCTACTACAACAGGCGGCTTGGTCTATTTAACGAACAGACGTCTTCGGTGATGGCAGCCTCATCATGTCGTTACCTCAAATCGGTTGCTTATCCTGATGAATTATGGATTGGCGTCAAGGTCAAAAAAATCGGTAATTCAAGTCTGATTCATGAATATACCTATTACAGTACGGTGCAGAAAACAGTCGTTGCAATCGGTGAGTCGGTGTTGGTATATCTTGATAAATTGAGTGGACAAAAAAAGCCTATCGATGAGTCACAAAAAGACGCGATTGCTGCGTTAGAGAATATTGACCAAGAAGCGTAACACCTAATATATCGGTCAAAGTACGATTGGGTTTTTTAATTGAACAGTAGTTATTAAGTAGAAGTTAATTTTCATCTAAAAGGATTATTTATTTTTATGGATTAAAGAAAACGTAGTAGCAATTGGGATTGATAAGGATATCAACATAGAATAGGGAATAGATGAATGATGCTTTATATAAAAAGGCTATCTGTAGGTTTTGCTATGGTTGTAACATGCGTATCTGCACAAGCAATCGATCTTGTGACGACAGGTGACACGACGTTGAGTATCGGTGGTTACATCAAAGCAGAAGGTGCTTTTAACTCTCCTGATGAAGGTGAGTCGGAATTTAAGGGTAATTTACGTCAGTCTCGTATCAATGTGAAGACGACCAAGTCGGTAAATGATAAAAAACTCACGGGGTTCATTGAAGGTGATTTTTATGGCGATTATGCCAAGGGTGGCTCAAATCTGCGCTTGCGTCATGCCTATGTACAGGTTGATGATTTGACAATTGGTAAGACTTGGAACGGTCAGTTTTTGGCAGTGGCGCCTCTTTCTACGGAGCAGCTTGACTTCTGGGGTACTGGTTTGGGCACGGCCTCTGGTGGTAGTTCTTATATTCGGCCAGATTTGACGTTGCACTATACTTATAAGGGGCTGCGTTTTACGGCGCAAGATCCTGTTTATGATAATGCGAGCTTACCTGATATGGTGGTCAGCTACAAAGATAAGATATCTAACTTTGATTATAACGTGGCTGTCACAGCTCGTGATGCTGAGAACGGAGATGGCTCAGATGTGGGTATCGGTGTTTCTTTAGCGGGCAAGCTGACATTGGGTAAAGATTCACTCCATGCGAGTATATATAATGGTAAAGGCATGGGTGCCTATTCTGCCATCTGTGTTGGCGGGCCACTAATTATGAATGGCGGCGTAGACTGTGATGCCGAGGATGGGAAGCTTATCTCGCAAACTGGCTATAGCGTAGGATATAAGCATCAATTTACCCAAAAGCTGCGTGGCAACTTGCGTTATGGTGAAGTAAATGTAGACGATGCGGCAGATACTTCTGCCAATGTAAAAAGCGCAAACCTTATCTATGAGTATCTACCAGATTTAGATTTGGGTATTGAGTGGAGAAATCAGGACGCAACGACATTCCCATGGATGCCAGCAGGTCAGCAAGTTGAAATAATGGCAAAATATGATTTTTGAGTTGAATAAGTAAGAGGTCGGAGGTCGCAGACTTTTATTAAGATAAGGCTTTATCCTTGCATAATAGGGGTAAAGCTTTTTCTATAAAAATCGTTAATAATGCTAAAGTAGCAATCAAAAGTTTAAACTAACTAAGGTTGCTATGTCTAATACAGAGTCCAATACAAAAAAACCAATACTTAAACAAAGTATCGTGCTGTCAGAGAATAGCAAATATACATTTGATAATATAAGCACAGCGAAGTCTGCTTTCTTAACGCTACCAGTCGTTACACAGACGGCACTAGAGCAAGCTAAACGAGTCGTTCTAATTGCAAATAATCCTGCTGTCACCACGGCTCAGCTTGAGATGCTATTACAGCCCGATGATGTCTTGGTGTTATTTAATCACTTTATTCATGATGTTTTTTTTGCCTGCCATCAGTTAGCTAGTTCACTACCTAAGCTGTTGTTTTTTCGTCAAATTGGTGACAGTAAACTGCATTTTGGCCTACCGCCTAGAAGCAATCATATATCAGTGATGGAGCAAATGGCAGAGACCGCCCCGTTAGGGGTATTGACGAGCAACCAGCCTTATCAGTTTCCAACATTAGCTGATGACCCAAGTCCTAATGACGATCCTGTCACTACTCCTCGCATCTTAGATATTCCTTCGAGCATGAAAAAACTATTATCAAGCCCTACCTACCATAGTGTGCTATCAGAGCATCATGAAGTTGTTGCTGACTATCCATGCTTTACCGATATTCATTCGTCAGCACCCTCGTCAGGTTTTCTATTGTATCGGCTGATGCTGGCAGCTCGAGCATACTTACACCATATTCAAAACACGAAACTACCGTTAGAAATAGTAATGATCGGTTTCAATGACAATGATAAAACTGCTCATTTTTGGCATGGTCATAACTGGGATTTTGAACGTCAGGAAATGAATCGACCACCCACAGGGGTAACTATTCATCAGTACTAAAATATTGATTAACTAAGCTATGTTTAGCTAGAAGTAGTTAAACATAGGGAGCGTCTGGACAATGAGCGCGCTTTATCTCTTTATCGCTAGGCTCTCGTCGTACGGCTATCAGTGATGACTGTTCTTCGGTCCAATCAATCAGATCCATATCGGAAAACTGTGACAGCCATCCTGTCATGGGCCAACAGTGCCATTTTTGATAGAAGCGATTGGCATTGACAATGATACTGTCCAGATGATTGAGTGGTGGCCGGTAGACACTGTGCTGCTGATGATAAGCGATATCAGCAGTGAGGTAAAAATCGATACCTAATCGATGTGCTGTAAAGGAAAAATCGGTATCCTCTGCACCATAACCTGTATATTGGGTGTCAAAACCACCAATTTTATCAAAAGTCTGGCGATTGATAGCGAAGCATAGGCTCCAAAATGCACCGTAATCATCAGTTTGTTTGATAGCTGTTTGCTCTGTTTCAGTAGGATATGAGTCAGCTTCATCAAAATTATAACGATAAGGGTTATATACAGACAGCTCGTCTAAAAGAGAGACAGGCAGATGGTTAATTTTTAATTGTGCATTTTCTTCTACTGACAAAGGTCGCGTTAGATAGCGTGGTTGACCCATTAAAAGCGCATTAGGATATTGCAGAAGCTTCTTATACATTTGCTCAATAAACGTAGGCGCTACGATACAATCGACATCCAAAAAAATCAGCATATCGTGAGTTGCCTGCAACGCTCCAAGATTGCGATTATGTCCGATATCAAACTCTGTAGTTGTAGTATCGTCACCATCATTCACAGCTGATTTAACCGTAGTCGGTAACTTCACGATATTTAATGAAAATTCAGCTAACTGATTGGGGTCAGCGTCGTCGTTGACGATAATGACTTCGGCTGGCTTTACACTACTATGTTCTAGACTACTGAGTAGGTTGTAGAGATGACGATTACGACCATAGCAGGTCGTAATGACGGTCATCGGTACAGTATCAGAAGTCGTACTCGCGTTACTCGTTGGCTGAGTGGTCATCGCTTGTCTTTACCTCGTTATAGTGCTGCCTGTTATTTTTAATCAGTCAGTCTTTAATTGTTGATTTAGGTGTTAAGTTGAGACGAGGGAGTAACCAGTTTTCAAACCAAAGCTTAGTTGTAGGATAATCAGTGGTGCTATGCATAAACGCTTGAGCAGCTGTTAGCATAGCTATGTTGGTTTCCTCGCTGCTATCTTCCTCACTGTTATTTTTTTCAATGCTATCAACTGAAGTAGTGGGGTGTGATTTATTTCGGCCATGAATGGTTTGGGCAATAGATTCAGGTTGATCATCATTGACGCGCATTAAGGTTTTAAACTGCTGCCAATTTAGCGCTTTATTTTGAGTGACTAACGCTTCAGCCATGACGGCTTGTTCATTATGTGGTCTGTCATCAGGCACTACTATGAGCGGCGTATCATAATGATACGCTTGCGCGACAGCGTTTAGGCCACAAGCTATCATTAGATAATCGCTATGACAAATAAATGGTGTGACGTCATCTACCTCAGCTGAGACATCGACATAACATCGCTTGTCATCGTCTATAGGCCCGAGAGAGATAATTAACGCATTGGGTAGCAGTGAGCGCAATTCCGGTAGTTTTTCGTCAATCGCTTTATGTCCACCATAGCCTTTAATAACGGTGATAATAGGTGTTGTAGTTTCGGACTTGTCTATTAATTTAGCCTCGATAGATAGTAGGTTTGTAGATTTAAGAGTAGAAGTTTCGCTATTAGCGCTTAATTTTGCCAAAATATCTATAAAGCTCTCATAAGTACATGACTCAGCTTTTTGAGAGTAGATAAAGTCAAGATAGAGCGTTTTATTACAGACCCACTCAGATGTCTGGGTAGACTCTAATGCTTTAGGATAAGGAGCTAGTAAGGCAAGCGCGCCAGCAAAAGCACCTATATGTGGCGCATCATCGCGAATACCTGGAAGCCTAACGTAAAGGTAAGGGACGCTTGCCGCACGGCAGAGCATTGCCACCTCAACGCTGACATCGATAATCATTAGATCGATCTTACATTGAAAGATAGTATCTAGTATTTGGTGACTGCGTTTTTGAATGTCGCCATTGCCTACGGGCGAGTAATGTAGGCTGGCTGGTTGCCAATATTCTCCTGCACGACCTGCTAGTATGTCATCGGGGCGTTCATCTTCTGCATTTAAGCGTACGATTTGTTGTTCATCAATAGCGGTAAAACGATAGCTATCTGCATCTAAGCTCGTAAATACCGTTAATTGTGCTCTTGCGTCATTAGGTAGCAACGCAGCCAGTTTGTCTGCCTGTCGGCAGTGTCCTGAGCCATGATGATGAGCATAATATCCGATACGAATCATTACGATCCCTCAGAAAAGCTAACAAGATCATTATCAGTTTCAACTGGCGCTTGAATGGCTTGATTAAAAAACTGCAGGGATTCTTTTGTTAAATCAGACAGCCCATAGCTGTTGATGCTGTTGATATAACTTTCTGAATTATCTTCTATCAACACCGTTCTATTTTTTAACGCTGCTTTATACAATGCCAGATAGCCGTCTACCATGGCCGATACTGAACAAAACTGTAAAGCACGGTCACGGCAGGCTTGGCGTGATATGTTTTTAATCGTAGAAAAACCATGGATAAAGGCGGCTTTGTCTTTTTTAGGTACGATGACTCCTGTCTCTGGAGTAATAATTTCTGCACTGGCTCCAGCATCGAAACCAATTACTGGTGTGCCACATGCCAGACTCTCAGCTAAGGTCAATCCGTATGGCTCGTCCCAAGTACTGGTAAATAGCATGGCAGTTGCTTGGCACAAGTAATTGTTAATCTCGCCCTTGGTGACATGACCTACGTAACTGAATAGTTTGTCATCGCCACTCTTACTGTCTTTAAATAATAAAGGGGCTACTTTTTGATTGAAGTAGTCTTCGTTGCTTTTAGGTCCTGCAATGATAAGTTTTTTTCCAGCTTCCATGCAGTACCGCATGGCTAAATGAGTGCCTTTTTCAGGGCAAATACGTCCATACCAAAAATATACCTCGTCATCGCTACCATTAGTATTATTAAGCGATTCTGTATTGGCAATAAAGGATTCGACATCGATGCCGTTATACACCACTTGTGAAGGGACAAACTCAGCGAATAACTGCTGTTGGTGCTTACTAATCGCTGTAAATTGAGTGGTTGTACCAGAGCGCAGTGTTAAAAGCGCCAAACGTAACTGTGGAAAAATAGGTGTATGAAAAGTGGTAAAAAACCTTTCGCCAAACGCTTGGCCTGTCATCATCGGAATATGATGCAGACTGTGGTTATGTACGATATCAATTTCACCGCGCTCATCACGTTCGATAATATCTCGTAAGGCTATCTGATAAGTGAGATATTGGTACATCTCTTCACGGCCCATGGCGACCGTTTCATGCTCATTATCATAGACCATCTTACTAAACTCATGACGCGTCAATAATGGCACCAACGTTGCTTTCGTCTCGCTATCTTTATGAGCGTAAAGCAATACCTCATGGCCTTGCGCCACCAACTCATCACAAATCAATTGGGTAATCATTTCTAGACCACCTGCGTAAGGCTGGGCAATGGGATACAGTGAATGTGCGATAATGGCAATACGTAGCGGTGAATTCGAAGACCTAATCATGTTTTTGAGACCTTTATAGTTATAAGCATCATGGCTATAAGTGTTATGGTTAGTAGAGTGGTGTATAGGGAACCTAGTATAGAAACGATAAAAGACAATAAAATGACCTTGGTTCAAAATTGGCTTATATAATCGCAAGTTTTTGCGAATCGATATGCCTATAAGCACTAATTTTATAAGTACTGAATTTTATGAATCGATGGTTTTTTTATCTTTAAATAAAGATGTCGCATAAGATGTCGTGATAGTCGTCTTTTTTTCATGGGCTACCTTTAAAGTCTGTTTTAGAACCTTACTCATACTTGGTATGTCTGCTCGAGCATCAGAGAAATTATCCATTGCTACTTTGGCGGCGCTTAGTTTGAGAACACAGACTGCTGCTGCACAGATAAATAGTACTGGTGAGTAGAGCGATGAAAACGGTGCTACAACTAGAGCTGTAATGATATTTAGCACCAACAGCAGTTTTGGTAACGCTGCTATATTCTTAAGGAATAATGACTGACGGCTTTGGATATAGTTTTGTTTTGGCGTACAGACAAAAGGTTTCTCTCGTCCCCACAGCACCGGAAGCCATGATAAGGCACCAATCTCCCAAAAATTTAAGTGCATCAACCATGCACGTATTTTTCTACCAAAACGTGGCTGATGGTTGTCATCTACTTGTTGATTGAGAGGCGATTGATCACGGCAATATGCCGATAAACGTCTAAGGATAAAAAATGCATAGCCTGCATAAACCACATATAGAGGGATAAGCATCGACACGTTAGCGTTATTTACCAAAAGCATATCAACCATTACCAGTAATGAGCAGATATGCAAAAGGGTAAAGAACCCTGTGAAATTTACCCAAGCACTCAGCTGAGACAGATGAGCGCGTATATAGGCTAGACGTTCTCTCATACTTTTGGATTGCGAGATATGTTGAACTGGAGAGTTGTACGGGACTGACAAGTAATCCGTGAGCACTTGCATATTGCCGTAGATCCAGCGTCGGCGTTGACATATTAGGTCATCTAGTGTGTTAGGTAGTAAACCTGTGGCAATGACTTCTGGCACAAACTGACTGCGAAAACCTTGTCGATGCATAAGCACGCCCATCTGAGCATCTTCAGTGATAGAAGCGCCTGACCAGCCTCCTATGCTCAAAAGGTCTGAGCGTCGAATGACTGCGTAAGTACCCGTTGATAAGGCGCGATTGCGATTAAAAGGACGATACAGATGATGATTGAAATAGTGATTCAACTCGCTATGCGCATCTAGCTGTCCTTCATTACGATAAAACTGCGGAAACTGCAGTAGGGTATGCTCAGGATATTGGGCGATAGCCTGCATAATAGAGGCTCTAGCATGTGGTAACGCTTGGTAATCACTATCGACCACTACAATGTGACTACAGTCTGGACTCATTAACCCAAGTGCCAAGTTCAAAGCACCCGCTTTAAATCCTTCGACACGATCAATATGATAAAAATGAACATTCAACTCAGCGTCTAGGCTTTGGCAAAATGCTGCTAACGGCTCATATAACGACGTCTCTTTATTATTATTATCGATAATTAATATCTCGTCACACGCTTTTTTTACTGCTAATAACGACTTTATCGTGGCAATAACCAACTCTGGAGGCTCAGCTCGCGTCATCAATTGGAAACTGAGTGTTGCGCTAGTTAGAGCTTCTTGTGTGTTAGCAGTCATGTCTGGTCCTTATGCAGGTACAACAAGTAAAATCGTGTAAGGGGCTGGCGTGCTTGTAAGAAAAGACGGCTCTCTTAATCAGCTGGTTGATACCAATGAATACTAATACAAAATTGAGTAATAATTTAGTCGATAATTGTTTATTATGAATTAACTGTGTAAGTCTACGTAATGTGACATAAAAACTTAGTATTTTAATCGCGTAAAAATAGGGCGTTTTTGAATTGAAAAAGGGTAGGTAGCTATACTTTATTCTTGATTAAGGCAATTAGTAAAAAGATAAAACGAGGAAAGAGATGAGGATAAAAAAGCAGAAAGGTCTGCATCATTACGTTGAAGCACGACTGTAGTAAGACAGAAAAGCACGACTAAAATCGTAGTTAGCCTCAGAAGCTAACTACGTTAATAAGTTTGAGACTAGATTATTTATATTGACGATTAACTTCATACTTAGCTAGCCCTGACTAAATCAAACCAGCGCTAATTCTGTACTAAGCCAGTACTAAATGAGTGACACACCAGTTCCAGACAGCGTCGATAATTGGTGTTGATGACGAATTATTTTTGCGAACGAGATAATAATCTGGATCGACTGTTAGCGTTGACTCGCATAATAAATCAACTTTATCTATTCGGTCGCGGTTAAAGTCTGCAATAGATTAAATGGTTACTGGTACGCCAATGATTACCCTGAGATGATCGAGTTAGAGTCTCGGCAATAAGATATATTTTTTTATAAAATTTTGAAGCTTTATTGACTAAGTTTCAACCGTGGCAAGAGGGGGATGAGGTGGTGATTTTTCCTTGCTAATACTTAATATTTGCGGTTGTTTATATGACTGGCTTTGCTCTGAAGCCTTGATCACCACTAAAAAAGGTCCAAAAAATGATGATTTTTTGGACCTTTTACATTATTAAAATAGCT
The DNA here is from genome assembly GCF_044900935.1 of Psychrobacter sp. NPDC078501. Classification (NCBI taxonomy): domain Bacteria; kingdom Pseudomonadati; phylum Pseudomonadota; class Gammaproteobacteria; order Moraxellales; family Moraxellaceae; genus Psychrobacter; species Psychrobacter sp. NPDC078501. Next base: position 57,277 of record NZ_JBJDOS010000009.1, on the reverse strand, counting down.
ATCGATCAGCTAGATTATGTTAACTGCTGACGCGATTGATAGCGGCTGTAATAAAAAATCGCTAAGCCAGGTATATACAGCAGCAAGGACAACAGCAAGTTATCCACGCCAGCAGCATAAATTAGCCAGATACCATAGACACTCGCGCCCAGACCGATGGCTTTGATGCTCCAGCGTTCTGATTGTGCAAATGATACTTTGACCAAATACGCCCCGACTAAAAAGTAAGGAATCAAAATCATCGAGGTGGAGATAATCACCAAGGTGTTATAGCCTTTACCGGTCAAAAAGATCATCAGTAAGCACAGCTGCACGGTCAAACTGGTTAGTAGTAATGATGCCGTTGGCGTGCCTTGTGCGTTTTGCTTGGTAAATATACGTGGAAACGCATTGTACTTCGCCGCGGTAAACGGCACTTCAGCCGAGTAGAGAATCCAGCTCAGGTAAGATGCTAATACCGAGATGATAAGACCAATACTGATAACCCATTTACCCACGTCGCCCGTCATCTGCGCCATGATGCCAGCCATTGATGGGTTGCTAAGCGCTGCCACATCCACACGGCTCATGACCCCGAGAGAGAGCAGGGTAATGGCAACATACAGTACCAGTGCACACAACACCCCGATATAAGTAGCGCGGCCAATATCAGCGCGTTTCTTGGCACGCTGTGATAAGACAATCGCGCCCTCGATACCCGTAAATACCCATAGGGTGATCAGCATTGTCCCTTTGACCTGCTCCATAAATGGCACGTCCAAAGTCGTTCCCGCGCGGTCGGCGTTAAAAGTCTTCATATCAAAGGCATAATAGGCAAACACAATAAAAGCAATGAGCGGTAAGCTTTTTGCCAAGGTCGCCAGCAAGTTGATAAAGGCCGCTTGCTTGACGCCGCGCAGTACCAAATAATGTACCAGCCATAAGATGATAGATTCACCGACTAGCGCCCACAGCGTGTTGCCTTCACCAAAAACAATACTGGTTGGTGTATCAATAAAGCTACCCAGCGCGGCAAACGCCACGACCAAGTAACCGACCACACCAATCGTCGCACACAGCCAGTAACCCCATGCCGAAAAGAAGCCTGCCAAATCGCCAAACCCTGTTTTAGCATAGGTATAAATACCGCCATCCAGTTCAGGCTTGAGGCGTGACAAATGCAAAAAGCAGCCCGCGAGGAACAAAATACCTACGCCGGTGATGATCCATGCGGTAATGATGGCGTTCACGCCTGCCACTTCGGCCATGTTTTGCGGTAGGCTAAAAATACCCGCACCGACCATCGAGCTAAACACGATGGCAGTGAGCATGGTTAGCCCAATTTTTTGTCCATTTTGCATCGTGCGATCTCTATTTTGTTGAGGTGCCTGTCGTCAAAGTACCTGTCGTCAAAGTACCTGTTGTTAAAGTACCTGTTGTCAAAGTGCTTGTGAAATGCTGGCTCAATTCTTGAATGTGTTCAGGGCCAATACCGCAGCAACCGCCAATCAGTGATGCGCCTTGGGTTTGCCATTTTTTTGCCCAGACCAAGTATGCAGGCGGGGTTAGGTCATCGCGCACTTCATCGAGGCCATCATTCGCTGTAGCGTCTTTTGGCTGTGGTGGAAAGGCGTTGGCATATGCACCAAGTTTGATGTGCGCGGCATCCTTGTCTTGCAACACGCTTTGCGCTACATCAAGCGCTTGTTCAATCACTTCTGGCTGACAGCAGTTAAATAAGATCGCTTCTACATTGATATCCGCCATTTTGGTAACGGCTTCTTCTACCGTCTCACCTGAGCGTAGGCGGGGTACATCGAGATCCTCGCTGTCTTCTAGGGTGAATGAAACCCATAATGGCTTATTGTCAGTATCGAGCGTGTCCAGTAGCTCGCGAACAGCGACAGATTCAGCGATTAAGCTTTGGGTTTCTGCCAGCCAAAAATCCACATATTCGCTCAAACCTTTGATAAGTGGCGTGGCGATATCTTCCACGTGATCCGCGTCAAACAAGTCGGCACGATATGAGCCAAATAGCGGCGGGATTGAACCTGCAATCTTAGTGTCGCGGCCTTCCATCTCGACCGCAGCGCGCGCCATCTCGCCTGCTGAGGTAGCCAATGCTTGCGCTTGATTGGCAAAACGCGCTTCGCCAATATGAAAGGGTACGAGCGCATAGCTGTTGGTGGTGATGACCGCTGCACCGCTTTGGATAAAAGCGCGATGCACGTCACGGACGATCTCAGGCGCTTCTATCATTGCTAGCGCCGACCACTCAGGCTGACGAAATGGTGCGCCACGCTTGGCTAGCTCTCGACCCAAGCCGCCGTCAATAATTGTGATTGCGTCAATTGACATAATAAGTCCCTCTTTATAGTGAATAGGTACATCTACTAAGACTCTATAGTCAATTCTCTATAAAAGAGTGACAGCGTTAACCTCACTTGAAGTATCACAGTTACATCTGCGCTCGGTTGCCTTGTCTCTCTTTCAAACTGAATCAGCTATATTTTGAGAAATAGCGTTATTTAAAGGGACGAAATACTAGGCGTAATAAGGAGTAGATGCAACCAAAAGTTTAGTAATAATGTTAATTGATTACTTTTGGCATCTGATTGCCTGATTTCGGTGTCGTCAGGGCAAGATTTTCTCGTTGAGGTCTATACAAATTGTGAGTAAATGCGAAGTGGCGATGACTTTTAGTTAGACATAAAAAAGCAGACATCATAGATATCTGCTTTTTTTAACTGTTCTTTAATTTGCAATTAGACTTGAGGCTTTATCAAGTATTTCTCACCAGTCGCCTGTTTGCCATAAGCGGCGATTGATTTTAACTGTAGCGCTTCCTCTAGGGTCACTTCATGCGTATAGCTGCTCGCAAAGGTGGTGGTGATTTCTTCTGCCACGCGTTTGCGCATGGACTGAACCGTTTCACTACCAAGTTTGCCAAGTGCATTGAACAATAAGAATCCATTCACACCCCACGCAAAACCAAAGTTACGGTTTAAGGTGATCGGACCACGGTCTAAGGCGCCATAAATATAAGCTTGTTTAAAGGTATTTGAGCCATAGACGCTGTATTCTTCTACGTCACGAGTAATAGCTGCTTCCATACAGTTTAGAATATCGCTGGTGAGCTTACCGCCACCGATAGGGTCAAACGAAATCGTAGCGCCTGTTTCAGTAATCGCGGTGGTCAAATCAGCAAGGAATGTCTCGCTGCTTGAGTTCACCACATATTTTGCGCCCATATCGCGCAATAGCTCTTCTTGCGAGTCTTTACGGACGATATTCACCAAATCAACGCCGTCTGCCATACAGATACGGTTTAGCATTTGGCCAAGGCTCGAAGCGGCTGCTGCATGTACGATGGCTTTGTGGCCTTCAGCGCGCATGGTTTCGACCATTGCCAGTGAGGTGAGCGGGTTTACAAAAGACGATGCGGCCTCGGTAGCTGTCGTGCCGTCTTGCATTTCTATGCAGCTTCTTACATTGACACAGTGGTATTGACGATATGTACCGCCACCAATCACCGCAACCATTTTGCCCATGAGTGATTGTGCGGCTTCTGATGAGCCTGCTGCGACGACTGTACCAGCGCCTTCATTGCCGACAGGCGTGTCTTTATTTACCCGCGTTTTGAGTGATGGCATGAATTTCGCAGGCACATCAGCAGTAATGATCGGGCTGTCATCAGTGCCTGATTGTACAGCGGTTGACATATCAGCGGCGCTGAACATCACACCAAAGTCAGAGGGGTTCAATGGCATGGCTTCCATGCGAACGACAACTTCGTCAGCACCGGGTTGCGGCATCTCGATGTCTTTTAAAGACAGGGTTAATTTGTTGTCATCACTGATGGTTGAAACCAGTTGTTTATTTTTATCGGTCATAAGGTTTGCTCCTGCAAATAGTTGGATTTTTAGACCAATCCCTTTACGGCATTGGTCGTTCTTTAGGTTATTGAGCTTTAGTAGTTTTCTTAACATGGCTCATTTTTAGTGGCCACACTGTCATATGTTATTTAGCGTTTGCGGCTTGGATTAGAGCTTTAACGTGTTGCATAAACTCAGGCATGTTTGCTTGACTGTCTGCCTGAACGCTTTTTGCAATGTCGGTTTCACTCATGGCTTTGTTCCATTCTTTCATGCCGTCCACTTCTGCCAGTACATCCCACTCAAGCTGAGTCGCGCCAAAAGCGTTGACAATAGTGTTGACGTGATGCACATAGATGTCAGCCATGGTGAATTGCTCGCCTGCAATCCAAGGCGAAAATTTACATAAGCGATTCATGGCAATAATACCGCGGCCCAATACTTGACGGACTTCCTCTTTGATTGCGTTAGGTGCTTGAGTACCAGAAAACACATATGGAATCAGACGACGGCTTGGTAGCTCAAAATACAGCTCTGCTATTTTCATAATCTGACGTACAGTCGCGCGTTCTGCTGCATCGGTAGGATATAGTGGCTTTTCAGGATAGGTTTCTTCCAAAAAGTCACAAATCACGTTAGATTCCGACAGATTAAAACCGTCAGGCATGGTGATCGCAGGTACTTTACCCACTGGACTAACGGTTAGTAGATCATCACTACCAGCGTACAAAAGGTTCTCTTGAAATGGAACGCCCTTATATAAAAGAGCGTGTTTTACTATGTTGTAATAGTTGCTTGCAGCAAAGCCGTGCAAAGTAATCATAAGTCATTCTTCCATTGTTGACGTAAAAGTTATTTTTAATCGTGTTTTCATTGCAACGTTTAAGTTAAACACATTATTACTGGTTTTAATGTGGTTATATATAAGGAATAACGTGAATCACTATTGCTTTTAAGACAATAATAAGGCGAGAATACTCAAATATTCACCTAAATGGAGAGGTCAGTTGGATCAATTACGTGCCATCAAGTACTTCAGCAAAGTCGTAGAAACGGGCAGTTTTACTAAGGCCGCAAATGCATTCAAAGTACCGCCATCCTCACTATCGAGACGGGTATCTGATTTAGAAAAGAGCTTGGGCGCGACACTGTTAAAGCGCTCGACTCGAATCGTTAAATTGACCGAAGTAGGGCAGGTCTATTACGACGATATGCAGCAAGTACTAGATCAGCTCGAGCAAAGCAAAGAAACAGTACGCAGTTATCAAACGACGCCAATGGGGCGGTTACGCATCAGCTCTATGGTGGGTTTCGGTGAAAAAATACTGCTACCACTGTTGGATGAGTTTGGTGAGTTGTATCCAGAGATTGTGCTAGATGTCAGTCTCAGTGATGAGCCATCAGCATTAGGACGTGACGATGTCGATATTGCGATTCGCGGTGGCTATGCGCCAAATGAGCGAGTGCTTGCCATTAGGCTAATGGACAATGGGTTTATTCCGGTTGCATCGCCCAGTTATTTAGAGATGCATGGTGCACCTAATCATGTAATGGCGTTAAAAGAACATAAAGGTCTGTATTTCAAAGCGCCAAACGGGCCAACGCCTTGGCTCTGCTATGTGGACGATCAGTGGCATGATGTCTCAGGACCTGCAGTGGCAATTTCAAACAATGGACCATGGCTAGCAAAAAAGGCTTGTGATGGTGAAGGGGTTTTGATGTCCACTCGATGGGCACTATCCTCATATCTTGAGTCAGGCGCATTGCAAGAGATTAAATTTGAGCATCCATTAGCAATCACGCAGCACGCTGATATGGCCGTATATCTGCTGTATCAAAAGCAGCGCTATCTAGTGCCTAAGGTAAAAGCCGCCGTCGATTTCTTGGTTGAGAGGATAAAAGTAGGAAGTATAAAATAATAGCCTAAGCAGAAATTTTATAATTAATTCGTACTAGTTAGATTTTCTGCTAGTCTAATCCGCATAGGCGTGGGCTAAGATTCTCGAAATACTATACGTACGTGATAGTAAAGAGTCGAATAATGGGCTAGCAAGAAAGTTGAGATCTCCTGATAATAAGCGTAGTGGATTATCTGAAGACTTACGACCAGTTTTGCCATTAATCATTAATTGGTAGGCATCAAAATATAACAAGTAGCTGCTATGGGCTGCCACACGACTTACGCTCTGTAGCCCAAGAAACAAGCCCTAGGTGAATTAAAATGGAGTTGATATATGCTAGAAATTAGACCTAATTGTGAATGTTGTGATAAAGACTTAATACCAGATTCTACCGAAGCAATGATTTGCACATACGAATGCACTTTTTGCGTTACATGTGTAAATGAAATACTAGAAAATGTATGCCCAAATTGTGGCGGTGGTTTTGTTCCTCGACCTATTCGACCTAAAATGGCTAGACGTATAGGTTTAAGTATCAACCATCAGCCTCCTTCAATTGAAAGAGTACATACCAAATATAGCATTGAAGAACTCAAAGAGTTCTCAGCAAAAGTTAAACACACAAAACCTGAAGATCGATGATTAATACATTCATATAACAAGCAGTTTAAACGGAAATAAAAAGGTTGGTTCGGCTTCGCTCAAAATGCTAACACATGTTTTTTGCAGTTTAACCCGGCGTTATGTTTCTAGGAGTTCTCTTTCATGGATTTGCGACCTACATCACAAGAAGAAGTTTTTTTAAGACTTGCTTACAATAGGTTTTATGATCTTGCCGATGAAATAATTGAAGACTCATTTTGGGAACAAGAAGACTGGTATCGTTTTAGCAAAGTGATTAACCTATTTTCAGTTTATGCAGAGTTACTAGCTTATGAGCCCTTTAAGTATGTTCTTGAGGCAATTAAGAAACAAAGACCTCCAATGGAATCTGAAATTGGTGGCCCATTGTTTAAATTTATTAGAAATACTTTTGCTCACTTTCCCTTGTTTGAGAGTTGGAATGAGGTTTGGTTAACAAAAGGCTTAGTAAATTGGCAGAAAGAAGGGTTAACCATTGATCGCTTTCTCCAAAAGTACGCTGGTCATACCGAAATAAAGTATAGATTCTGGGAAGCTGAGAAGAAAAAAATGACATATATAAGTATCAATTTTCCAGAACAATATGATGATAAAAAAATATATTTAAGCGAGATTCTTTCCGAAAAAGATGGCGTAAAGTTCTCGCTTATAATGATGCGGAATATATTAAACACACAAGTAGAGTCTATTAAAAACGGGATATAACAAGCATTTGAAGCGGAACTGCTAACAGTTTTCTCGGTTCTGATTCACTACACATTTGAGCCAGATAATACTCACAACTTATGACTGTGTTACCACCGACCACTATGGGCACTAAGCTGACTGTCAATACTTGAACAGTATGCATACTCACTTCTCTTTTAATGATGTGAAAAAACAACATAACCGAGAATGTCTTCGTAGAGAAGTGCTCGTTAAAAGCTCTATTTGGCTTGCCCAAGATCATCCAGAATAGCGCAGTCTGCATTGTCATCGCCTGCACAATGATCAAAAGAGTTCTGTAGCGAATTGACCATCTCCTGCAATTGGGCAATTTTTTGATTCAGCGTTTCGATATGCTCTTGTGTCAGTTGCTTAACATCTGCACTCTGACGGTTGGCATTTTTGCGCAGATATAGTAGTTCTTTCATTTGCTTGGATGAGAATCCTAAGTCACGAGAATGTCTTAAAAAGCATAAATCGTCTATATCGTCTTTAGAATATAAGCGATAACCTGAGTTCGAGCGATTTACGGTTTCTAGCAAGCCAATCTGCTCATAGTAGCGAATCATTTTGGTAGAGATACCTGATTGCTTTGATGCTTGACCAATATTCATATTTCTCCTCCTAACCTAGAAAGGGCTTAAGCATTAATGTTTAAACCCTATATGGATATGCTTTACGATTCTATATTTACTCTGTAGCGGTTTAGTAGTTCGCTGACTATACTTTAAAGTACTTGAGGCGTAACGCATTACCCAATACGAAAACAGAAGAGAGTGCCATGGCACCTGCCGCAAAAATGGGTGAGAGCAGAATACCAAATGCGGGATACAAGACACCTGCGGCAATCGGAATCAAAGCAACATTATAAATAAACGCCCAAGCCAGATTTTGTCTTATATTACTGATGGTGGCTTTACTCAAGGCAATCGCGGTAGGCACGCCTTGCAGACTACCTGACATTAGCACCACTTCAGCCGCCTCAATCGCAACGTCTGTGCCTGTACCAATGGCCAAACCAACATCGGATTGAGCCAATGCAGGGGCATCATTGATACCATCACCAACAAATGCCACTCGGCCATATTGCTCTTGCAACTGGCGTATTGCATCCACTTTGCCTTCGGGCAATACTTCTGCCACTACCTGATCAATATTTAATTTTGCGGCAATCGCTTGGGCGGTATGGCGATTATCACCTGTAATCATAGCCACTTTTAAGCCCAACTGATGTAGTGCGGCGATGGCGGCATGAGTCGTCTCTTTAATAGGATCTGCAACGGCGATGATAGCAGCCAACTGCTGGTCAATAGAGACATAGAGTGGGGTTTTACCTTCTTGCCCCAAACGTAGCGCATCTTGTTTAAAAGGCGCGACATCAAGCCCTAATTGTTGCATATAACGATCTGCGCCAATATGAATCACTTGGCCTGCCACGTTTGCTTGAATACCCAAACCTGTCATCGCCTCAAAGTCAGTGATAGGAAGCAGTTGAATATTCTGTTGCTCTGCTGCTTGTACAATGGCTAAGGCAATGGGATGCTCAGATTTTGCTTCAACCGATGCCACCACACGTAAGACTTGTTCTTTCTCAAATCCTTGTTGGACTTGAAAATCCGTTAAGGTAGGTTTGCCTTCAGTCAATGTGCCTGTTTTATCAACGGCAACCACGCTCACGTCCTGAAGCATTTGTAGCGCTTCACCTTTACGGAATAGCACACCCAATTCGGCGCCACGACCCGTACCGACCATAATAGAGGTGGGAGTGGCCAATCCCATTGCACAAGGGCAGGCCACAATGAGCACGGCAACCGCATTGATTAAGCCAAAGGTCAAGGCAGGGTCAGGGCCAAAAATCAACCAAACTATAAAGGTCAATGCTGATAAAAACATCACCGCTGGTACAAACCACAGGGTGACTTTATCCACCAATGCTTGAATTGGTAATTTAGAGCCTTGGGCTTGTTCTACCATACGAATGATTTGCGCCAATACCGAATCTTCACCAATGGCCGTTGCTCGAATATTCACGGTACCGTTTTGATTGATAGTACCGCCGACCACTTGATCGCCTGCTTGTTTTTTCACAGGAACAGGTTCACCAGTAATCATAGATTCATCAATATAACTGTGACCGTCAACCACCTCGCCATCGATAGGCACACGCTCTCCTGGGCGAATCTCAACGATCATTTGTGCGGTGACATCTTCTACAGGGACCTCAATGACTTTGCCATCTTGATGTACACGGGCCGTTTTTGCCTGCATGCCCACTAAATGCTGAATGGCCCCAGAAGTACGACCTTTAGCCTTTGCTTCAAAATAGCGTCCTAATAAAATCAAGCTCACAATCATAGCAGCGGCTTCGTAATAGACGTGCACCGTGCCTTCAGGTAACGCTTGCGGGATAAAGGTCGCTATGAGAGAAAAGCCATATGCTGCGACGGTACCAATCGCCACTAGCGAATTCATATCTGGCGCAAAACGCAATAAGGCTGGCACGCCTTTTTGATAAAAGCGTTGACCTGGAAAGAGTAGTACCAGTGTGGTCAAGACAAACTGTATCAGCCAACTTTGCTGAGTGCCGAGGTTATTCACTACCCACATATGAAAGGCTGGAATCATATGCGAGCCCATTGCTAGAATGAATACGGGCAGTGACAACAGCGCAGAAAGCCCTAAATCTCGTTTAAGCTGATTTTGCTCTGAGGCTTTTTTATCTTGTCGATCACTTTGATCTTGTTCTACCAGTTTGGCCTCGTAGCCCGCTTTTTTAACGGCCTCAATTAAGTCGCTCGTTTGTATTTGAGCATCGCCTTTAATCCAAGCGCGTTCAGTCGCAAGGTTTACAGTAGCTTGTTGCACGCCAGCGACTTTGGCCAAGGATTTTTCTACTCGTCCAACGCAAGAGGCACAGCTCATGCCTTCTATAGATAGCTCGATAGGCTTGGTTTCAGTCACCTTATAACCTGCGCGCTCTACCGCTTTGTTTAACTGGGCTACATCTAAAGGCTGAGATGAGTAAACAGTCGCCTGTTCAGTGGCAAGGTTTACCTCGGCATTTTCAACATGCTCAATATTTTTTAATTGTTTTTCGATACGCCCAACACAAGACGCGCAACTCATGCCTTCAATGCTCAGTATTTCTTGATAAATAGGGGCTTTAGTATTTTTTGTTTTCATAACAACCTCTGTCGTTTTTAACTATATTTTTAATCTTATTTTCAAATCTATAGTGACAGCATATAGGTTGACATCATGGTAAGGTCAAGCAGATTTCTTTAAATACTTTTAAACCCGTTTATAGTAGCGTCTTATATTTATCGTTGAATACAAAATAGCTCGATTATGGTTTATTGTTGAAGGTATGGCGGCATTAATTCTAAAATAGGGCAGGATAAATGACTGATAATAAGATAAACTGCCCAGCGAGCGCTGATAGGGTTCGATAACTCTCGATAGCTCTAGATCAATTCACTGTATTTGACTGCTAGCGAAGAAAATACCAATAATAAGAAATGCTGCTAGCAATGACAGAGTACAACGTCAATAGCAGGTGATATCAGCACCGTTAACATAAAACATTTATACAAGACCATTGATATTAAGGCACATCACTATGGAAGAAGTACCAAATACGATAGAACAAAGACCTGTATTCATGCCCAAAGTCAACAGTGACAATTTGGTAAAAACGGATATGGTTATGTTTGAGCGGCATGTGGGATTTGCGACCAGACAAAAGAAAAAATCCATCAATGACTTACAACAAGTCATTCGTAAAAAGTATGGGTTTAAGCATGTGTTAGAGCTGTCTAGCAAATCTGGTAATAAGCTGAGTTTTCCATTAAGCCCGTTTAGCTTAAAAATTACTGATGAGCATGATGACAATCCATATAGTGTCGAAAATGCTTTTCAAGCCAGTATGGTTTTTGAAGATGGTGGTCCTTACACGGATTTGCTGACTGCGCCGCCAAGACAAGCCCGAAAGGATGAGCGATTGATGACTTCGGGCGAGCTCATTGGCTACAATTACTTTGGAATGGAATGGGGCGTAGAGCCCTTAACGACATTTTATGATTGGCTGTACGTGAATGCGCTCAAGCAAAATCCTCAGCTGCATGAAGAAGTGATTCAATATCAGGGCTTCACTGATATTACCTTTAATCCTAAAAAATCTATTCATAGCGCGGCGTATGCGTTAGCGTTATTTGTGGCGCTGCATAAACGAGAATTGCTCGATAATGTTGAAGACCCAATGGCATTCTATGACTTATGCAATAATTTTAAAATCAGCAATACTGAGCACCTATTAGAAGAAGGTTGGATCTAATCGTCAAATTAGATCGCTTAAGTTTGCTTGAACCGAAAGCTACGATACATAATGTGTCGTGGCTTTTTTATTTCTCTATATTTAGAGCTATATATTCTCATCCCAATACGGCGGCGTGCCATAGTAGTTGGTCATAAAGTCGATAAAGCATCTGACTTTGTGAGGTAGTAGTTTTCTATGGGCATAGACTGCATACAACCCCAAAGGGCTAGGTTCATATTCTGGCAACACTACAACCAACTTACCAGTACTTAATGCTTCGCTAGCAATAAAAGTTGGCTGTAATATCAATCCTCCGCCTGCAATAGCTGCTTCAACGAGTACGTCACCATTATTACTATGGAAAACGCTACGTTCTTTGAATTGTTTGGTCTTTAGGTATTTGTAGATTTGACCCTTAGTTTCTACATTCATATAGCTATAATGCAAATAGCGATGCGACTCTAAATCCTCAAGTTGCTTAGGGGTGCCATGAGCTTTGAGGTACTCAGGCGAGGCGCATAGCACCACGCGAATCGGAGCAATCTGCTTGGCGATAAGCGATGAGCTTTGGAGCTGTCCGATACGCAGGGCAATATCAAACCCTTCTTCAACGATATCTACTTTTCGATCACTCAACTGCAGATCAACGGTAACTGACGGATAGCGCTCCTGAAAATCAGTGATGAGTTTTGCCATATGCTTTAAGGCAAAGGAGACGGGCGCACTGATGCGCAGGACGCCTTTGGGATGCTGCTGTAAGCCGCCTAACTGCGATGCCATCTCATCAATACTCAATAAAATCTGCTGCGCGTGTGTAAAGTATTGACTGCCAGCTTCTGTCAGGCTGACTTTGCGTGTAGTACGGTTGAGCAGGCGAGTATGTAGTTCCTCCTCTAGCTTTGCTACATACTTGCTTACTAGCTGCGGCGAGAGCTGCATCGTAATTGCCGCCTTACTAAAGCTGCCTTCTGTCACTACCGCGACAAAAGCACGCATGGCATCGATTCTATCCATATCTGTCCCTATAATTCTCTCGATATCAAATCCATTATAAACAGTATGTTGATAATTATTCAATATAACTGATCTTACTCTTTTATAGCGTTGATAGTAAAGTGTGCCTATATCATTTTCGACACTATTTATTCTAATCATACGTTATGGAGTGAGCATCAATGAAATCATCACTATTAAATACTATTTTGACATCAAAAGCTGGAGCAGCGGCCTTAGTTCTTCGTGTACCCGTTGGCCTAATTTTAGCAGCCCATGGCGCCCAAAAATTATTTGGTTGGTTCGGTGGTAACGGACTGGCAGGTACGGCTCAATGGTTAAGCAGTATGGGTATGGAGCCTGGCTACCTGATGGCAATACTCGCAGGCGGTGCTGAGTTCTTCGGTGGTCTGGCTATGGTATTAGGTTTGCTAACCAGACCGGCCGCTTTAGCCGCAGCTTTTACCATGTTGGTGGCTATTTTTTCTGTCCATATCAGTAATGGGCTGTTCGCTGATAATGGTGGTTATGAATACGCGCTAACATTGATGGTGGCTTCGCTTGCTCTAGCCATCCAAGGTGGCGGTTCCTTCAGTATGGATAAGGTATTGTCAGAAAAATTAGGATAGGTTTTATAGTTGTAAATAGCTTTATTCAATTTTCGTGAATAAAGCTGTTTAATTAGAGCCATTTAAGAAAAGCAACAAGGGGAAAGCCATGATAACACTTCTATCTAATGAGTCAGTTAGCCAGCCTGTATTGTTTATACCGCATGGTGCAGGGCCGTGCTTTTTCATGGATTGGCAACCAGCGGATACGTGGTATGAGATGGCAACGTTTTTAAAGAGCATTTCTGCTCGTTTGCCTGAGCGACCAAAGGCTATCTTAATCATTAGTGCACATTGGCAGACAGCTGAATTTAGTATCACCGCTAGTAAGCAACCTGATCTCATTTATGATTATTATGGCTTTCCTGAACATACTTACAGTTTGACTTATCCAGCCTCAGGCGCACCAGCATTGGCGGAGAAAGTCAGTAGTCTACTGACAGAGGCAGGGGTAAGCAATAAACAAGATGCGGAGCGTGGGTTTGATCACGGGGTATTTATACCGCTCAAGCTAATGTTCCCTGAGGCGGATATTCCAGTGGTCCAACTATCCCTGCGTCATGATTTAGACCCACAAGCGCATTTGGCTGCTGGTCAGGCATTGGCGTCATTGCGTACAGAGGGTGTGCTAATCATCGGTAGCGGCATGAGCTTTCATAATATGCGCGGTTATGGCGATACCAGTTTTACTGAACCGTCAGAGCGTTTTGATGAATGGCTAACGAACACTGTAGAATCAGCAGATTCGAATAAACGACTCACGGCCTTGGCTAATTGGAAAAATGCTCCTCATGCGCTTGACTCACATCCGTTAGGGGCAGAAGAGCATTTGTTACCGCTTATGATAGCGGTGGGTGCAGCAGGACGTGATAAAGGCCAAAAGACTTACTCCCAGCAAGTGCTAAAAACGCAATTGTCAGCTTTTCAGTTTGGGTAAGTATTTTGAAAATCATAGATCACGGTGTTTCAGCGTAATTGTCAAAAATAAAACATCCTTTGAATCTCAGAATCAAAGGATGTCTTAGATTAATACAGCAATTATTAATGGCATATCAAATTAGAGATAACGTCGCTTATTATTCGTAGTTTGCCACCACATTATTCCCATCAAGTTTGAATTTATAAGTATTGAGCACAATACTCTCATCATCTAAACACTGGCCAGTAGCTAGGTTAAAGCGTTGTTTATAGATGGGCGAGGCCACATAAAGCACTTCTTTTGCTGTTCCTGTATCATCTGTAATCGTGGTTCCACCAATCAACCCCCGTGACAGTACATTGGCTTGACTGAATGGATCGTAGTTATCAAGAGCAAATAAATCGTTCTCTTTGGTACGAAAGATAGCAATTTGTTTGCCATCTATCAGGGCGCAGACACCGGTTTCAGGAATGATATCGTCAAGTGTACAAATAGTCTGTTGGTTCATGAGGCGGTATCCTTAGTGATGATAATATTGCTCTGTATGAATGATAAATCGTGAGTGATAAGCTGCAATTTGCAAAACATGATTTGAGAAAAATGAGTCGTAAAACTTGAGTCTAAAAACATGAGTGGAAAAAACAGCACCTTGCTTGTTGTGATAACAAACAAGGCACTCATCATTGGCTAGGCCAATTCAACCAGGTTGATGGTTGCTTTTTCCGCATCAGTCGCTGGGCGAATCTGCTCACGATCAGTCACGAAAACGACATTATCATCGCCTTTCTCACTGTTTACAAAATGACGGAAACGTTTGAGTTTTTCGGTGTCATTAATCGTCGCTGCCCACTCACACACGTAATTGTCGACCAATAATTGCATTTGTGCTTCGAGCTCATCTGCTATGCCCAAACTGTCTTCGATAATGACGGCTTTTAGATAATCAAGCCCGCCATCTAAGCTTTCACGCCACTTTGAGGTGCGCTGTAGCTTGTCCGCTGTTTTGATATAGAACATAATGATGCGGTCGATGTATTTGACCATGGTTTCGGTATCCAGATCGGTGGCGAACAGCTCACCATGACGCGGGGTAATACCGCCATTACCACAGACAAATAAATTCCAGCCGTTTTCAGTCGCAATCATGCCAAAGTCTTTACTTTGCGCCTCAGCACATTCGCGCATACAGCCTGACACACCCATCTTGATTTTGTGCGGCGAGCGCACGCCTTTGTAACGATCTTCTAATCTCAAGGCGAGGCCAATGCTGTCATCGACGCCGTAGCGGCACCAGTTATTACCGATACAAGATTTCACGGTACGTAAAGATTTACCATAGGCATGGCCAGTCTCAAAGCCTGCTTGCACCAGTTGCGTCCAAATATCAGGCAATTGCTCCATGCGTGCGCCAAACAGATCGACCCGCATCCCACCAGTGATTTTAGTGTATAAATTAAACTGCTTCGCCACTTGACCCAGTACGATGAGCTTGTCTGCAGTAATTTCACCGCCCGGCACACGCGGTACGACGGAATAAGTGCCGTCTTTTTGGATGTTACCTAAGTAGTAATCGTTACTGTCCTGTAGTGGTGTCAGCTCAGTCTTGAGTACGTAGTCATTCCAGCACGATGCCAAAATAGAGGCGACCGTTGGTTTACATATCTCACAACCATGACCGCTACCATGTTCAGTTAGTAATTCATCAAAGGTTTTGATACCGTGCACGCGAATCAAGCTATATAAATCTTGACGAGAGTAAGCAAAGTGCTCACACAAGTCATTGTTTACTTCAAAGCCCATGGCGGTGAGTTGATAGCTGACCGTATCTTTGACCATAGGGGCACAGCCGCCACAGCCACTACCAGCACTGGTCATGGTTTTTACATCGCTGACGGAGTATGCGCCGTTTTCGACGGCTGAGCAGATAGCACCTTTGGTCACGTTATAACAAGAACAAATCGTGGCGGTATCTGGCAGATTGTCGATGCCCATCACGGGTTTTTCGACATTGGGTAATATCAGGCTTTCTGGGTGTGCGGGTAGGTCAATGTCATTTAAATATAATTGCAATAGGTTGTTATAGTCTTCGGTGTCGCCTACCAATACAGCGCCAAGCAATCGTTTGTTATCTGGTGTGGTGACCAGTTTTTTATAAATTCCCTCAGCAGGGTTCTGATACAGGTAGCTTAAGCTGCCTTCACTTGAGCCATGTGCGTCGCCAATACTACCTACATCCACACCCATCAGTTTTAACTTGGTGCTCATGTCAGCACCCGTAAATATCTGTTTGCTATCACCAGCGATTTGCGCGGCACAGATACTGGCCATGTTGTAACCGGGAGCTACCAGACCAAATACTTTATTGTCCCATACTGCGCATTCGCCTACGGCATAAACATGATCTACATTGGTGCGACATTGCTCATTGATCAAGATGCCACCACGCCCGCCCATTTCGATACCGCATTCGGGATTGTTTTTAATGAGACCGTCTTGCGGTCTAATACCAGCGCTAAACACAATCATATCGGTCGTTAGAGAGGTGCCATCTGTAAACTGCATGGTTAAATGTTGACCATCACTGCTAGTGTCATCAGAGTCGCGTGCAGTATTAGACAGAATCTCTTTGGTGTTTTTGCCTGTCAGTACTTTGACACCCAGTGCTTCTATTTTACGCTTTAAGATCTCACCACCAGCGGCATCAAGCTGAACGCCCATCAATTGCGGTGCGAACTCGACCACATAGGTATCAAGCCCTAGCGTCACGAGCGCTTTTGCGGCCTCAAGCCCCAGTAAGCCACCACCAACCACCACGCCTTTTTTGACAGTGGGTAGCTCAGCAATCGCTAGAATCTCATCTAAATCTGCAATGGTACGGTATACGTGGCAGTGCGGATGCTCGCGGCCTGGGATGGGCGGCACAAAAGGATATGAGCCCGTCGCTAGCACCAATTCAGAGTATTCAATAATCTCGCCTGCCTCAGTAGTAATACGCTGACTGGCAGAATCGATATCTACAATGCATTGATTCAAATGCAAATTAACTTTTGATAATTCGTAAGCCGTTAAATCTACTAGGTTCAGCTTACTGGCATCTTTATGTTCAAAGTAGCTCGACAAATAAACACGGTCATAAGCAGGGCGGTCTTCTTCAGCAAATACATGAATATCAAATTGCTGGTGCAGTCCTTGCTCAATTGCTCGTTCAATAAAGTGATGACCGACCATACCGTTGCCAATCACCACCAAATTGCCTTTGTTTTCTGTGTTCAATGCAGTGCTAATCATGCGTCTGTCCTTAGTAATGGGGCTGGTTGAATACGGACATCGTTTATTTTTTATCACGCTATAAACGGCTCCGTCTCTCAACAACAGCTGATAAACAGCATTTAATACCTACTATTACAGAGCATTCAATAATCATGCCAGAGCACTTCGATTAGCTAGGTTTTTGCGTGTTGCCATCAGACATAAAGGTATACCGTATCGGTTCGAGTCACTTATGTACAAAGGTTTTTACGTGAGTATAGTTAGCGCCACTATTTGCCAAAAATCAGGGTGAACACGATTGTTAACGACAGTGATATCAAAAATTAATGCACCAAAATAGACACTACAGTGCCCCAAGTTGGATGTTATTGCTGTTTATAAGGGAGGCTGATGGAGTGTTTTAAATCTGCTGTGTTAATGCTTTATTAGCATAAGCGTCAGGTGTGGTAATGGTTATAGACCCGCCAGTAAAGGCGCTTGGATAATTAACGAGTGCTGATCTTTATACGGATTTGGCAGCGTACATAAATAACTGGCATAACCATTGCACTGCTTGAAACATTGCTACTTATCATATTTGAATACTGCATTTTTTGAACACTTAGTACCTTTAGTACGTTGTCAGAACCCTGAAGTTAATCATTTGAGGAAGTTGCCTATGTCATCATCAGCCCCCGTTGCACCTAGTAAAGACAAGCTTAATGTTTTGTCATTTACGGGTAAAAATAAAATCCTTCATTTAGGTTGGATGGCATTTTTCCTTACCTTTTTTGTATGGTTTAACCATGCACCATTTTTATCAGCGATTGGAGAAACACTCAATCTGAGTAAAGATCAAGTCAAAACGCTACTCATTTTAAACGTGGCACTGACTATTCCTGCCCGCGTGATTATCGGGATGCTGACAGACCGTTTTGGCCCTCGTATTGTTTATACCGCCATTTTAGCCATTGGTGCTATTCCTTGTTTTACCTTTGCGTTCGCGCAGGATTACAACACCTTGGCACTGTCTCGGTTTTTACTGGGTTTTGTGGGTGCAGGTTTTGTGGTGGGTATCCGTTTGATGAGCGATTGGTTTCCAACCAATGAATTGGGAACAGCTGAGGGCATTTATGGGGGGTGGGGTAATTTCGGCTCAGCAGCAGCGGCACTGTTATTGCCGACTATCGCGATTGGTGCCGCAGCAGTGTTCGGTGGTGATGAAGGTTGGCGTTATGCAACAGCCACGTCAGGAGTTGTGATGGCGATTTATAGCATCATTTTTTATAAGATGGCGCGTAATACACCCAAAGGAGCTACTTATTTTAAACCCAAAAAATCAGGTGCCATGATGGTGACGTCATCAGGTGATTTTTGGTTAATGATGGTTTTTAAACTGCCTATGTATTTGGCATTGGCCCTATTGGCGTGGAAACTATCACCTGATGGTGTGAGCTTGCTGAGCCAGTCTAGTGTCACCATGGTCTATATCGGCCTTGCGATACTGTATGTTTACGAGTTCATCAGTAGCTACCGCTTTAATAAAGAGGTTTTCACCACGCCTGTACCAGTGGCGCATCGTTATGATTTTAAGCAAGTAGGTATTTTAAATATTTTGTATTTTGCTACGTTCGGCTCAGAGCTTGCCGTCGTGTCGATGCTTCCTTTGTTTTACCAAGAAACTTTTAGTTTATCGATTGTGATGGCAGGGGTATTGGCATCGAGCTATGCCTTTATGAATCTCATGTCACGCCCAGGTGGCGGTTGGCTCAGTGATAAGTTTGGTCGCAAAATTACTTTGTTGATTTTGACAGCTGGTTTGGCCATCGGGTATCTATTAATGGGCTTCCTTGACTCAACGTGGCCACTGGCATTGGCATTGTTAATCACAATGTTTTGCTCATTCTTTGTACAGGCAGGTGAGGGTGCTGTTTTTGCAGTGATTCCTCTGATCAAACGCAGTATGACAGGGCAGTTTGCAGGGATGACAGGCGCGTATGGCAATGTTGGATCAGTGGTGTATTTAACGGTGTTGAGCCTGGTGTCTTATCAAGTGTTTTTCTTTGTAATTGCCGCGACAGCAGTGGCTGGATTCTTTGCTTTGTTTCTCTTAAAAGAGCCAGAAGGCATCATTATTGAAGAGATGCCAGATGGCACATTTGCCGAAATACAAGTGAGTCATAGATAGTACGGGGTGAAGACAGATGACGATAGCACACGCCAATAGAAACAATAGTCAAAATGCGGATGGTGATATGTACCAAAACGCTGATGAGATGGCGGTTCATTTTAATACAGGCAATCCGTCATCTCTAATAGGCTCAGGTCAGTTTGTTACCAACGATGTCAGCCAGCGCATTGATAGCCACGCTATTGATAAGACTGGTGACAGTAAGGATATTGTTGATGCCAGTACTGCATTATGGTGGCTTGATTTTTTCACTATGGCAGGTCGCAAGACTGAAAACCAAGACAGCTTACTTATCACCACCTGCTTGCCCTATCAATGCTCAGGTGCAGAATCATCTAATGCTAATCGCTCAATGCCTCATGCAGTATCTCACCCGTCCTCATCAGCCCCATTATTGGTGCTGATGGCAGATGGGGTCAGCGCTTGTCAGTTTCCAAAACAGGCAAGTCGACTGGTAGTGAATACCATTGCTCACAAAATCACATTAGGGTTGACTGCACTGGCACAATCACAAGATGAGACGTCATCCATCAGTTTTGATGATGATCAAGTCGCCACTATCATCAAAACAGCAGTCAACAAAGCCAACGATATTCTATATTTTCCTCAATCGTATCAACGGGTACCGCCGTTGTTGTCTACGTTATCAGGCTTGCTCTGTATCGGTGACCGTATTCACCTGTTTCATACAGGCGACTCTCGAATATACCGCGTTGGGGTAGATTGTCTGACAGTATTGAGCAAAGATCATCGCGTGCACCGCGGCCAAGACAAAGGAGCGCTTGCTGCAGCTATCGGCGCAGATAGCCAGTTAGAGCTACAACAATCGGTATTTACCCTTCATCAAAACGAATGTTTGGCCATTATGACAGATGGGGTTTATGAGCATATAGAGCCCACAGAGTTGCAATTTGAGCTGTGCAGCAGTGCGACTGATATATTTCAGTTGATGGCCACCACGCACAAATTACCGCTAGGGTTTAACACCAGTCAAGCCGTGTGCGAGCAAGCCTTTAGTGCAGGCAGTCATGATAATCTAAGCATGGTCATGCTGAGTATGAACACACGATCAGCCCATTTTACTTCTATCAATGGCTCAAAGGGTATTGGTCATTTTGATGGCATTGACTTTGATAATCTGGATACGGTCATACATGATGTGAATCGCTACCAGCTGCCAACCGATTTACAGATAGGCGATCATATTGATGGTTTTACTGTGATTGGTATCATTGCTCGTACGGCTCGCAGTCACGTGTACTGGGTGCAAGATGAATACAATCATGACTTTGTTCTAAAATCACCCAGTTTAGACTCTGTTGCCGATGGTCACTATCTGCGTGATTTTCTAAAAGAACGTAAAATCGGTTTGAGCCTATCAAAACATCGCCGCGCAGGAGAGTCGGCTTACAATCAAGCTGATCCCAATCGATTGTCTGTCAATCCTGCATCCAACAATAGTGGTCATAACGTGGGTTCTGGGCTCAGTGAGTCGGGGCTGCTGCGTTACTATCCAGTACCAGCAAGTACCACATACTTATATCATTTGACTGAATATATCGCCGGTGAGAGCCTACGGGACTTTATGGATCGTCATGAGCCTTGTGATGTGTGGCAAACCTTTGATTTACTCACCAAAATTGGCATGGCGGTTCGAGTCATGCATCGCAACTATCTGTTGCATCAAGACATCAAACCCGAAAACATTCTTTTAACCAAATCAGGCGCCGTCAAACTGATTGATTTTGGTTCCGCCAGTTCCTCTATCTTAAAAGACAGCACCCGACCACCAAATGGTGATTTGCACTATGCTGCACCAGAATATTACACCGATGCACCAAAAGGCGTGCATTCTGACTTGTTCTCGATTGCAGTGATTGGTTATGAACTGCTGACGGGGCAATTGCCATTTAATACCCAAACACTAATGATGCCAAACCAAACACTAATGATGCCCGCGCAGCCGCTACGGCAACAGAACGTACCTGACACCAGCCAACAGGCACTCATGCGTGCGCTGCATGTCAATACTAACGCGCGCTATCAAGCCATTGGTGAGTTTTTACAAGATTTTAACCCCGATAATAAGGCGCACAGCCGCGACCCAGAGCCTCTCATTAAGCGTAACCCTCTACTAGTATGGCATGGCATTTGCTTCATAGAGTTTGTCATCATTTTATTGTTGTTGGCGTACTTTTCATGACACGCTGTTTTGCATTCAATGCTGCTCCGCGCGGCTAAGGAATTTTCTGTTTATGTCGCTATCTATGTCGCAAGCCTCCACTAGGGTAGATACTCATACCAACACTCACGCCTTAGCATCAGACCATCAAAAAAACGCTGGCATCGTTATTATCGGAGCGGGCATGGCAGGCAGTCGTTTTGCCATTGAGCTTGCTCGCACGCAATCAAATGATGACACCGCCCGTTTGCCAATTACGTTAATCAGTAAAGAGCCGCAAGTGGGCTATAACCGCATTATGCTGTCACCAGTATTGGCTGGCGACACAGCGTTTGAAGATACTTATTTATATGACAACTCAGAGTATGAGCAGCTGGGTATTACCGTGCTGGCTGGGGTTGCAGTAGAGACAATAGATACTAAGTGCCAGTGTATTGAGCTAGATGATGGGCAAACACTCAACTATGCCAAGTTAATAATGGCCACAGGATCAACTGCTCGAGTCATTCCGTTCCCCAATCACACGGCTAAGGGCGTGCATGTGTTTCGAGACCTTGCCGATGTGACCGCTCTGATGGACTATGCCCGCCAAGGAAAAACGGGTTTGGTGATTGGCGGTGGCGTACTGGGATTGGAGGCTGCCTGCGCGTTAGCGGCACAGGGCGCGAGTATGACGGTCATTCATATGGATGGTTATGTCCTCAATCGTCAATTAGACCTGCCAGCCGCCGAACTTTTGCAAGCCGAGCTCCGCCGCCGAGGGGTTTGTCTCGCGGTTTCTGCACACACTGAAGCCATTGAGATGAATGACGCAGGAGAAGTATGCGGACTATCTTTAAAAGACGGGCGCATGCTAGCGGCCGATTTTATCGTGATGGCAGTGGGTGTGATACCCAATACAGCGCTTGCTAAGCAAAGCGGACTCGAGGTTAATCGCGGTATTGTGGTCGATGATTTTATGCATACCAGTTGTCCCAATGTTTATGCGATTGGTGAGTGTATAGAGCGAGAGGGCGAGCTATTTGGAATGGTGGCGCCGGTCAATCAACAAGTAGATACGTTGGTCACGGTTTTAAAAGATGCTTTGATAAAAAACGATACAAATGTGATAGACAATAAAACTGCCGTACCAGATCACTGGGTTTCTTTTGTGAGCAAACCGTTGTCATTAAAATTAAAAGTATCTGGTATGTCGGCATTTTCTGCAGGGCAAATCGCTTTTGATGACGAAGCCGCTGATACTGTTGAAACCCTCGTATATCGTCAGCCTGAATTAAACCATTATCATTGTCTGTACCTCAAAGAAAACAAACTCATTGGTGCTGTGCTTTATGGGGACACCAGCGATGGCAGCTTTTATAGCCAGTTGATTATAGATAACGTTGATATTACGTCCATCAAAGACACACTCATATTTGGTGAGGCATATTGTCATTTGGATGAAATCACACTTAACAATTTGCCAACTACGGAAGTAGATATAGAATTTAATGAGACAGACAAGAACGTCGATCATCATAAAGCGGCTGAACTGTTAGAGGATGCATTATGAATGACGCTATTGCCAATGAATCTGCTGCAAGCAAAGTAGTATCAGCTAATAAATCGAACGGCCTACCTAATAGCGTGCAAAAAGCAACAGACTGCGTCATTGAAACACATGATATAAGTGCTGCCAAAAATATAAAAAAAGCACTGACGTCTTCTGATGGCGATTTGATTGATAGCTCGATTGATAGCTCTATCACTACTATCCGCACGACGTGCCCTTATTGCGGAGTGGGATGCGGTGTTTTAGCGAGCGTAAATGAGACAGAGGTGCTGAGCGTTAAAGGAGATCCTGAGCATCCGGCTAACTTTGGTAAATTGTGCTCCAAAGGGAGTGCGCTAGCACAAACACTGGGCACTGCGCGCCGCTTGACCGAGCCATATTATCAAAACAAGCAAGCAGTCATGAAACAGCATCAGCCTATGCAATTGGGTAATGATTTCAATGCTATAGACGTATCCGACAAGCCACTTATAAATCAGACAGACTGGGACACCGTTTTAGATGACGTAGCCAGTCGTTTAAATGACACTATCGCTAAACACGGGCGAGACAGCATTATGTTTTATGTCTCAGGTCAATTGCTGACTGAAGACTATTACGTGGCTAACAAATTTATAAAAGGGTTTATTGGTAATAATAACATCGACTCCAACTCTCGGCTGTGTATGTCATCTGCAGTAGCTGGGCACAAACGTGCGTTTGGTGCAGACCTTGTGCCGGGTAATTACGAGGATTTGGAAGCTTGTGATTTATTGGTACTGGTAGGCTCCAATATGGCGTGGTGCCATCCTATTTTGTTTGGTCGATTTTTAGCAGCCAAAAAAGCCAATCCTAATAAAAAACTGATTGTAATAGACCCGCGCCGTACGGACTCTTGTGAATTTGCTGATTTGCATTTACCAATTGCTGCGGGTACGGATACACATTTATATAATGGGTTGCTGCATTACCTAGATCAGCAGGGTTGCCAAGATGATGAATATGTTAACCAAAGCTTGGGCGTTGATGATGCGGTGAATGCTGCCAAAGCATGGAGCATTGACAAAGTTGCACACGCCTGCCAAGTGTCGGCAGATAGTATCCGCCAGTTCTATGAATGCGTTGCCGCCACTGATAAAACAGTCACTGCCTTTAGTATGGGCGTTAATCAATCACAAAGCGGAACCGATAAGGTCAATGCTATTACCAATACCCATTTGTTCACGGGGCGTGTGGGCAAAGTAGGGGCCAGTCCGTTTTCACTTACTGGACAGCCTAATGCAATGGGTGGACGAGAAGTCGGCGCCCTTGCAAATCTGTTGGCGGCGCATTTAGAACTAGACAATGCCGATCATCGTCAGCTTGTGGCAGACTTTTGGCAGTCGCCTCAACCTATCTCCCCAAACGTGGGTGTCAAAGCCTGCGATGCTGCCGCTGCCATATTGGATGGTCGTATCAAGGCCATTTGGATTATGGCCACCAACCCTGTGGTCAGCTTGCCAGATGCGGATAATTTTCGTCAAGCGCTTGCTGCATGTGATTTGGTAATTGTCTCTGATTGCTCGGTAGACAGTGATACGGTAAAGTGTGCCGACATTGTACTGCCTGCTCAAGGGTGGGGTGAAAAATCTGGAACGGTCACCAATTCTGAACGGCGTATCTCTCGGCAGCGGACATTAATGCCTGCAGCAGGGCTTGCCAAACCAGATTGGTGGATACTGTCTCAAGTTGCCACACGAATGGGATTAACGGGGTTTGATTACCAACATCCTAGCGAGATATTTAATGAGCATGTGGCATTGACCGCTGATGGTAATACGCATAGCCACAGAACATCTCACTCTAATAAGAATTACCCTCGTTATCTGAACCTTAGCAAAGACTTGTCTGCTTTAATGACAGATGAGGTACCAGCCGATAAACCTGCTCAACAATATATTAGCCAGCATATTAACCAGAACGGCAATCAAATACATCAGCCAATCGTACTCAGTCAGCAAGCATACGAAGAGATGCTACCGTTTCAATGGGGTGGCACGCGTATCTCTATGATTGATAAGATAAAACCTTTAGAAAACGAGATTATTAATTCCGCTGCTACTATTACTAAGTCACAGTTAATCGCTATTACACCCTCTAATGAAGCGAGCGTAGCTAATGTGCATCGATATCAAAGCAGGCAAAAACCCCAACTGATTGTTGATAATCGAACACCCTCTAAACACGAGGTTGAGTATGATACTCAATCTGAAAACGAAGTGTTTCATGTACGCCTGATTACTGGCAGGCTGCGTGATCAATGGCACACCATGACTCGCACTGGCCTTGCATCGCAGTTAAATCAACATCAGCCAGTACCGACACTGACCATACATCCTAATGATGCACGGCAGCTAGGTGTTCAAGACAATGATTTTGTGCAACTGCATCGTAGGTATGAAAACTACGGAAAGTATGAAAGTTATGAGAACGGCGTGACCAATAATGGCATAGTCATTGATATCGCGATGAGTACGGCTAGGGATGGCAACGAGCCCGCAAGTACCGTAATGGCGCAAGTTGCCATTAGCGATACGTTGCGCGTTGGTGATGCGTTTATGCCCATGCATTGGAGCAATGCTTTTGCTAGCTTTGCTCGGGTAGGTCCCCTTATTCCAACAGTCGTCGATCCACATTCAGGGCAGCCAGAGCTCAAAAATTCGGCGATCAGTGTCACGTCCGTTCCTATGCAATCATTTGGCAAGATTTTGGTGCATCCTGAGTGGCAAGACGCCGTTATAGTGCAACTACGTACTATTTTGGCCAATTTTTCTGCGCAATCGTCAGAGAAAGAATTGTCTGAAACAAAATGCGAAGCACATTCGAATAATATTTTGCCAGAGGCATTACCTGCACTTACTTGGAGTTTGAGTCATCAAAATAACAGTGTCTTGATAAATCTCGCTAGCCCGATGGTGGAGGCTAGCAGTACCTTAGCGTGCCCCGAGTTTTGGCAGCAGTTTATGGCCTCTATGCAATCATTATCACAGCCAAACTGTCAAGAGCGTGTCATGCATACGGCGTTTACGGTCGATAATGTACAGAATCAATTGCGTTTTATTGTGACGCAATCTGCGCCTGAGACGGACTCAAATAACGCTGCCATAAATAGTGGGTCATCTGATGATGAGAGACCCAGCACACAACTGATTATGGCTATTTATGTTGCTCCAACGCAAAAGCAATTACCGAGTGTACGTTGGCTCGATAGCTGCTTTACGGATACTAGTCAAATACCTGTTAATCAACGATATAAATGGTTGCTAGCGGGGCGGCCTGCCAGCGGCTATGTTGATCCAGGACCTTTAGTGTGCTCATGTATGTCAGTTGGAAAAAATACCATTCTCAACGCTATCACACAGCATGGTTGTATTAGTGCGACGGCAGTGGGTAAGCAGTGCCGAGCAGGTACCAATTGTGGCTCTTGCGTGGGGCAAATTAACGCATTAATCGCAGAATGCGGCCCATTGGCACAAGCTTAAATGATGTTATGGCACGTCGCTTGCAGCCTTTTATATGCAATTACTGGTTGAGTGTTGTGTTATGAACAATAAGCCATTTTAGGGTAGGGGTTTATTGACAACTTTGCTTGTGGTTGCCCATTTTGCTGTATTCACGCTGTTATCAGGAGTCACCACCATGACCAATATATCTGCCGCTACCTCAATGCATGAGACCTATCAGCTAATGGATCAACACTGCGCAGAAAACGTGCAAACTTGCACCAAAAGAGGCACTGTGCATCTGATTGGCGCAGGATCTGGTGACCCTGAGCTATTAACATTAAAAGCGTGGCGAGTAATGCAGCGCGCAGAGGTCGTGTTATACGACAGTCTGGTGTCTGAGGATATTTTGGATATGTGCGCGAGCACGGCTGAAAAAATATTCGTTGGTAAGCGCCGCGCCAATCATGCATTGCCACAAGAAAGTATTAACGAGCTACTGGTCAAACACGCGCTGGCAGGTAAGATGGTGGTTCGCTTAAAAGGTGGCGACCCTTTTATTTTTGGACGCGGCGGCGAAGAGCTACAGGAAGTGGTACGTCATGGCATTCATTTTGAGTCTATTCCAGGTATTACTGCCGCCAGTGCCGCTGCTAGCCGTACAGGAATTCCACTAACGCACCGTGACCATGCTCAATCGGTCAAGTTTGTTACTGCTTGCAAAAAAAATGGCGCGCCTAATAACGATTATAGTGAGCTAATGGACAGCAGCCAGACAGTTGTGTTTTACATGGGTTTGCACCGTTTGCATGAGATGACACAAGGGTTGATAGCAGGCGGACGTGACAGCGAAACGCCTTTTGCTATCATTAGTCATGCCAGTATGCCAACGCAGCAAGTACTTATCGGCACATTAAGTGATATCGCTGATCAGCAAGCTGAAGCAAAACTGCCAACCCCTGCACTATTGATTATGGGTGATGTGGTCACTTTATATCATGAGTTTGCAGACTATAATCTTGGCGCCATGGGTAAAGGTGAGTTTGTTGATGTTGATAAAGTGATAAGCAGTAATGATTTAATACCCAATTTGGAGAGTATTGCGTAGGATAACTATGTTTAAAAGACTGTTATTTTAAGAAACTGTTACTAAGGTGATTATGTGCACCCGTCTAGAATCTTGTGTAGAACCATGTTTAGTCTAGATAATACTTACATCAAGTTTAAGAGTGTTCGATGTCGTTTCAAGGTTGGCTATAGCTAAGTTACTTATTATAGATTTCGTAATTGCTCGATTAACCAACGATGTATGCCACTGTCAGCAGTACGTGGATGCCATGCTGCGATGACCTTAAAAGTAGGCGGCAATGCTTCCACCTCAAGTTCTTTGACCTTATTGCTCGGCAATAATCGCGAAGGATAAAACGCAATCATGTCAGTCGTGTGCAAAATATCTGGTACAGCCGAAAAGCTAGGAACCGACATCACAATATTTCGTTTTAGACCTTTTTCTGCAAACCATTGATCATGAGAGCCGCGTAAATTAGCACGCGAGGGTGACACGACTAGCTGCGCGTGTGCAGCCACTTGCGACAGCGTCAATGGCTCTGTGGCAAAGGTATTTTCACAACCCGTCACGCATAAATGTTGCTCTTCAAATAAAGTCACATATGATAAGTTATCAGGGATAAATTCAGGGAAGGTAATCAACAAATCAAGCTCGCCTGCTGCAATCAGCTGATTGATATTGTCTGAGGCAAAATCACGTACGATTAACTTCAAATCTGGTGCTTCGCGTCGCGTAATATTAAACAATTGCGGTAATAATGCCTGCGTCGCATAGTCAGTCGCACTAATCGTAAATATGCCTTTGTATGTGTGCGGCATAAAAATCTCTGGCTCTAACAAATCTTCCAACTGCTTTAATATATGGTCAATAGGTTGCTGCATCGATAGCGCTTTTGGTGTTGCCACCATGCTATTGCCTTGACGAATAAACAAACGATCATCAAACACCTCACGTAACTTGCGTAACTGCTCACTGATGGCTTGTTGGGTCAGCCCCATTTTGCGTGCGACTTGCGACAAGTTTTTTAGATCAAGTAGCGCCTGCAATACTCTAAGTTGCTTGATATCGAGCCGATTCATACCATTCATAATTTCATACCATTAATAATTGTATCTTAAACAAGAAACGGTTGTTTCTAATTGTACCTGCAAAACGCTATGCTGACCAACATTGCTTAAGTAGCCACTAAATGAGCTGTTAAGCATTAAAACAGGCTCAATACATTCAATAATAAGCCATCAGCTGCTTTAAAAGAGATACTTATGACACAAACTATTCCAGGTACAAAGACATTATTTTCCTCTGTAGCACTTGGGCCTTATACGCTCAACAACCGTATCGTAATGCCGCCATTGACACGCTCTCGTAGCACGCAACCTGACAATATCCCTAATGACTTAATGGCCAGCTATTATGCACAGCGTGCGTCAGCAGGCTTTATGGTGACGGAAGGTACGCAGATTGAGCCAAGAGGTCAAGGTTATGCTTGGACACCGGGTATCCATTCACCAGCCCAAGTTGAAGGCTGGAAAAAAGTCACGCAAGCAGTACATGACAAAGGCGGTATTATTTTTGCTCAGCTTTGGCATGTAGGCCGTGTGTCGCACACCAGCTTGCAGCCTAATGGTGCTCAGCCGGTAGGGCCGTCTGATATTACCGCTGATAACGTCAAAGTATTTATTGAAACAGGTCCAGGTGCAGGTGCATTGGCTGATCCAAGTGAGCCACGCGCTCTCAGTACCGATGAAGTTGGTGAGTTGGTAACGATGTATGCGGCCGCTGCGCGCAATGCATTGGAGGCGGGTTTTGATGGGGTAGAGCTGCATTGTGCTAACGGTTATTTGGTCAATCAGTTTATCTCTGAGCACACCAATCACCGTGATGATCAATATGGTGGGTCGTTGACCAATCGTTTGCGCTTCTTAAAAGAAATCGTCGCTGCTGTCAGTGATGTGGTGGGTGCTGATCGTTTAGGCGTACGCTTTGCGCCATTATTTGCGAGTACGGATGAGACGCGCGTGTATTTAGGCTTGGTAGAGTCAGATCCCCATCATACCTATGTCGAAGCAGTCAAATTGCTTGAGCAAGCGGGTATTGCTTATTTGTCCATTGCAGAAGCTGATTGGGATAATGCGCCTGATTTACCAGACACTTTTTATCAAGCAGTCAGAGAAGAGTTTTCAGGCCGTATTATTTATGCTGGCAAGTACACGGTACAAAAAGCTGTGAACATTTTAGAAAAAGGCTACGGTGATTTATTCGCGTTTGGTCGTCCTTTTATCGCCAATCCTGATCTGCCAGAGCGTATTGCCAATAACTGGCCATTGAATGAAGTAGATCCTACCACGATGTATGGTGGTACTGATGTGGGCTACAGTGATTATCCTTACTATCAAGAATAGCAAAGTACATAAACAGTGACTGAGATAAGGCCATTAATACTAATGGCCTTATTTTCATTTATAAATTTGTGACTTGTTGGATATTCACAGACAGTCAATCTTTAAGCGACAATTATTGTTTTTGTCGCTTAAAGGTTTTTCTTTTATCGTTTTATCAATAGGTAGTAGGCAATGAATCAGAATTCCAAAGACAGACTTATACGCATATTGATAGGATATGTCGGACTTTATCCAACGCTCCTAATCGTATTGACGTTATTGAAGCCTGTGACCCAAGGATTAAGCCTGCCAGTGGTGGTATTAATTGAAACGATAATACTTGTTCCACTGACACAGTTGGTGTCTTTCCCACTAGCAGGCTGGGTCATTGAGCGTCTGAGCAGAAAAGAGTGATCACTTTTCGCAGCGTTCACTGGTACACCATTCTCTTATTCAAGCTCATCAATCAACTGCTTCATTTCATCAATTTCACGTTTTTGTGCTTTTATAATATCATCAGCAAGCTTTTGTACACGCGGATCTTCAATATCAGCGCGACTACTAGTGAGAATGGCAATCGAGTGATGCGGTATCATCGCCTGCATCCAATCGACTTGATCGACAGTCGCTTGAGATCTAACGCCCCAGATACCAACTGCAAACATCAATACACTTAGACCATAGATCATCAAATTGACCTTGGTCTTTTTATACATATTGGTCATAAATGCCAACATGACGACTGCCATACCGGCACCCATATATAGCGCCATATAAGCTCGGGTTTCACTAAAGTAAATGTGATCCCACTGGTAGGTGTTAAAATACATCATGATATACATGATGACAGTCGATGTCAGAATCATTAAGGTGAATTTTACATAAGGGTTCATATTTTTTTGCTTAGAAGCTTCCATGATATGACCTCCATTGTTTTGTTAAATTAAAATGGGTAGACAGTTAAAACCAGAATTTAACCCCCGCAGTCAAACTACTGCTATCAACTGATTCATTTTCTTGACGTCGTTGGCCACGAGCCTTGCCAAGCGCTGTCTCATAACTAACACCTACATAAGGAGCTAGCTGGCGACTGAATGTCTCGTAAGTCAGCCTGACCTCAGTTTCCATCTCATTAAAGCCTTTGGTAATACCATTATCATGGTCATCTTTACTAAAGGCAGTCAGTCCAACCTCCGGTATGACTACCCAATGCTGATCCAAACGCCATTCGTACTCTGCGCCCAAATCAAGACGAAGTTGACCATCGGTATATAAGTAGGCTCTCGCATCCGTTTCGATAAAATAAGGCGCGGTACCGACAATACCTGCCATTATGGCAGCGTTATCGTTTTCAGTATCGTAAGCGACACCAGCTTCACCATTCCAGAAAATGCTCAGTGGTTTCCAATAAGCAAGCGAGCTCAAGCTATCGATTTCTTTATCATCTTTAGTCTGAGCACTACCTTCCGTGCGTAGTCTTATACGGTTACTATCAGTACCATACCAACCCATCGCTTCGAAGTTGATTTGATCCTCATCAAACTGATAGCCCAAGTCGTCTACTGAGACTCCCCATAATGGCATGCTGCCCATCATCATGGGTTTACCATACTGCCCGTATGGAACCCCATTTGAATAGTCTGGACTGCGAGCATCAGCTGGTGGCTGCCCACCTTGCATACCCGACATATCCATACTGCTGTGCTCCATATCAGACATATCGCCTGACATATCCATGCCGCTGTGGTCCATACTAGACATATCACCCGACATATCCATGCCGCTATGATCCATATCGGACATATCCATGCCGCTGTGATCCATATTCGACATCTCAGCAGCTGCTGCAAAAGATGATGCGAGCAAGACTAGTGATGACAAACCAATGAATGGCAGATTTTTCTTAGATATTTTCATAATAAGCCTCATATTCGAAGGTTTGTTAAACGACGGCAACTTCTCGGAACATACCAGCTTCCATGTGATAAAGCAGGTGGCAATGCCACGCCCATCGTCCAAATTCACCCGTCACATCGAAGCTAATCTTTTGCGCAGGCTGCACCACAATCGTATGTTTACGTACCTGAAAGTCTCCAGATGGCGTGCGCAAGTCGCTCCACATACCATGCAGATGCATAGGGTGGTTCATCATCGTGTCATTAACTAAGGTGATACGCACGCGCTCGTTAGGCTTAATATTGACAGGCGTTGCATCCTTAAACATGACACCATCTAAAGCCCAAATATAGCGCTCCATGTTACCCGTTAAATGTAGCTCAATCTCTCGGGTAGGCTTACGCTGCTCTACAAATATGGCCTCCTCGACAGAGCGCAGCTGACTATAATTCAGTACGTCACGATTGATATTACGCAGGTTGATACCGGGATCATCTAGGTTCATACGTGGACTGTCGACACGCATATCAGATTTAAAGTCATACTCGGTCTTGGCATGCTTTGCTTTGTAGCCTTTATCACCCATCGCACCCATCATATCGGCCATGGTCAGCCATTCGATCTGATCCATAGCAGGTATTGCAGCACGAGCGCCTTTCTTGGTCGCAAGCGTGGTCGCGACATAGCCTGAACGATCGATATTTTGGGCAAATATCGTATGTGCATCTTGAGTAGGCGTGACGATGACATCATAGGTCTCAGCCACGCCAATGCGGAAATCATCAATCGCAACAGGTGCGACATCAATACCATCTGTTGCCACCACAGTCATTTTGAGACCCGGTATACGCACATCAAAAATGGTTTGCGCTGAAGCATTGATAAAGCGTAATTTAACGGGCTGTCCTGCTTTTACTAGCTTTGTCCAATTAGCCGCTGTGGTCTTACCATTCATCAGATAGGTAAAGGTCTTTTCGCCAGATAAATCAGTAAAATCCGTCGGCATCATGCGCATCTGATTCCACATTTTGCGCTTGTCATAAGCGGCTTCTAAATCTGTTGCGGCGATATCAGACAATAGTTTTTTGAAATCTGGCAGATGATAATTATCAAAGTCAGCGCGCTGTTTGAGCAATTTCAAGAGATTGTGCGGATCGCGGTGCGTCCAATCACTCAGCACGATTACATGGTCTTCCTCGATAGGATGACGCTCACGGCCTTTGGGTTCAATGACGATAGCACCAAGCATACCGGTTTGCTCTTGAAAGCCACTGTGTGAGTGATACCAATAGGTGCCTGATTGTTTAAGTTTGAATTTATAGGTAAAGGTGCTGTTCGCGGGAATACCATCGAAACTGATACCTGGCACCCCATCCATCTCAAAAGGTACCAGCAAGCCATGCCAATGAATAGAGGTTGACTCATTCATCTGGTTATGAACACGGATAGTTACGGTATCGCCTTCACGCATCTTTAGCGTTGGTGCTGGTAGCGAGTCATTAATCAGTGTTGCCATACTCGACTTGCCATTGACAGTGACGGGCTTCTTGCTGACATACAGATCAAACTCATTCCCAGTTAAGATAGGTACGATATGGTCGGCTTTATCACTGTTGATGGCTACATTCTGCTGGCCTTTACCGAGCGCACTATTGGCAATAGACGGTAGGGTGGACAGCATGGATGCCCCTAACAAGGTAGAAGATCCTGTCAAAAAACGCCTGCGGTTAAACATAGTTGTGTTCATAATAATTCACCTGATTTATATCTATAAAGTGAGAGTCGAGTCTATATTTATCAGCTAAGTCTATGACTTTGGCCGCTTATTAATAGAGCTGGATAAGCTATTTAAACGACAACCAAGCTAGATTTGCTGCTGCGGTGAGTCAATAGTTGCATAAATAGCTGTTGAGCCATCTTTATTAAGCTGCATCACTTTATATGGCATAAATTTATCTTGGTATTCCATACCTGGGCTACCGACTGGCATGCTCGGGACAGCAAGGCCAATCGCATCACTTGGCGGGTTTTTTAGGAACTGCGCCATATACTTAGCAGGGACATGACCTTCAAATACGTAGCCATCAGTAGTGACGGTGGTATGGCAAGAGCGCATTTGCTGCGGTACGCTGTATCGCTCTTTAAACAAGGACACGTCTTCGACATTCTGTGCAGTTGCGTTTAAACCATGACCTTCGGCATAACCGACCCATTCTTTGCAGCAGCCACAATTCGCATCTTTATAGACGGTGGCTGAGATATTTTTTAGGATAGTTGATTGGGTATCTGAAGGAGCGCTGACTGGCATTATTTCAGCTGTTGGTTGCTCCGTGTGCGTAGCAACAGTTGGCTCAGTCGCTGGTGTTGAGTCAGCAGCAGCGGAGTTAGGTTGACTACA
The DNA here is from genome assembly GCF_044900935.1 of Psychrobacter sp. NPDC078501. Classification (NCBI taxonomy): domain Bacteria; kingdom Pseudomonadati; phylum Pseudomonadota; class Gammaproteobacteria; order Moraxellales; family Moraxellaceae; genus Psychrobacter; species Psychrobacter sp. NPDC078501. The sequence continues at coordinate 22,961 of NZ_JBJDOS010000009.1, read as the reverse complement.
AGCGGCAATCGTTAACGATAACGGCAATACCACGATCGCCGAGAGCACACGGCCAGATATCAGATTATGTTCATTAATAAATCTATTAGTATAGCGTCTCATAAAACCACTCCCGAGCGTCTGTCTGACGATTAAATATTATAAAAATTAGAGCCACATCACTGGACAAAATAGTGCTAGCAAAGCTTAAAACTCAAATCGCAAAAAGCAGCACTATTGAGCACTGCATTTTGTACAAAAAATCAATGTTGCATGCCGGATCCATCACCTGACATATCCATCTCACCATCAAATGACATATCCAACATACTATCGTCTAACCGAGTCGTTAGCATGGTGTACTGGTTTTCATTTAAGTTAGGTAGCGATCTAATAAAAGCAACCATCGCCCATATTCTGTCATCATCGTGAGTAGCGCCCCAAGCGGGCATGCCAGACGCCATAATGCCATGTTTAATCGCCCAAAAGCTTTGTCTGGCACCAGCCTCGTTTCGATAGCGCTTAACGATATCCGCCTGAGTAAAGTTAGGAGGCTTTGGGTACATACCGCTATTTAAATCTGTGCTGTTGACGCCAGGAGATAAATGACAGCCTGCACACATATCTTTGTAATCTGCACCGCCCGAGCTGATCATCTCCGCCTTTTTTAAATTGGGAACCAAAATATTCTTACTGGCATGTTCAATCGAGCGTGTGCGGGCAGTTTCTAAAAAATCGTAAACCAGCGGACTATGAGCTCGATCAGCACCGATATTTATCATGCCACTAGTCACCACCATAAAAATGCCCACAATAGCGACAAAGACAGTAAACAGTATTCCTAGTAAAAACTTCATAGGTTTGTCCTAAAAATCCATTTTATTTAATATCCCATTACTGCTTGATCAGCTTCTCTGACAATATAGTCAAGTCTATATAAATCCGCTACAGCGTCATCCTCGCTAAGCATATTAATGTATAACTTGCACTCGGTTTCCTTGTATCGAAATTATATTGAACTGACTATAGTATTGAACTTATAAATTGATATTTAAGAATCGCTATCGCTGCTCACACAGTGCTTTTGGTACATCGCTTTCATTTTGCTCATGTTAGCCATCATGGCTTTCATAGCAGGATCATTCATATCCATTTTGCTATGATCCATTTTTTGCATCATCTGCATATGCTTTTGCATTTTCTCACAGTTCATTTGGTCTTTTTCAGCGTGCATTTTGGGATCGTGTGCCAACGCAGAGGTTGAAACAACTAAGGCTATAGCAGTTGCTACGATTGATTTAGAAAGTGGCATTGATTTGAGCAGTGGCATTGGTTTGAATAATGACATGGTAAATCCTTATTTAAATTGGTATGTAGTCGAAAAGACTTTAAGATATTAAGTTACTTTAAAGCATACTTTAGTGATTCTGACAGAGAGATGACGGTAAGATTACAATTCTGTCATCTTACTATTTATGGTTTTTAATGTTGTCAGTAATCCTTTAGTATGACATCAGAGCTGATATCACTTATCGCTACCATATTTGTTAATGAAGTATTTTTCAGACTGTAGATGTTGATCTTTGTGTTCAATCTCACAAGCCACTCTCGCATCGATATAGCTTTTCATTTGTGAATTTGAGAGCTGAGCATCGTTATGATCCAAGTTTTTTGCAAACTCAGTCACAGCGTCGCAGTTGTTGATGATTGAAGTGCTTAGATCAATCGTATGCGCATTGGCAGTGGTAGTACCGATAAGTACAGATACCGAAAGCAGTACTACTTTTTTGAACGAACCATAAATTTTCATATAAAACCTCTTTCGTAAGTTGTTTACATTGATTACCGATAAAAATAATTCATAGTAGCTAGGGCGTGTCCTCATTTTAAAAATGGTGATAAAAATGAGATAAATTGCCGTCAAACGAGGAAAATAGTGCAGATAATATCGAGATATTGACCAATTATTTGACGATGTTTGGCAAAATTTAGCTGTTTTTAGCCCATTTAGAGACACTCGTTTGAATTGAGGACACGCCCTAAGTATTGGATAGTAGCTAAGTATTGAAACGAGCACCTATGTACCGTTTATATAGATTAGCAAAATAAAACTGACAGTCTGATTACGAGCACATGACATCTTTGTCCGCTACCAGTCAATATTGTCACCTGTGCTGGTTAGAACGTTAAACAATCATGACCGTATTGAGGAATTACAATGAAAGTACTGCTGGTAGAAGATGAATTGAAGCTTGGCGAGTATATAAAAAAAGGCTTAACCGAAGCTGGGTTTATCGTGGATCATCAGCTAACAGGATTAGATGGCTATCATGCATTGATGACGGAAGAATTTAGCGTGATATTGATGGATGTGATGCTGCCTGATGTTAGTGGCTTTGAGCTGGTGCGTAATTACCGAGCGGCTGGCAAGCATACGCCTGTGCTATTTCTAACCGCAAAAGATGACTTAAGTGACAAGATAAAAGGGATTGAGATTGGTGGCGATGATTATTTGACCAAGCCTTTTGCCTTTGCAGAATTGATCGTCAGGATGAAAAGCTTATTACGACGTGCCAATCAAGCCGACTATCAAAGTACGATTATGCAAATAGCGGATCTTAAGATGGACATCGGCAAGCGTACGGTGCATAGAGGAGATAAGCCTATTAAGCTCACGGCAAAAGAGTTTTCCTTACTACAGTTTTTATTAGAGCGCCGCGGTGAAGTGCTTCCACGCTCAATCATCGCCTCCCAAGTATGGGATATGAACTTTGAAAATGATACCAATGTGATTGATGTGGCGATAAGACGTCTTCGTATAAAAATAGACGATGATCATGACGCAAAGCTGATTCATACGGTGCGCGGGATGGGCTATCGGTTAGAAGCTGTCGATACAGCGCTTGATAGCCAACCATCTCACGAAGCTGGCAATGTCTAATATGAAATATAGGTTTGATAATCGGCGCTTGCCACTATTATGGCGTACTGTGTTGCTGCTCACGATATTTGTTGTTATATCACAGGTTATCATTTATATATGGATACAGCGTTCTGTTAAAGGCCATTTCGAGCAAATGGACGCTGAAATTATGACTCATGCGGCTTTTAATCTACGTAAACGAGTGATAGAACCTAGTAGCCCTATAACTTCCCAAACCCTACCTAGCTCTCAAAATCCATTGGATAGTCAACAGCCGCTAAGAGCGGCACCTGACGTAATGCCTGATGGAGATACTTCTACCGCAGCGATATCAGATGAAGCTGATCATCAGCATTCTTCTTGGCTAGATTACGATCTAAAAACCATTATCGCTAATAAAGAAGGGCAGATACTGTCTAGTACCCCCAATAACTTTGCTCAAGAGCTAGGGGAAGGATTTAATCTGTCATCACTGAAACAAGATAATGATAAGCAACAGTTTGTGATGAATATCAACAGCCGATACTATCGAGCAATGGTCATTGAAGACGACAAAATGCTCGCGCTTATCGCATTGCCTATAGATGTGCATCATCAGTATTTATTACAGTTCAATCGTCAGCTTAGTATGATTTTGTTCGCGATTACCTTGTTGCTCGTATCAGTAGCGGCGCTGGGTGTGTATTGGGGTTTTGCACCTTTGGCGACCATCGTCCAAAAAATGAAAACAATGAATCCTGACAGATTGGATGATAGAGTCACGGTCAGTGATATGCCGTTAGAGCTGCGACCATTAGCAGAATCTTACAACTCAATGATGGCCAAGCTTGAAAGTAATTTTGAATCATTGTCACGGTTTTCAGACAATATCGCCCATGAGCTGCGCACTCCAATAGCGACACTCAGCACGCAAACGCAAGTCATGTTAAACAAACCGAGAGCTAGTGATGAATACATTGAGCAGCTACACCATCAGCATGACACCTTAGAGCAGCTATCGGCCATGATAAATAATATGCTGCTGCTAGCAAAAACCCAAAAAGGATTGAGTGACTCGCAAATCAGTCACGTGGATACGGACAGTTTAATCACCAAGCTCGTTGATTACTACGAAATGATTGCAGAAGACCGAGGTATCGCTATTGAAACCAAAGGTGAGTTCAGCGCTGTTTTAGGAGATAAAAGTTTATTACAAAGGCTCTTTGCTAATCTGATATCGAATGCGATTTATTATGCTGCTCAAGATAGCGTTATAACCATTAGTGCAGATAGAGTAAACTCAGATGAGATGGTGGGTACAACAATAAGCAGTCTTCAACAATCAAAACAAGCTATTTTACGAATGACCATCACTAACCAATTAGATGAGCCGTTGACACAAAGTGAGGCAGATAAGTTGTTTGAGCGCTTCTATCGACATCATAAAACAATAGATCGCCACACAGGAACAGGTTTGGGTCTATCTATCGTACAGTCTATCGTTGGGGCGCATAATGGTAACGTCAGTATTACTATAAAAGACGATGATTACTTTCAAGTAAGTGTCGAGTTATTAGCAGAGGTTTAATCTTTTAGTAGCCAACGCTAAATATTCAACCTGAACAGATAGATTTGATAGGTTATTGCCTTGAAAACGAGCTGATAATGACCAAGTAAATGTATGTCTAGTGCCCAATATAAAGCTAGAGATTATTACAAGGCAATAGGTAGAACAGTAAGTCGATAACGAACATAATACTTAAAACACAATCATAAAAATCAATTAGGGAATGACTATGCATATCACAGCTAATTTTGATGCAGGCAACATTGACATTATTAATGCAGACAACAAAAAAGACATTCAATTAGCGATTCGTCCAGATGTTGGCGGCGAGTTTTTTCAGTGGTTTAACTTTCGTTTGTCAGGTCAAATAGGGGAGCAGTATGTTCTCAATATTCTGAATGCAGGAGAGGCGTCTTATCTAGAAGGGTGGGAGAACTACCAAGCGGTGGCTTCTTATGATCGTCAGCATTGGTTCCGTCTGCCAACCTCTTATAAAGATGGCAAATTGACCATCGTGGCAGAGTTAGAATGCGAAACCATTCAGATTGCGTATTTTGCGCCTTATAGCTATGAGCGTCATCAAGATTTATTGGCCGCCGTGCAAGTGCATCCGCTAGTGACGTTAGAGCATCTAGGCGAAACGCTTGATAAACGTGACTTGACCCTAGTCAAAATAGGTGACGGTGCTGCCCACAAGCGCAATATATGGATTACTGCTCGTCAGCATCCAGGTGAGACGATGGCTGAATGGCTCATTGAGGGTTTGTTGTATAGCTTGTTAGATAGTGATAATGCGACTGGCAAACAGTTGTTAGACAAGGCCAATTTTTATATTGTTCCTAATATGAACCCTGATGGCAGTGTGCGTGGACACTTGCGTACTAACGCTGCCGGAACCAACTTAAATCGTGAATGGCAAAGTCCAAGCTTAGACAAAAGCCCTGAAGTATTTCATGTGATTAATAAAATGGAAGCGACAGGCGTGGATCTATTTTATGATGTGCATGGTGATGAAGCATTGCCGTATGTATTCCTCGCTGGGTCACAAGGGACGCCAAGCTACAGTGACCGTCTTGCTGGACTACGTGATAAGTTTTCAGAGGTATTAAAGTTAGCCAGTGCCGACTTTCAGTCTGAGATTGGCTATGAGGTCGATGCACCAGGTGCTGCCAATATGACCGTTGCCACCAATTGGGTAGCAGAGCGTTTTGATTGTCTTGCTAATACGTTAGAGATGCCATTTAAAGACAATGATAATCTGCCCGATGAAGAGATGGGTTGGTCACCCGAGCGTTCTATCAAGTTAGGGGAAGCATCACTGGTAGCAATGCTAGCTGTGGTGGATGACTTACGATAACTATAGAAAAAAAGCTGCAGAAAATAGAAAGCTGCTAATGATGGCTGAGTGTTTTAGTGGTCATCGTTAGCAGCTTCTTTTCATTTTCACATTCGCCAATAACAGCCCTGATAAGATCAACATCATGGCCAGCATCTTCCACCAAGTCACCACTTCTCCTGTGAGTAGTACTGAGGTCACCATACCGAATACGGGCACCAATAGTGCAAACGGCATAACCTTGGACGCGGTATTTTGACTGAGTAAGTGTGCCCACAGACCAAAGCCAATTAAGGTTGAGATATAGACGATAAACCCAAGTGAGAGCCAAGACTTGAGTGATGCTTCAGTAAACGTCGCCATCTGCCATGCATCAGTCTCAAATGTAAGAGAAGATATCGTCAACATCACGCAAGCAATGAGACCGCCCCAGACTACCAGCGCTAGCGCAGACAGAGCAGAGGCTTTATTTTTTTCAGTGCTGGATGTAGCAACAGATACCCTTGTTCCTTGCTGCATCGCTTTTAGAGCCGTTTGCTCTGACGCTTTTTCTGAGGTCTGTTTTGATGCTTGCTTGGAGGCAATATTACCAAAGCTCCAACCGATGGCCGCAATCAAAATACAGATGAACCCTGCCAAAGGCATATCACCGCCAAGGTTTAGCGCAATCACGCTGAGTCCTAGTACACCGACCAACATACCGACGATTTGCATACGGCTGACTGCTTCACCCAATATAAAGTACGCTAGCAATACCGTGATAAAAATCTGAATTTGTAGCAGTAGTGCCGTCAGCCCCGGGGATGAACCCAGATGCATTGCTGTAAATACAAAGGCGTACTGCATGACAAATGTACCGATAGCATAGATAAACAAGGTACGGTTGAATTTAGGCGGCTTTAGAAACAAAACCAATGGCACAGCAGTAAAGAAAAAACGCAGAGCAGTAAGCATCAATGGCGGAAAGCTCTCAAGACCCCACGCAATAAAAGTAAAATTTACGCCCCAGATAAAGGTAACCAGTATAGCCAATGCAGTATATATAGGGGACATATGAGCTATCCTAGAGAAATAGTATCCGTTGTCGGGAGTGGTTATATTTAATTGTGTTCAGCTTATGTTTAGGCTTAGAATTATAGTCGAAAGGTCAATATATAATAAGAAGGTACTAGCACTATAGTCGATTCAATTTAAAAGTAGTACAAGGCAACCGAGTGTAGATGTACATGTGATACTTCAAGCGAGGTTAACGCTGTAATACTTTATAGTGGAATGACTATATAAGTCTCTGATTGATCAGTCTAACGATTGAGCCAATACCTCGAAAATTTTTGAATGGCTCATCTGCGCCACATTGAACCGCATAAAATTTTCAGCATTGTCCGATTGGCTAAAAACATTGCCCGGTGCCAATACCACACCTTTGGATAAACAGCGATTGGCCAATTCGGTCGCATTATTATTCTTAGGTAATCGGCACCATAGGAACATACCTGCTTGTGGGAGCAGCCACGGTACGATGCCTAATTTGGCCAATCGTGGTAGCGTATGAGTACGCGCGCTTGCCAGCCGAGTATGGATATCATTCATATGCTTACGGTAGCCGCTATCAGTCAATGCTGAGAACACAACCGCCGCTGCTAACTGACTGCCACCAAAGCCAGTCGCTATCTTTAAATCTACCAAACTCTCAACCCACTCTGTAGGCGCTGCAATATAACCACAGCGTAGGGATGCTGATAACGTTTTAGAAAAACTGCCTATATAGAATACTCGTGATAACCCATCCAAAGCCGCCAATCTCGCCGCAGGCTTGACTTCAAAATCTGCAAAAATATCGTCTTCGATAATGTACAAATCAGCAGTCTGAGCCAATTGTAATACACGGTATGCCGTAGCAGGTGATAACGTTGCGCCCGTAGGATTATGAATGGCAGCATTGGTGATGTACAGGCGCGGCTTACACTCATCTAAAATCGCTGCAAAGGCATCTATATCTGGCCCATTTGGCGTATAAGACACACCAACCACTTTGACCCGATGGGCAAGCAGCTGTGCTCGAAAGTTAAAATAACAAGGATCATCGACGATGACCGTGTCACCCGGCGTCAGCAAAAATCGAAAAATCAAATCTATCGCCTGAGTGCCTGAATCCGTCAATATAACCTGTGATGGCTCTGCATTGATACTTAATCCTGCCATACGCCGTGTGAGTAATTGGCGCAATGTTAACAGTCCTAGCGGCGTTGCATACTCACTGATAATGGACGCGTCAGCCTTTGCCACATTTCGTAGACCACGGCGTATACCTGCCTCAAACAGCCAGTCCGCTGGTAACCAGCCGCAGCCTGGCTTTAGCGCGCCATCGGGTGGCTCCAGTGACTGCCGCGATACCCACAACGGATCTACCACTCGGTCAATTTTTGGTGCTATATCTGTCAATGATAGCGGCGCTGTAGTTTCTGCCACATAAAACCCTGCGCCAGGACGGGAGTAGATGATTCCCTCAGTTTGCAGGCGTTCATAGGCTTCAACCACGGTAGATGGCGAGAACCCATAATCTTTGGCAGCGGCACGGACGGAGGGTAGTCGCGACTCTGGCATGTAGATGACAGTCGCTATTTTCTCTTTTACGTCAGCCATGACAACTTCGATACGTGTTAGCTTTTTATTCATATTTTTTACAATTTTTGGTAAGGCGAATTTTGTGAAGGTTTTATCTTAAGGTTATAGCTAGGACAATATATGGGTAGGATATCCGAACTGTATGGGTTTTATAGACCAAACAGTTCTGTCTAATTGTACTGGATTGTATATAGATAACCTACTGTACTTTTGTTTTAATCATTGAACGTAAACGATGTAGAGGTAGGTGTCATTCTACTGTGAATCACACTTACCTCAGTCAATTCAATGGTAATTCTTCAAAAAGCAGCGATATATGACCACGAAAAAATATAATAAATATCTGGCCTTTGCCTTATGCGTGATAACGACAAGCGTCAATATCCAAGGGCCGCTTTATGCCGTTTACGCACACAATGATGGCTATGGTGTACTAGCAACTACGATAGCGTTTTCCTTTTATGTATTAGGCGTCATACCTGTATTGTTGGCTTTTGGTGGGTTGTCTGATCGGATTGGACGGCGCAAGACAATTTTAATAGCTTTAGCGTTATCGGTAGCAGCGACGGCTCTTATGTTATTTTATCCATACACGCGAGCATTAGCAGTAGCGCGATTCGTACTGGGTGTGGGAACTGCTCTGATGGCTGCTACGGCGACAGCCTATATGATTGAGCTGCTTGGCTCATCGGATACGATGCGTGCGACAGCGTGGGTGACGGCCAGTACGACGATAGGTTTTGGTCTTGGTCCTGTATTGACGACAGTTTCTTTAATGTTTTACGAAACCGATCAGCCAGCCAGTTTTTTCTTACTGCTAGCGAGTGGGATATTCGCTATGTTTTTGTTATATCAATTACCAGAGACAGCACCTAAACGCACTAATTTGCCCACATCTATGCTACGGCTACCTTATTTTAATCGTGAAGTCATTTGGTATGGCAGTAGTATTTTGATTTGTTGGGCGACGACAGGTTTGGTGCTGTCAGTTATTCCCTCAGTACTGGCCACACATGGACTCGCTAAGTATGCAGGGATATCCTCTATGTTAGCCATCAGTTGTGGATTGATCGTTCAGCCAATCGCCCGAAAGCTTGACCCTCAAGTCTCAAGCAAGCTTGGTCTTTTGATCTTATTACCGGCTTATGCTTTATTGGCTTGGGGGACGTTGAACGCCAATCTACCAGTCATTCTTTTGGCGGCATTCTTGGCCAGTACTAGTTGCTATGGCTTTGTCTACTTGGGCGGTATGCTAGGAGTCGCAAAATCTGCTGGAAATGAGCAGGCACGTGCAAGTGCAGGCTATTTTCTGATGGCATATATAGGGCTTAGTGTACCCGTCATCTTTACTGGTTTGATTGTGGATAGGTATGGTGCTGCTACTGCGTTCTACGCCTTTGGTGTGTTTTCATTAGTTGGTGTGATTGTCTTATTTGCTAGCCAGCCTATATTGAGAACTGGACGTCATTCGAACGCCAATCTGCATAGCCTGTCTTAAAATAAGATTGATAATGCAGTTTTCTATTCATTATCTTTTTAATTTTTCATGATTAGATTACTTGTCCTTTTTGTTATGTGAATTTTTTTAGTTCATTTATTATATCTGACAGGCATGAGTGGTTCTTTGATGTCATTCATATAGCTCATGTATCTGAATATCTACTACTGCCCAATCCATTCCTTCAAAATCTAGATTATCTTTATGTTTAGTACTATCGGTAGGTAGAGGAATGGCTTCACCGTCTTCTATCAATCCTTTTAGATGGAGCATAATCGCTTCTTTAGCATTATTAGAGATATCTGCACGTTCATCGCTGGCTGAATAGCAACCCACTATGTCTGGGATAAATATGCCATAAGCTGTTGTTTTATTACTTGGTGTAATTGCTATGGGATACTGCATTTAACATTCCTCATGAAGTTTGAACCTAAGTATAACTGCAAATCGCTTAGATAATGCTCTACATAACCTCTTAAATATAACTCACTTTCAAAATTATATTGAAAGTGTTTTAGGTGATGGCTACTGTTTGACCCACAACACTTTCATTACAATGGGCGCTATCACGATGGATAAAATAGAACAGGTATCCAAAACTGAAACAATAATTCAAACAATAAGGGCGATTTATGACTCTGAATACCACTAAAACAATTTTAATCACTGGCAGCACAGATGGCATTGGCAAATTGGCAGCGTTAAAACTGGCAGAAGCTGGGCACCAAGTGTATTTACATGGCCGCGATGCTGACAAACTTGCTAGCGTCATTGCAGAAGTTCAAGCAGTCGCGACAGGCGCAGCAGTAGATAATATTGATGGGTTTGTGGCTGATTTTTCTGATTTAACGGATGTGCTAAAGATGGCAGCAGACGTCAATGAAAAACTGCCAAAGCTTGATGTACTCATAAATAACGCAGGGATTTATACTACGGCATCAGCATTGACTAAAGACGGTTTGGATGTACGTTTCGTAGTCAATTATCTAGCGCCTTATGAGCTGACCAATGCTTTATTACCTTTGCTCAAGCAGTCTGATAAAGCACGTATCGTGAACTTAAGCTCAGCTGCGCAAGCGTCAATATCTTATCAAGCACTTGCAGGCCAGACCCGCCTCGATGATAAGGATGCTTATGCCCAAAGTAAGCTAGCACTCACGATGTGGAGTATGGCATTAGCTGACACCGTCGCTAGCAACGATATCAATGTCATCGCCGTCAACCCAGGTTCGCTACTGAACACAAAAATGGCTAACGAAGCGTATGGTCAGCACTGGTCATCAGCAGGCAAGGGCGCAAATATCCTAACGGAGTTGGCCATCTCGGATGAGTTCGCTGACGATACTGGTACATACTTTGATAACGACATCAAAGATGGCGTACATGGCGATGCAAGAGGGATGTTTGGTCGACCACATGCTGATGCTTTAAACCAAGCAGCCATTGCAGAGCTTGAGCAGCAGACTCAGACAGTATTGCAGTCAATTTTTGCATAAGATGCATAAGATTTATATTTTGCGGCATCAATAAATTTCGAACAATTAAACCATTACTAGGGCGTATCTTCATTTCAAAAATGGTGATAAAAATGAGGTAAATTGCCGTCAAACGAGGAAAATAGTGCAGATAATATCGGGATATTAACCAGCGATTTGACGCTGTTTGGCAAGGTTTAGCCATTTTTAACCCATTTAGATGACTATTGATTGAATTGAGGACACGCCCTAACTATATTTTCAAATTTTATTTTTAAAAACTTTCTTATTAAAAACAGGACACAATATTATGCAAACTATCAAAGCCATTGGTTATCAAAACAATCTACCTATCGATAATGAACAATCGCTACAAGACATCACCCTTGATAAGCCAATTGCTTCAGGCCGCGATATTCTCGTAGAAGTAAAAGCCATATCAGTCAATCCAGTAGATTACAAAATCCGTGAAGGGCGTCCTGCCGCAGAGGGTGAGTATGCTGTTATTGGTTGGGATGCTGCTGGCACTGTGACGGCTGTCGGTGAAGACGTCAGTTTATTCTCAGTAGGCGACAACGTCTATTATGCTGGAGATTTGACCCGTTCAGGCAGCAATGCTGAATATCAGTTGGTCGATGAGCGTATCGTTGGACACATGCCAGCCTCTTTGTCTTTCGCTGAGGCAGCGGCATTACCACTCACGACGATTACAGCTTGGGAGATGTTATTTGACCGTTTACAAGTGCCTGTCTCTGATAGCGCAGCGAATGACAGCGGTAGTAGCGAGAATGCTAATAACGTCTCAGTATTGGTCATTGGCGCAGCGGGCGGTGTTGGATCTATCTTAACTCAGTTATTAAAAACAAGAACGTCTGCCACGATTATCGGTACGGCTTCGAGAGATGAGAGCGTGCAGTGGCTCAAAGACTTGGGTGCTGATCATGTTATCAATCACCGCAACCCATTGTCTGAGGAACTACAAAAAACGGGTATTGCTGAAGTAGACTACGTGGTGAGTCTCAATAATACTGAGGATCATTATGAAGAAATCATTAAATGCTTAAAGCCGCAAGGTAAGCTTGGACTGATTGATGATCCAAAATCATTAGATGCCAACCCTCTTAAAACCAAGAGCTTAAGCCTGCATTGGGAATTTATGTTTGCACGCTCAATGTTCAATACGCCAGACATGATTGAACAGCATCATTTATTAAATGCGGTGGCAAAATTGATTGATGCAGGCGAGATCAAAACCACAGTTGCTCACAATCTTGGGGCTATCACCGCTGAACATCTACGTAGTGCGCACCAAATGCTAGAAAAACAGCAAGCGCATGGCAAGATTGTATTAGAAGGCTGGTCTGCATAACGCCATTTAGATTAATAGTTAACGAGGGTTCGGAACACTTTAGGCTGAAGTACAGTACAACCGTAAAAGGTCAAGTCTTTTAAATAAAGTGTTCTGATATCTAGCTCCAGTGATTCATAAACCGCTACTATATTAAATAATCACTTCATCATTACCGATCCATTTGGGTCCTATCTCAACCTCAACCTCACGTGCAGTAACGGCCTCAGCGCACTCGGAGCATACTGTCACAGGATGCATAATGTGACCACATGCCTTGTGTCTATGCAACAGCGGTGCCCCGCGTTCATCAGCCATGTATTTATCACCCCAACTGACCAATGCCAGTACGACAGAGTGCAAATCTAATCCACACTCTGTCAGTCTATATTCCTCACGTAGCGGCCGCTGCTGATAGGCGACTTTTTTTAAAATATCGTATTCAACCAGCTTGCGAAGACGGTTAGATAGGACATGGCGTGTAATGCCCAAGCGTTGCTCAAATACGTCGAATCGTCTGACTCCCAAAAAACAATCGCGTAAAATCATGAGCGTCCAACGATCACCAATGACTGCTAAAGTGCGAGCCACCGAGCAAGACTGTTGGTCCAGTTCATCCCAGCGCATAGGTTATCTCCTTTATCTTTAAGCTATAGGTTAGCTTGACAGGGTCCAAAAATAAAGCTATGTTTTTGTTAGTTCTAAAAAGGAACCTATAAGGAAATAGATATGAACAGAGCACCCGTAGCAGTTGTAATCGGCGCAGGCGATGCCACTGGCAGCGCTGTTGCCAGACGTTTTGCGCGAGAAGGTTTTACTTTGTGCGTGACCAGAAGGACTGTTGAGAAGCTAGAAACATTAGTCAGTGATATCGAAGCGGCTGGAGGAGTAGTCAAGCCATTTGGTTGTGATGCGCGTATCGAGCAAGAGATGGTTGAGCTGTTTGCTCATATTGAAAAAGACATTGGGCCGATTGAAGTCGTGGTGTTTAACATCGGTGCAAACGTGCATTTCTCCATCTTAGATACGACAGAGAGGGTCTATCGTAAAGTGTGGGAGATGGGTGCTTTGGCTGGATTTTTGACAGGTAGAGAAGCGGCAAAAGTCATGATTCCACGTGAGAGGGGGACAATTATTTTTACGGGTGCAACAGCGTCTTTACGCGGTAGTAAAGGTTTTTCAGCTTTTGCTAGTGCTAAGTTTGCTCTGCGGGCACTGGCACAAAGCCTGGCGCGCGAGTTGGGACCTAAAGGCATACATGTCGCACACCCTATCATTGACGGTGCTATTGATACTGATTTTATTCGTGACAACTTTCCTGAGCGCTATGAGCTAAAAGACCAAGATGGTATTTTAAATCCAGAACATATCGCTGAGCAGTATTGGCAGTTGCACTGTCAGCCAAGAGATAGCTGGACGCATGAGCTGGATTTACGCCCATGGATGGAAAATTTTTAATCTTATCTGGTTAATAACCGTCAAAATTTTAATGAATTTTTAATATATTGCAAGGAATGCAAAGATGAGTAAACAAGTAGAGTTTTTCTTTGATGTGGGTAGCCCAGCCAGTTACTTGGCATGGACACAGTTAGCGAGTATCGCGCAGCGTCACAATGCCGAAATTGTTTGGCGACCTATGTTACTTGGCGCAGTGTTTCAAGCCGTTGGTAACACCTCACCAGCTGCCGTACCTGCTAAAGGCGCTTATATGCTCAAAGACCTTAAGCGTTTTTCAGCCATCTATGACGTACCTTTTCGCTTCAATCCATTTTTCCCAGTCAATACGATGCAGCTTATGCGCGGTGTTACCGCTTATTTGGGGACACCTAAATTTGAGAGTTATTTATCCGCTATCTTCAATGCGCTATGGGCTGAAAAGTTAAATATGGAATCACCAGAAGTTGTGGCTGAAGTTCTGTCGAAAGTAGGCATTGAGGCGACTGATTTTATGGCGCGTATTAGTGAGCCTGAGGTCAAGGCGCGTTTAAAATCTAGTACCGAAGAAGCAGTAGCACGAGGCATATTTGGGGCACCAAGTTTCTTCGTAAATGATGAAATGTACTTTGGTCAAGACCGGTTGAGCTTTGTTGAAGATGCTTTGAGAGACTGAGAATAGTAAGTCATAGGATATATAGGCTGCGCTGTACTAGCTCAACGATAGTCCATTGGCTCTCAAGCCACCAGACGTCAGCCGCGATAAGTAACCGTGATTTTTCTTCACTGTGGTTTCTCCAGAAAATAACCTTGTTACTCAGTTTAATGATTAAGCTCTATGGTTACATTAAGACAAGTCTATATATTGATAGTTTTGCTTAGACTGCTCTAGTTCCTCTAAATCTATATCTACTGTTACTATATCTGGCGACGAACCAAGTTTTTTGATAATTCGTCCTGTAGGAGAGACGATTAGGCTCTCTCCTACAAACTGACCGCCATGACCGACGCCGACACCATTGCAGGTAATCACAAAACATTGGTTCTCTATAGCCCGAGCTTGAGTCAATACATAGTGGTTATTTGCATAGGGAGACATATTGCCGTTTGGCATAAATATGATCTGTGCGCCTTTTTTTGCCAGTGCTCTTGAGCCTTCTGGAAACTCTAGCTCAAAACAAATCTGAGCACCGCAAACCACATCATTAATGCTAACCACTGACAAGTCTTCTCCGCTCGTAAATACCCCAACATCATCAAGCCAAAGCTTTGACTTTCTGTGTTTATGAATGATTTTGCCGTTTTTTATAAAAGAACATGCGTTATAGAAAAGTTGATCCTGTTTGTCAATATGTCCAATAATGATGGTTGAATCTGTATTTTTGCTTGCTTCCAATATGCTGTGAAAGTGCTCTGTTGATTGATGATACAACGCTTCAATATTGTCTAGCGTCGGAAAGCCAGTCAAAGCAAGTTCTGGAAAAATCATAAAGCCATCGCAGGCTTGATTGTCATGGATTGATTTTAATATCGCAGCAGCATTTACTGATACTTGATAATCGGTAATATCCATTTGATTGAGGATTATTTGCATAGGTCTTGCTCTTTACCGTAGGGGGTTGATACTTTCACAGTGCTTATTGGTCGCAATTATAGGTAATATTCGTTAATGACGGTCTTTAGAAACACTTATTTAAAATGCTATTTAAAACACTTTTAAAGACATTGTGACTCTAACCAACGACTCAATTTAATGATGTCTGGTTGATTTGACTTTAAGTCATTATAAAAGAAATAGAAACTGTCGCCAGTGAGTAATTCATGCATTGGGATTTTGACAAGATTTTGCTGATGTGTTTGTTCTAGCATCATATAGTTGTCGGTAAGCGTAATACCTAAGTTATAACGTGCAGCCTGTGCGGCAAGCAGTACATGGCTAAATTGATTAATCTTTACCTCGCTTGGCAGCTCAAACCCGCCTGCTTTACACCATTTTAGCCAATCATTAGCCGTACCTTCACTTTTGTCAGAATATTTTACGGACAGTATAGGGTGTTGCCATAACGCCTCAGGCAATGGCTGATCCTTTATTTCTGCCCAAAGCTTTTGGCCACAGACAGGAAATAGCTTCTCAGCGAATAAAAGCTTGCTGACTACATTGCGTTTCGGTAGATTGACGGTAATAAAGCAATCCGAACATTGCTCATTATAGTCGTCTTGGTCTGTCACCATATTTAAGGTCAGCTCAATCTCTGGGTGCTGTTCGCGGAAGTTTTCTAACCGAGGAATCAACCAATTGACAGCCACTGAACTATACAGTGCTAGGCGAATATGGCCAGGCTTATCATGGCGAATGGCCTGACTGGTATTGGATAGAGTAGTCAGCGATTGATTCACTTCTGTGAAATAGCGAGCACCTATATCTGTTAAAGAAAGGGTTCGGCCCTGCCTATAAAACAACGCTTCACCAAGATATTCTTCAAGCGTTCGAACCTGATGACTCACAGCACTTTGCGTTACGTTGAGGCTTTCTGCCGCTTTAGAAAAACTATTGAGCCTTGCTACAGATTCAAAGCATTGTATGGCACGTAATGGGGGGAGTTTCATTATGAGTTCAACTAATACTAAACGTTTTTATATCATTATACGTCATGAGTATACGCGAATATACTATTTATCCGACCATTAGATTAAATGGCTTAATTGAAAATTTTATGTATTTTGAGATAGGTATAAGCATGATAATGCCGAAGATGAGTGTTGGATTTGCAATGATACTGTTGGTTGCAGGAAACATGATTGCCGTCCTTTCAGATGCGCTGATAAAAGAATTGCCTGATGGCGCAGCCGTCTATCAGTTTGTGCTATTGCGTCAGCTAACAGCTGTCTTGATGCTGCTACCGTTTTGTTTATTCAACCAAAAAGCCAAGCTACTTAGTAACGTAAAATGGCATTTTGTACGTGGGCATATTTGGTTGTTTGGCGCGGTATTCATGGTGTTGTCTATCCAAGCGCTACCGCTAGCCACGGTCAATGCGATTTTTTATACTGCACCTTTACTGATGTTGCCGTTAGGGTTTCTGTTTTATAAAGACAGACTCACAGCACCAAGCATCATTGTGGCAATACTAGGCTTCATAGGTATTCTTGTCGTGGTAAAACCAACACAAATTAATATGGGTGCTATATTTGCGCTGATAGTGGCCTTAACCATGGCGACAAACAACCTACTAGTGCGTAAATTGCCTTCGAATCACACCGTTGCTCAGACCTTGTTTTTGACCAATTTAGTCGGAATACCGTTGGGGCTTGGTTTGGCTATTTGGGAAAATGCCCCTTTGAGTTGGTACGCGCTATGGATAGCAGCAGGCTCAAATTTGTTTATTTTGATCTATGCGGGTATCTGCGTACTGGTCTACCGAGCGGTTGAAGCACATAAAATATCTAGTGCAGAATATACCGGTCTGTTAGGAGCAGTGGTTATCGGCATCATATGGTTTGATGAAATACCTGATATCAGTCTTTTGATAGGTTCGGCTCTTATTGTCTTACCTTTAATTTGGCTCGCCACGCTTGAGTCTATTAAATATAAAAGAACAGCCTTATAGCGTTTTGAAACATAGAGAGCGGAGAAAGAAAGCGTCATAATATTAGCATGACTTTATGTCATGAATTCGTGTGTTTAAATCGTTTTTTCATACTCATTTTCTGTGGCAAATTACTATAGATACAACCATTCACGCAAGGCTCTAGTCTTCAATGGAGCCTGTGTTTGTTGGAGTTATTACTATGAGGTAGGCCAAATAATGAGCAATATAACCACATTCTCAGTCACATCTTCAAATCGAAAAATAGACCCTTCACGGCGTCGAGGTGGCACGTTCAAAGCTGATGGCTCTCTTAACGACAATGACCGTGTCGAGATAGGTCCAACAGATCTTGCATTCAATGAGTGGGCTGAGCTAGGGCTGACACCTCCTAACCTTACACGAATGCGCGAATACCGCCTCCAAAGAATCGTAAAAGAACTACAGAAAAGAGATCTTGGCGGCATCTTATTGTTTGATCCTCTTAATATTCGATATGCGACTGACTCCACAAATATGCAGGTATGGGTAACCCATAATCACTCTAGAGCCTGTTTTGTATCGGCATCAGGCCATCTTATTTTATGGGATTTTCACAATTGTGAGCACTTATCAGCACACCGTCCTTTGATCAAAGAAGTCAGAGGAGGCGCTTCTTTCTTCTACTTTGAAACCGGTGATAGAACTGACGAACATGACTCTAGGTTTGCTTCAGAAATTCAATCTATTTTACAGGAACATGCTGGAGACAATAAAAGATTGGCTATCGATAAAATGGAAATTGCTGGTTTCAATAAGATAAAACAATTAGGAATCGATGTTTTTGATGGTCAGGAAGTGATGGAGTTTGCTCGATCTATTAAGAACGAAGATGAAATTAATGCCATGCGATGTTCAATTGCCTCAACAGAGGTTGCGATGAAGTGCATGCAAGAAGCAATAGTACCCGGTATCACTGAGAATGACATATGGTCTATTCTTCATGCGGAAAATATTCGTCGAGGTGGTGAGTGGATAGAATGTCGAATTCTTTCTTCAGGGCCTAGAACCAATCCTTGGTTTCAAGAAAGCGGCCCTCGAATTGTGAAGGAGGGTGAGTTACTTGCATTCGATACAGATCTGATTGGCCCTTATGGAATGTGTGCAGACTTGTCTCGAACTTGGATGATTGGAGAGAGCTTGCCAAGTGCAGAGCAAAAGCATCTCTATCAGGTAGCTTATGAACATATCCAACACAACATGAATATATTGAAACCAGGAATGACATTTGAAGAGGTGACAAAATCTGGTTTATTGCTTCCTGAAGAATATAGAGCGCAAAGATATGGTGTGATGATGCATGGCGTTGGTCTTTGTGATGAATACCCGTCTATTCGTTACCCCGAAGACCTTGAATGCCATGGCTATAGTGGTGTGTTGGAGCCGGGCATGGCACTCTGCGTTGAAGCGTATGTAGGTCGAGTTGGTGGTAAAAGTGGTGTCAAACTTGAAGATCAAATCATTATTACAGACACTGGGTTTGAAAACCTTACTAATTATCCATTCGAAGCCGCTTTATTGGCTAATTAAAGATAGTTTATTGGTTGTATGAATATTGTCTCAGAGCTTTTGGATTATGCTTATTTGAATATCATTGATGGTCATCTATAAAAGCTTGTTAAGATAAAGATTTGACATAGGTATAGTGTATTATCTGCGGATTTAGGTGGTTAGGATACTGATCAACACGTTGATAGCCATTATTATCGTAGTACTGATAAGTACATAAAGTGTCTGTATGTAATGCATACGTGGTTACGCCCTGTGCCACGAGATAAGTCTCAAATGCCTGAATTAGCGTCGCTCCAATACGGTGGCGACGATAGTCAGGATCTACACAGAAGAACTGTAATTCGTTATCAAAATCGACTTTCTTTTGTTTCGCGCCAGCCGATTCTTTTTTCTGTAAATCACTTAATACCTGTCGACCTTGATCAGATAAACGCAGCTTGTTTTCTATCTGATCAATAATGGGCTTATCATCGAATGACAAAGCTTTATGTGGATCTTGTCTAGTGATCCCTATCACCACACCGCAAATAATGTCACCATATTCTGCAACTTGTATAAAAGTAGCATGATGACAGTCTTTAGCTAGAAATAGGGTAGCCAGTTGCTTTAGAACCTGCTTATCTGTTGCAGTAGTAAATACACTCAAATTCATATTGACGACAAAAAGGTCAACAATGGCTGCAAAGTCTTCAGGCGTAGCACGACGATACTGTATTGTCATCAGTTGTTCTCATTTATCATTAAAAGTACTGGCGTATGCTGATTGACCCAGCATACGCCAGTACTTTGCTACTAATATCTGGTTAGTGGGTTTAGTAAAGTATTAGTGTTTTTTACTTAATAGTTGTCCTGTATTTACCACTCTATCTCACCTGTATTGACTTGACTGCTCAACTCTAAATCACTTCCTCCGGGCAACGTGGGATAAGCTGCTTCCATAGTAGAAATCACTTTTTCTGACTGTTTAGAGTCTTGCTTTTTTGCCTCATCCAGTGCTTGCTCAAAGGTTTTTAGATAACTGAGAGTGAAATCAACAGCATAGTCTTTTTTGAGTAGGTTGCCCGAATAGTGACCTGGTATCACAAGGTTTGGCTCTAATTGCTTCATTTGTTCCAATGATTGCATCCACTCGCTACGAGCTTCTTTAGTTTGGGTATCAGCAGTCCACACATGCATACCTGATGTTACCGACACACCGCCGAAAACGGTTTTTGACTCTGGTACCCACATATATGCTTGATGGGTTCCCATCTCCTTGATTTCAATTTTGTGACCTTCTAGGGTCAGTGTAGACTGATCAAGTGTTTGCGGTACTGTGATCTTGGTAGGCGCATGTTTACCAAGGATTGGACCCCAATGCTTTAATTTTGCATCTTTAGTCGCCTCAATGTGTTCAATAATCGAAGGGCTAGACATAACCTTTACATTAGGGAAGGCTTTGACTAAAGGCTGAAGACCAAAATAGTAATCTGGATCGCCTGCCGTGATATAAATCATTTTTAGGTCTTTATTACTTTTTTTGATCATATCAACCAATGCTTCACCATCTTTAACACTAAACTGTGCATCGAACAAAATAGCATCTTTCTCGCCACTTGCCAGTACAGAAACCACTGGGAAAATAGCATTTTGATCAGGTTTATATGCTTGTAGTTGTAGATCGGCTGCGTTTGTTTGGGTTGCAAGCAGTAGCACACTGGCCGCCATAGAAGCTGTCATTAATTTTTTCATAATCTACCTGTATTTTCATTTGAGTAAATAGACCGCGTTAATGGCGGCATTCGTTGTTAGTAGCTATTCTATTCGATTGTATTTCGTTTAAATACGCTATAATTCGGTATTTACTGTTTCAGTTTTCGCGCAAATAAGGATGAAGAGATGGATAGGCTGACCGCGTTGCAAGTGTTTGTCACGATCGTTGAACAAGGTAGCTTGAGCCGTGCCGCGGACAATTTAGACATGTCTAGAGCTAAGGTAACGCGCTATCTGACAGAGCTTGAGAGCTGGATGGATATGCGCTTATTACATCGCACGACTCGAAGTCTAAGCCTCACTGCACCTGGTGAGCAGACCCTTGAGGTGGCGTATCAGTTACTTGAATTGACTGACTCGTTGGATCAGATACGCAATCAAAACACTTTGGAGCTAAAAGGACAGTTGAGAATCACGGCCAGCTTTTCGCTGATTGATAGCCTTTTGATGGATGTGGTTGGTCGCTTTGTATCTCACTGGCCGCAAACAGCGATTGATATTCTTACCACTGATGACTCGGTCAATTTAGTTGATGCCCGTATTGACTTGGCGATTCGTATCACCAATGACTTGGAGCCAAATGTCGTTGCCAGACGTATCGGTGAGTGCCACTCTATCGTATGCGCGGCACCTGAGTATTTACAACGGCGTGGCAGACCTACAGATGTACAGTCGCTTGTACATCACAACTGTCTATCGTTTGCGTATTTTGGACGGTCTGCATGGGTGTTTGACGGGCCAAATGGTTTAGAATCTGTTCCTATCTCTGGCAATATCAGCGCCAATATTTCTGAAGTCTTGCTCTCTGCCACGTTGCGTGGACATGGGATTAGTTTACAGCCATCTGGCGCAGTCAAATCTTTGATTGCCTCTGGCCAACTTATTGAGTTATTGCCTGAATGGAAACCTAAAACTTTGGGTGTTTATGTGGTTTATGCCAATCGAAAGCAGGTGACACCACTACAAAGAAAGTTTATTGATTTTCTTGCCGAAGAAATAAAGCGTTCACCTTATTGGTAGCAAGTAATGGATGGATCGGGATGTTTGTTTATACTATTTTAAACATAATAAAGTAGATCAATAAGAAATTTTATTAAAAAACGTCAGAAAATCTATAGTAGAAACTCAAACGGCCAATAGCAACGCTAAAATGATGATTACTGACCATCTGATAATGTCTAGACTTCGCTTAATGATTGCTTAAGCCTTGATAAAAATAGTCTCTTCACTTAAGCGTGATTTAGGTATTTTGGCATTAAAGTCTTCATCGCTGCGATAGCCAAACGATACCACTGCTACAGCAGAATATCCTTTGCTACGTAAGTCGAACTCCGTATCAAGCGCCTGTAAATCAACGCCTTCCATAGGAACAGTATCAATACCTAAGAGACCGCTGCCCAATAATACCGCGCCCATATTTAGATGTACCTGTTTGGCAAGCCAATGTGCCTCATCTTTGACATCGTAACGATGAATGTCTAAAAATAATTGGCGTGCTTGGTGCATCTGCGTTTTAAACTCTGGCTGCGCATAGCGACCATCTTGATCTTCTTTTTCTAACACCGCCTGCATATACTCATCGTCGGCATGGATACGAGTACAGAAAACCACCACATGTGAGGCATCTAAGACTTTAGGTGTATTAAAATGAAAGGCGCCTTGCGTGCTTTTGGCAATGCGTGCTTTGCCTGCATCATCATCTGCAATGACAAAGCTCCATGGTTGAATATTGGTACTTGATGGACTCATCTGTAGCATGTCTTTAATCTGCTCAAAATCTTCAGCAGATATCTTTTTATTGGCATCAAATACTGACCCCTGCCGTCAAATCCGTACAACTAAACTTGGGAGATTTTAATTACGCAGCCTGACGATAATAGTCAAACCACACCTGTCTTGGCGTTTTA
>NZ_JBJDOS010000008.1:0-94761 GCF_044900935.1 Psychrobacter sp. NPDC078501 | reverse complement strand
CCTATCTAAAGGATTTGCTCTTGCGCTGCCTAAAATTGGCATGCAATTTTTACGGCGCTCAGGTCATCGTCAGCTCTCTATTCTGAAATATCCCCTGACATTAGCTTGTCGGGGGATTTTCTTTGTGCGCGGTTTAGTGACGGATCTAGGTGCTGGATGCTTTAGCGCTAGATAATTCGGTCAAGAATTCAAACTTTCCTACAAACTAGTTTGATGTGATACTATTTATTCACTTCTAGAATCTACTATTTGTCATTTATTTTGGAGCATATTATGGGCGTTTCACTCTACTATACTGCTGAACGTTCTACTCTCTTGACTCAACAGGAGCAAGAAAAAATCGCGTCAATAGTCGATGAATATAATGAAAATTTCGAGCATGCAGATGATGCAGAGACTTTCGATCTCTATGCATATGATGATAGTGAATCAGAGGTCATATTAGCAGGAGCTACGAAGTTGCCTGCTAGTATGGATGTAAAAGATCTTATATATACCTTAGAGCATTGGCTACAATGTTTGTCCCAGATTCGTCTTGCGGTAACTGATGCAGAATGGCATGTACATCTAGATGATAACGATGCTGTGTGGGTAGATGATAAGTGGCAGATGGAAGAGTAGCGCTTTAATATTATGATTTATATAATTGCCTAGAGCAGCTTCTATGAATTCATAAGATATTTACACAATAAAGCTCTCAACTGGATAACAGGCTGAGAGCTTTTTTATGAGAAATTATTTTAGGCTACTTACTTTTTACTACTATCTATATAGACAATTTAAGTATTAGAAATATATCTATAATATGAATATATCCTTTATAATATGCTCAAAATGATTTGACTTCTATCATTATAGCTGCTAATTTTAAACAGTACTTTTATTACAGGTATGTAAAAAATATATCTAAACCTTGTAGCCAATTTAATCTAGGATGAATCAAATTGTCTGCTCGTAATACCTTACTCCTATTCTCATAATTATCAAAAGGAATTGATAATGAAGTTAGCTCCTCTTTTTTCAATTGGTGCTTTAGCCGCTATTAGTCTTCTTGGCTGTTCTAACCAATCTGCTGATACGACTGATGGCTCATCAGCGACTTCTCAAGAAACTACCGTGCTACGGTTTTCACATTTTTGGCCAGCAACCTCATCTATCAGTAAAGAAGTTTTTGAGCCTTGGGCAAAACAGATAGAAACAGATTCTGACGGTCGCCTAAAAGTTGAGCTGTATCCATCAGCAGGCCTTGCTAAAGCAGACGTTACTTATGAATCTACTGCCAAAGGTACGATCGATATCGGTTCACAAGCGCATGGTTATACCAACGGTCGCTTTCCTTTGACTCAGATTACTGAGCTTCCAGGTTTATCAAATTCAGCAACTCAAATGGGCTGTATGCTACAGACTCTATATGATGACGGTACTTTGGCGAATGAGTACGAAGATACTCATTTACTGTTTATGTACGGGGCTGGACCTGGGGCGCTTCATACAACTGATAAGCTAATTCGAACACCTGAAGACATGAAAGGTATGCGTATTCGCCGTCCTTCAGCTGTTGCTGGTGATATTATTGAAAGCGCAGGCGCTTCGCCAGTAGGTTTACCTGCTAATGATATGTATACCTCGTTACAGCGCGGCGTTGTTGATGGTTTGAGTTTCCCTTGGGAGGCGGTAACAGCATTTAAAATTGATGAGATTACCAAGTATCATACTAATATTCCTTTCTATAGCTCAGCGCTTATGGTCACGATGAATAAGGACAAATATGACAACTTACCTGATGATCTAAAACAAGTTTTGGATAAAAACTCAGGGATGGCATTAGCTAATAAGGTCGGTGAAGTGTTTGATAAACATGACCAAATGGCAATTCAAGCTGCTAAAGATAAAGGTGATGAAATTATCGAAATTCCTGATCCATTAAATGATCCAGATTGGAAAGGGCCACTTGAAAGAGGAACCCAAAAATATCTAAAGGATGTTAATGCTTTGGGTTTGGATGCTGATAGTGTCTATGAAAAAGCAAAAGCTGCCAGTGCTGCCTGTAAGGTTTAACCTATTGGAGGTGTCACATGGCATTTTTAGTCAAGCTCAGTGTCTTAATCTCTAGATTATGCCAGTTTATCGGTGGGATCAGTCTCATCATCATCGTCCTAACCACCATGCTCGACGTCGTCGCACGCTACATCTTCAAACTCACCGGCGGTGAGTTTGGCTTTACCGTCAAAGGCAGTGTAGAGATCGTCTCCTACTTTATGCTATTTGCATTACTCGCTGCCTTTGCCGCATTTGTCGAACGCTCACAAATCATCGTCGACGTCTTCACCCAGAAAATGCCACAGTCTATCAAAGGCTACCTCATGGGTATCTTTATGATGGGCTTCTTTGTCATCGGCATCGTCTTCTCATGGGGACTCTACGAGAGCGCCATTGACGCCTTAGAGTATGGCAAAGTTACCCAAGATCTTCGTATATCTATGATGCCTATCTATATGATTAGTGCCTTCTTAAGCATCCTACTGGCCATTCGCTCATTGATCGAATCCATCAACATTTTTAAGACAGGCGAATTCTTTGACGCTGAGGAGACAGGCGCATGAGTCCAGAAATTATCGGTGCGATTGGCCTAGTGGTCATGATCCTGCTTGTCGTCCTACGAGTACCTGTTGCACTTGCCATGTTAGGGGTGGGCTTAGTCGGTTTTGGTGCGGTTACCGCGCCTAGTGGTGCTCTGCAAATGCTCAAAGACATTCCAGTTGATGTCTTAGCAAAGTATGACTTTAGTGCCATTCCTTTGTTTATTCTGATGGGCGTGTTTGCGACTCACTCGGGCATGGCAGGTAAACTCTTTGAAGCCACCCGAACCATATTTGGTGGGGTAAGGGGAAGTCTTGGTATTGCTGGTATCGGTTCATCCGGTATCTTTGCCTCTATCTCAGGCTCATCACTCGCCACTGCCTCTACCATGACCAAAGTGGCGTTACCACAAATGGAGAAGTACGGCTATCAGCCAGGCTTTGCCTGCGGTATCTTAGCTGCTGGCGGTACACTTGGTATTATGATTCCGCCCAGTATTGCCTTACTGGTCTATGCCATCTTAACCCAGCAGTCAGTAGGTGACATGTTCATCGCGGGTTTCTTACCCGGTATGCTCGGTATGGTGATGTACTCGCTGACCGTCATGGTGATGGTACGCTGGAAACCGCATCTAGCAAAACGTGGTGAGAAAACCACGTGGAAAGCCAAGCTACTGTCGCTAACTGGTCTGATACCATTTAGCTTTATCTTTATTGTGATTATTGCCGGTATCTTCTTTGGGCTATTTACCCCAACAGAAGGCGCCGCAGTAGGAGCATTTGTCTCATGGGCTTATGCCTTTGCTAAAGGCATGCGTTTAGATGGTCTTAAGCAGTCATTGATTGAGACGCTAGCACTCTCTGCAGTGGTGTTCTTTATGCTACTGGGTGCAGAGGCACTAGGGTATTTTATCTCAGTCTCACGCTTGTCTTATACCTTGGCATCTTGGATCGGTGGATTGGCGGTCAGTCCAATGATTGTCCTAATCTGTATTCTGTTCATGTACTTTCTATTAGGGCTGTTCATGGATGCCTTAGCGATGCTGGTAATCACGATACCTGTGGTGTATCCCATCATTCTAGCGTTAGGATTTGATCCGGTCTGGTTTGGCATCATTGCGGTATTGACGGTGGAGCTTGGTTTGATTACGCCGCCAATGGGGATGAATATCTTTGTGATTAAGGCGATGGCACCGCACATTAAGCTGAGCGATATGTTCCGAGGGGTGGCACCATTCATTGTCTCTGATGTGATTCGTTTGGTTATCCTGGTGATGTTCCCTGCGATCTCGCTTGTGCTGCTCGGGTAGGCTGAATTTAAACTGGAACTTAAACCATAGCTTATATAGCTCTTGTATGAAGCCATATTGCTAATAAAGCAGTGTGGCTTTTTTAGTGTCTGATATTTTGACTAAGAATTAAGAGAAGGATATTTTACAAACTTACAATTTGCGATGCTGCGTGATGGTAACTTTTCTTAGTGTTATAAAGGCTTATGAATGTAGTAAACTGGTTTTCATTTATTTTCCTATATAATTTTATAAGTAGAGATAGTCATGGCTGTCGATTTTAGTAATACGCTTATCGTCGCAATTTCTGCGACGGCACTTTTTGATTTGACTGAGTCAGAAAACTATTTGCTAGAGCTGCTAGAGCAACGACCTGCAAGTGCTATAAAAGAGTTTAGGGAGTACATGACCGAGCGTGAAAATGATCCCTTGAATATTGGTGCAGGCTATCCGCTAATTAAAGCATTATTAAACTTAAATAAGTATTGTGATAATAGCGATGGACAAGATTCAGACATTGAAACACCATTGGTCGAAGTCGTTATTGTCTCAAAAAGCAGTCCAGACACTGGTATTCAGGTGCTTAATGCAATTTTAGAACATGATATTAATATCTCCCGTTCGGCTTTTATTTCAGGTAGCCCTGTTGCGCCTTATATTAAAGACTTTAACGTTGATCTGTTCTTGACCACCAATCGTGAAGATGCTCAACAAGTTGCGGATGCCAATATCTGTGCCTGTGCCATATTAGATGCCACGCCTGTCAATACTTATGAGCTGGATACTGAGCAGCTGCGCATTGCCTTTGACGGGGACGCGGTACTTTTTGATGATTCAGGTGAATTGCTATACAAACAAAAAGGACTGCGAGCCTTTCATGATCGTGAAGTACAAATGCGTGATTTGCCGATTGAAAAAGGCCCTTATGCTGAATTGTTGATTAAATTGTCAAATCTGCAAGAGCGCCTGCCTGCTGGTTTAAAATACTCGCCAATAAAAATTGCGCTGGTGACCGCGCGTAATGCGCCAGCTGACTTACGTGCTATCAAGACACTACGAGAGTGGGGCGTGAATGTTGATATGGCGTTTTTTTTGGGAGGACTAGAGAAAACAGCAGTACTCAGAACATTTGCACCACATATCTTCTTTGATGATTCCATCAAGCATATCGACGCAGCACGTCGTTTTATTCCTACGGCCTTGGTTCCTTATCATTCGACGTCATTATTGCATGGTGATAACTATCTCACTGCGGATGAAGATGCATCACTATTATCGTTCAAACCTGCTGTGCACCCACTATTTGCTGTAAATCATTAAATAGGCATAAAAAATCTAGATAATAAGGATAGGTTGGTATATGAATTGGCAGCAGTTGCTCAACTTGATTGTCGTACGAATAAAGCAGGTCATTGGACTGTATGCTTTTGTACTTATACCAATGTGGGGCATGTTTTTTCTAAATGAAGTGGCCTTATTTGGTATGTGGAATATCTTTGGTATCGTGCCGCGTGCTTTAGATGTAGGTAGTATGATAGGGGTGTTCGCTTCATGGACCATGCATGGCAATTTGTCGCATTTGACTGGCAATACGGTGACGCTATTACAGATTTTATTTTTGTTTGGGCTGTTTGAGAAGAATGCGTATCGCACGGTAATTAAACTGGTGGTCGCCTCAGGACTGATCACTTGGGTTATCGGGTCACCATCTTCTATCCATATCGGCGCATCAGGACTTTGTTTTGCAATGTTAGGTTATATGATAGGTGGGGCTATATTTGCGCGGCGTTGGGGTTATCTGATTGCTTGTATCGTCATGGGAACTGGTTATTGGCTGACCATCAAGCAAGGATTGATGCCGCAACAAGGCATCTCATTTGCAGCACATTTTGGTGGTTTGTGTGCGGGGCTATTGCTGGGCGCCAATTCAAAGCATACTTATTCAGCCGTTTCTCAACGCTATTAAAAGCAACTAGATATTAGCGTTCAATGAACCAGCGTTGTCGTACTAAGTGCTATTGGACTAGACGCTTGCATCAGTACAGATTTTGATAAATAAAGGATCATCTGTAGTCAGCTCTCGCCATGCAGTGGTCTGTTTAACATGTTCATCCACCGTCAGTGTGCTACCTTTTTCTGGTATTACGTAGTCCGCTCGTGCAGGTGTAGTACAGTCTATTACCTGTAAAATCTTTTGCACGCTTCTGCGTCTTTCAAACAAATATAAATTAACTAAGTGCATGTCTGGATTGTCTGAATGCATGCTAGCATTGCCCGTATCTGCAGCAATAAAGCGCAAGACTTGTGGTTTGATATAAGACCACGGACGAAACCATTCTGTACTTTCTGCAGTTTTCACGACATCAACACCATCCGGCAGCTGACGGACTTGCTGACCGTACCAGTTGTATTCTTGATGTACTTGAAACCCAAAAATACCAATCGCAGCAAACAAGGGAATCAGCCACTTTGGCGCGCGCTTACCTGACAGTTTACAGAGGTGAGTTATGATCAGTGCCAATCCAGCCATGCCAAATGCGGCAGCTATGGTAGCGATAAACTCAAAAAGCATAAAATTTTCCTTAATGCGCTAGGCACTTTTAGTCAGGTATGTTCAATTGGACAAAGCAAAACCATCATCTAACTATTATTTTAATAAGTGTTGGATAAAAAATCACTCACCAGCAGTGGCTGCCAGTGAGTGATATATAGTAACAGAAGACATATCATCATTCGTCAGATTAATGGTCGACCGCACCGCCTGCACCGCGTGGTGAGCGAACGCTTTCAACCAACTCTTGAATATGTAGCGGTGGCGCTTTAGTCGCATAAGAAACGATGAATGCAACGATAAAGTTAAGCAGGGCACCAATCACACCGAATGACAGTGGTGAGATACCAAATAGCCAGTACTCTGCTGTATCAGGGAAGTTGGCAGTACCACTGATGAAGAACCAACCTTTGAAGACGAAGATGTAAACCAAGATACTGATCAAACCTGTCAACATACCGGCGATAGCGCCAAGGTTGTTGATACGTTTTGAGAAGATACCCATCATTAATGCAGGGAAAAGGGACGCACCAGCGATACCAAATGCCAATGCAACTACCTGTGCCGCAAACCCTGGTGGATTCATACCTAAATAAGTAGCAACTACAATCGCAATACCCATCGTAATACGTGCGACCTTGAGCTCTCCTTTGTCAGTAATGTTTGGATTGAGGTTTCGTTTGATTAAATCATGACTAATTGCTGACGAGATAGCGAGCAATAAACCAGCAGCAGTTGATAATGCAGCGGCTAGACCACCTGCAGCGATCAAACCAATTACCCAAGATGGCAGTTGTGCAATCTCTGGGTTAGCCAATACCAAGATATCAGCATTGACGTCGAGCTCGTTACCAGCCCAACCTGCATCTGCAAAGCGGCCATCAAGTTCTAGATCATGTGCAGCACGTGCTGTTTCAACCGCAGTCGTCGCAGCGCCTACATCACCACCTTCAGTCTGTGCATTGGTTAGAGCAACTTCTGCAGCGCCCAGTCCACTATCGTTGTACATCTGGATACGACCATCATTGTTAAGGTCAGTATATTTGATCAGGCCAGTATCTTCCCAAGTTCTCATCCAGTCTGGACGTTGGTCATAGTCGATAGCAGGCTCTGCAACCCCTTGTGGATAGATAGTATCAATCAGGTTTAAACGTGCCATTGCGCCAACAGCAGGTGCCGTGAAGTACAATAACGAGATAAATACTAATGTCCAACCAGCAGTCCAACGTGCATCGGCAACTTTAGGAACGGTGAAAAAGCGAATAATAACGTGAGGTAGACCAGCGGTACCAATCATGAGTGATAAGGTAAATAGCACCATGTTTAGCTTGTTAGGTACGTCAGCCGTATACGCTGTGAATCCCAAATCGGTCACAACTTGATCCAGCTTGGTTAAGATAGGCACACCAGATTCGATATGGTTTGAAAATAGACCCAAACCTGGAATTGGATTGCCGGTTAATTCAAGTGAGATAAAGACAGCAGGGATGGTATAAGCAATCATCAGAACCACATACTGCGCAACCTGTGTGTAGGTAATCCCTTTCATACCGCCAAGAACTGCGTAAAAGAATACAACAACCGCCGCAATAATAAGACCTGTGTTGTTATCTACTTCTAAGAAGCGTGAAAATGCGACACCAGCACCTGTCATCTGACCGATAACGTACGTGGTAGAGGCAATAATCAAACAAACCACGGCAATCATTGCAGCCGTTTTTGAATAAAAGCGATCCCCAATAAAATCAGGCACCGTAAACTTGCCAAATTTACGTAAGTAAGGCGCCAGTAGCATAGCTAGTAGCACATAACCACCTGTCCAACCCATCAAATAGGTTGATGCGCCATAACCGCCAGCAGCAAGCAAACCTGCCATAGAAATAAAAGACGCTGCACTCATCCAATCAGCAGCTGTCGCCATACCGTTAACTACTGGATGTACACCGCCGCCCGCCACATAGAATTCACTGGTTGTCCCAGCCCGAGCCCAAATCGCAATACCAAAATACAGAGCGAAAGATAGGCCTACGAAAATAATATTAACTAAATACTGACTCATGGTCTATTCCTCATCTACGCCATATTGTTTATCTAACTTATTCATACGCCATGCGTAGAAGAAAATTAAAATGATAAACACCCCGATGGAGCCTTGCTGAGCGAACCAAAAGCCCAAGTCAGTGCCGCCGACTTTGATGCCGGCTAAAAGAGGACGCAATAAGATAGCAAAACCATAAGAACATAGTGCCCAAACTACTAGGCTACCTAAGATGAGACGGACATTGGCACGCCAATAACCGGATGGATCGTTATGATCTTTCATAGGACAACTCCTTTTGTCTTCCCTAAAAAATACCAACAATATAAAAAGAACTGCAATTATTTCTTACCATAATACGGATAAAAAATAATCAGGTACTGCTTTATATAGTGAAAACGATGATGCGTGATAGTACGTTTAATGCTCGGTAGTTCTTTACTTCAAATAAAAGTAGTTAACTATTTAAGCATCGCATTGACTTAAACCATCGAATGGCAAGAATAACGTTTCTTGAGGAAGACAGAAGGGTGGACTATCCAGTGTCTTTTTAACAATCTCGTCTTCCTGACAAGAGTTTTAATCTTTTTAACGCGCTAACCTGTTGTACTGCCTGATAGCTTCTTGTACTGCTTGATAGCTTCGATAACCATAAAACAGTCTAAACGGATATAGAATTTATATTAACACGGTTTAATAAATATAATTGCAAACTACTGCGCATGATTAATAATTAAATTACTAACAATAAGTTTGTTTGGCATTCATTAGAAAACCTAACGTTACGGAAACGGTACGGCAACCGTGTAATTTGTGCGATTAAATTATCACTTAATCTATTCTATATAAGCTGAAACATAAGTATTATTTATTTTAAAAATAATTATATGAAATCGATAAGTAAACGTGATGGTCACATGTCGCTCAATATCTATATCATGCACGTGTCTTTTTGGTATCAGGTATTTTGCGCAGAGGCTTATATAGTCCATCGCCATCAAAATATGATATCGATATGAAATTTAAGTAACGCATATAAAGAATGAATAAGGAGCCCATATGAACGAAGGGATAGTAGGTTGGTTTAATAACATCGTAAATTATGGTGTCGGTATTATCTGGGGTAACAATGACTGGCTGATTGCTAGCAACCCTTGGTATGGATTACTGATGTTCTTACTAATTGGTGCGGGTCTTTACTTTACCGTCGTGACACGTTTTATTCAGTTCCGTCATTTTGGCCATATGTGGAAGTTGCTACGCGTGTCCAATCAAGGACGCAAAGATGGTGGTATCAGCTCATTTGAAGCATTGATGACGTCGCTGGCCGCACGTGTTGGTACTGGTAACTTGGCAGGTGTGGCAATCGCGATCTATTTGGGTGGCCCAGGTGCTGTATTCTGGATGTGGATGACGGCACTGGTCGGTATGTCGACTAGCTTTATCGAGTCAACCTTAGCACAGGCCTACAAAGTACCGCACAATGACAATGTGTACCGCGGTGGCCCAGCTTATTACATCGAAAAAGGTCTAGGCAAACGCTGGCTCGCTGTGTTTTTCTCATTATGTTTGTTAGTGGCCTTTGGTTTGGCGTTTAATGGCGTACAATCCAACACCATCGCTCAAGCGACCAATGAAGCCTTTGGTGTGCCAACGTGGATGACAGGTTTGGTATTGGTAGTACTGGTAGCGCCAGTGGTATTCGGTGGTTTGCGCTCAGTAGCTCGTATCGCGGGTAAAATCGTACCAGTGATGGCCATCTTGTACATCTTGCTAGCACTATTCATTATCGTGACTAATTTTAGTCAATTCCCAGCAGCGATCGCGTTGATTGTAAAATCAGCATTTGGTTTTGAGCAGGCGGCAGGCGGTGTCATCGGTTATGGTATTGCGCAGGCAATGATTAACGGTATCAAACGCGGATTGTTCTCTAACGAAGCAGGTATGGGTTCAGCACCGAATGCTGCAGCAACGGCGAAGAGTCATCCTGATCACCCAGCAGTACAAGGCTTTATGCAAATGCTTGGCGTATTTATGGATACCCTTATCATTTGTACCGCGACGGCGTCGATTATTATCTTGTCTGGCGTAGTCGATCCTAATGTCGAGCAAGAAGGTATTCAGTTAACTCAGCTAGCTTTATCACAGTATGTGGGGGACCTAGGTGTGGTGTTCGTGGCGATTGCGATTTTCTTCTTCTCATTTACGTCTATCATCGCCAACTATAGCTACGGTGAGTCAAATCTTGAGTTTATCTCTGGTGCCAAAAATGCCAAAGTGATGATCATGATTTTCCGCTTTTTGGTATTAGGTATGGTATTTATCGGCTCTGTTGCCAGTTTACCTGCTATATGGAACTTCGCTGACTTATCTATGGGTCTGATGGCCTTGGTCAACTTAGTGGCAATCTTGCTCTTGTCTCCTGTAGCGCTAAGAATACTACGTGACTATGAGCGTCAGGTAAAAGAGGGTAAAACAGGGGATCAAATTAAGTTTGATCCTGATAACTTTGTAAAACTCAGAGATGAAGCCAACCGTGATGCTTGGACAGACTAAGCAGCATTGATTGGTAAAAACAGCTTGTTCTAAGCATTAAAAAACCGCCCTTCTCTTATAAAGAGAAGGGCGGTTTTTATTGGAGCGCAGTTTTAATGATATTAACTGTACCAGCTCAAATCAGAATTATCCTGATTTACATGTTTGGATAGTTAGGACCACCGCCACCTTCTGGCGTTACCCAAGTGATGTTCTGTGAAGGGTCTTTAATATCACAGGTCTTACAATGCACACAGTTCTGAGCATTGATGACAAACTTAGCACCTTCAGCGTCTTTAACCACTTCATACACACCCGCTGGGCAGTATAAACGTGCAGGCTCAGCGTACAACGGTAAGTTGATTGAAATAGGTACCGTTGGATCAGTAAGTTTTAGATGCGTTGGCTGATCTTCTGCATGGTTGGTATTAGAGATAAATACCGACGACAATTTATCAAATACCAACTTACCATCAGGCTTAAGATAAGTTGGTTGATAAGCATGATTAGCACGCTCTAACTGATCGTAATCTGGGATATTGTCATGCAAAGTGAACGGCATTTTACCTTTCAACAAGTTGTGCTCGATAAAGGTGAAAGCGCCGCCCATGAACAGACCCATACGGTGAATCGCAGGTGAGAAGTTGCGCGACTCATAGTTATCTTGATACAACCATGACTCTTTGTACATTGTGCTATAAGCAACCACTTCATCATGCTGACGGTCAGCTTGCAGCGCCTCAAAGATAGCTTCGGCTGCGAGCATGCCTGACTTCATCGAGGTATGCGTGCCTTTGATTTTTGCTGGGTTTAAGAAACCAGCGTCATCACCTACCAACACGCCACCGGGGAATGTGAACTTCGGTAGTGAGTTTAGACCACCTTTGGTCAACGCACGGGCACCGTAAGAAATGCGTTTACCGCCTTCTAAAACGTTTTTGATAACAGGATGCGTTTTCAAGCGCTGCATTTCATCAAATGGAGACACGTAAGGGTTGTGGTAAGACAAATCGGCCACAAGACCAAAGCTTACTTGATTGTTTTCATCAAAGTATAACCACCAGCCGCCAGTAGAGCCAGTTTCAGTCAATGGCCAGCCAAGACCATGCATGACAACACCTTGCTCATGCTTTTCAGGCTCAACTTCCCATAGCTCTTTTAGACCGATACCATAATGCTGAGGATCAGAGTCTTTATCTAGATCGAAGCGGCTGATTAAGCGTTTGCCTAAATGTCCACGGCTACCTTCGGCAAAAATAGTGTATTTGGCAAGAAGCTCATAACCAGGCTCAAAACTTGGCTTGGCTTCACCATTGGCGGCCACACCCATATCACCCGTTAATACACCTCGGACCGAACCGTCGTCATTGTATAAGATGTCATCGGCAGGGAAGCCTGGGAACATCATAACTTCAAGCTCTTCTGCCTGTACGGCCAACCAACGAACGACATTACCTAGCGAGACAATATAGTTGCCATCGTTGTGCATCGGACCTGGAATCAAAGAGTCAGGCACTTTAGTTGAGCGTGTAGCAGAGTTCAAATAATAGAAACGATCTTCTGTCGCTGGCACGTTAAGCGGTGCGCCTTTTTCTTTCCAGTCAGGGATTAGCTCATTTAGAGCGCGTGGCTCGATGACTGCACCAGACAACGTATGGGCACCAAACTCAGAGCCTTTTTCGACCACACAAACCATAAACTCATCATTACCAGCTTCAATAGCGAGCTGGCGCAAACGTATGGCAGCAGAAAGACCTGCAGGTCCACCACCAACGATGATGACATCGAACTCCATTGATTCGCGTTCGACTTCAGGTTCCGCGGCAACCGGCGCTACGACTGGTTCTGCTTTATCTAGCGTTGCGGTCTCTGTCGCTATTGGTGCGTCAGCATTCACAGTATTACCATCGATAACTGGCGTTTGATTGTCTTGCTCTTGCATACCTACTCCTAAACTTTTAGTGGCTTATCTCAGGGCATCATTAGCTTAACAACTGAATAATAGACTTGCGGCGCTAACGTCACTCAGACATATGGCTGCCCGATAAAACTGTCTTTGCGGCATCAATTGACCCGTCATGGTTAATACCAATTTATCTAAGGATATCAACGCATAACGTAAGATGTGTCATCAATACAACACCCACTTGACCATTTCAATAAAAAATCGTTACTCATTATAAAAGAAAAGTCCTACAAACACGATACGCATTTATGAGTATCGATGCTAAGGTAATGTTAAGAAAATGAGGTTGTTATAACGATAAAGTTTCATCATACCTGAAACAAAAATTTATAGTAATAATAGATAAGCCAAACTTTGAATACTAAATAAAGGAATTAATAATGAATAACGATAATAACAGCACTGAAGACAGCAATGAAAGAATAGCGGAAGCCCCGATCAGTAAGACTTCTAGCCTAGATAGCTTAGATAATTTGGATGCACTAAGCCAGTATATTAAGTCTACGAAAGGCACTCGCGAAGGGCGTGCGATACCACCACTTGAAAAATGGCATCCTGAAGATATTGCTGATATGGATTTGACTATCAAGGCAAACGGAGAGTGGTGGCATGAAGGCGGGCAAATGACCCGTGAGTCATTGGTCAGCTTGTTTGCCACGATACTATGGAAAGAAGAAAATAATGGCATTACTGAGTACTTTTTGAAAACCCCTGTACAGAAAATCCGTATCCAAGTTGAAGATGCGCCGCTTCTGATAAATGATGTTGGTATTGTCCATGAAGATGATATGAGTTGGTTAGAGTTTACAACGACGACAGGAGATGTGGTTCGCTTAGACGATGAGCATTCGATTGTATTAAAGGCGTATAATTCTAATAAAAGTGATTCTAATGACAGCGACTTTAATAACAGTGACTTTAGTGAAAGCGATCAAGCGAATCAAATGAGTACAGCTGACGATGTTGCAGATTTCCAGGAATTAGCGTCTACAGAACAAGTACGCCCTTACATGATGGTTAGGAATGGATTGACTGCGCTTATCGGCCGCAATACTTTTTATCACCTGACTGAAATTGGAGTATTATCAGAAGACAATGGTAAGACGATATTAACGTTACAGAGTGGTGGCCAGTCTTATTCATTATCGATGCCTACTGATTAGGTATTATGTTTATCTATTAATTGCTGTATGCCGATGAGTGCTATAATTTTATAATGTCGCCTGATTCTATTGGTCTGAAAAATTCCTATCGTATAAAGGTAGTTGATAGATAGCTGACGTAGAGTAACGCCACACACGCAATATACATATAGCGCATTTAACTGAGTAATAAAATTGATGAAGAATATGATAATGGCATTAGCTTAAAGATGGATATCAAAAATCAGACAGTCGAAAAACTCAGACCGTGTGTCGATATATCTGTTGATCAGAGTCTCAAAGCTATGAATCTAGTAGATGTCAATAAACATGCTGGTAATACAGTTGTAAGCGATAAAAACCGTAGCGCGCCCATTGGCGTGTTTGATTCTGGTGTTGGCGGTTTGTCTGTTTATTTGCATCTAGCACAGCAGCTGCCTACTGAGCGTTATGTATATTATGCCGATACGCTAAATGTACCTTATGGCAATCGTGATAGCGAAGATATTGAAACGCTAACGCTAAAGGCAGTAGAGTGGTTACATAAGCAAGGCTGCAAGCTGATTGTTATTGCTTGCAACAGTGCCTCAGCATATGCACTAGATACCGCCCGACGCTGCTATCCACATATACCTATTGTCGGTCTTGTCCCTGCATTGAAGCCTGCGGTATTGGCCAGTAAGAGTGCTCATGTAGCGGTGCTAGCAACCAAAGCAACTTTGAATGGCACCTTACTAAATGATGTTATTATCAATTTTGCTCAACCTAATAACACAGTAGTCACTAAGTATTTTGATCCGCAATTGGTTCCTTGGGTAGAAGCAGGTATGTCAGAACAAGACGAGACAGCTGAAAGATTACGTAAACAAGTACGAATATTTGCTAATGAAGGTGTCGATCAGTTAGTGTTGGGATGTACGCATTATCCGTTTTTTAAGACATTTTTATTGGATGAGATTGCACAGCAGCAGCTATCAATACAGGTTATTGATTCTGGTCAAGCGATTGCTGAACGAGTTAGACAGCTATTGATTGCAAACAACTTATCTGCATCATTGATGAGCGAAAAACGAGAAAATCTGTCACAAAAAACCAGTAATAAAAATACCATTACTAGACCGCCATTAACTTTTCACGCCACTAAATATAGTGATAGACTATGCGCTTTAGTTGAGCGCTTACTCGGTACAGAAATGGCATTGCAATACTACTCTCACTAGTTATTATCAAAGCTAGTGATACCAATACGCTGTATGCAACGTTGACTCAGTTAAAATAAATTGAGTGCATCTTTTTAAGCTAAGAGTATGCTAGGCTGAGTAAGACAAGATTTTTGTGTTCTATTTTATATCCTATCCTTTTTATGTCACGACCTACGCTTAGAGGTAATTGTGCCGAATCGTCGCTATCATATTCATATTATATGCGCTGACAATGACCAGTTGTTGGTTCTAGACAGCTTAGCGATATTTTTTCAGGCGCGCGCATTTCTGACCTATGATGTTTCTAGTAAATTATCTAAAGCCTCTTTTTATGGCCGTCAGTGTATTGACTCTTGCGATTACGCAGTCATGATCGTTGGCGACAGCTACGGCACTGTGCAAAAAAACGGCGTTAGCCAGATGCATTTGAGTTATCTAAATGCCAAAGCGAAGCTTAAGCCGCTAATTGTTCTGGTCAAAAACCACTCTCCAGACGCTGTTATCAGCCGACAACTTCAAGAGTTTATTAAGTTAGTCACCAAGCAAGACAACCAGCTACATTACTATGATACGGAAGAAGATATTGAGCCATTGCTAGTACAGGCTCATTATAATGCCGTCGCCAATAACAAAATGGTAGGTGGCTGGATCAGAGCGAATGACGAAGAGAATACGACTAGTAAAAAGGTCGTGTATGAGAAGCCAGTCGATATATTACCTAGTACTACCGAGGTAGAGAAAGACAGTCCTGATGACGAAGATTTTATAGCGGACAGGGTTAGTGAGCCAATTGAGTTAACAGAGTTTTTTGAGATTCAATATAGTGCTCAAGCTTATGAAGGTGGCAATCTAACAGACGTAACCAGATCGCTAACACTCTCGTGGCACGAGATACTTATGACGCTCATGAGAATACCGTCTACTTTTTCAAGCTATGGCTTGCAAAATGCCATTAATCGTTTGATTACCGCTAAAGCGGAAGTAGACATCAAAAAAGAGATGCCAAACGTTCATGCTGTCTCACGCTGCCAAATCTCTCAAGCTGATATCAATAATTTGCAACGTAAGCTAGTCGGTGCAAACTGGATACAACTGATGACTTATGGCACGCGGGTATCACAAGAGCTTTGGAAGCTTACCTTCTACGCAAAAAACCTACTGCAAAATCATACCTCAAATACGAATAAACAAGACTAGTAGTTATTTGCTGGCGTGTTCAATGTTCAATAACAGCCATCTAAAACGTCCATTTTGGCATCACGACTACGTTTTGTAATACAAAGCATACGTGCAATGCTTGTGAATATTCCTCAGACCCGTAATAATGAAGTCAGTCAGTTAGCTATGTTAACAACGTTAGCTGTTTGAGAATGACAACTATAATATTAATAATTAGGGAGAGCGTACGATGAGCAATGCTAAAAATGACGAGTTAAAAAGAGAGATTGATGGTCTAGAAAAGTCTATGCATGATGCTGATCAGTTTCATACGTTAGAAGAGCAAGTAGCAGATATGAAACGCCGCGGTATAGATCCTAGCAAGGCCTACAAAGATTTAGACAGTAAAGCAGAAGATGAAGATTGGGGTGATGCGACTTGGAAAGAAAATGGTAAGTGGGAGCCAAAAACAGCTACCGATCTAGATGACAAAGCTCGCGAAAACTGGAATGGTGATAATGGTCAGCCTAAGCCACCGCCTATTGTCTAGACAGGTATTTTGAGAAGATTAGATAAGTTCTATTAATAACTATCTATAAATAAGAAAGCCACGCTATCGTTAGCGTGGCTTTTTTGATGCGTCCAAATAGCACTATTTATCTTACTACTACGAACCTTGGTCTATACGAACAAGTTTGATAGTGCCATCGGCGTCAGTAACGCGGCGATAACGTGTATTGCTAGAAGTTGATGAGCTCACTGATGGCTGAGATGAGTAGCTACTAGGAGCAGTCGTTTGCTGCTGAATTAATTGTCCCATGCGATCGGCAGGTGCAGGATTTAGGAGTTGGCTGTTTGCAGGCTGGCCGTATTGAGTTTGACTCGGCGCTGCATTACCAACGATGGCGCGATAGAACTTCTGGCCTGCGCGTCCGTCAGCTGGGAAAATACCGCGACTAGTCTGGTATTGTTGGATAGCGGTACGGGTATTGTCTCCGATGATGCCATCTACACCGCCAATGTCATAACCGGCGTTTAACAACGCTTGCTGAATGTCTTTGGCCTGCTGGCGGCTGATACCAGGATCATCTGTCGGCCACGCAGTGATAAAGTCTGTTTTGCTGCTGTCTTCGCGAGTGATTAGATCTGATAAGTGTGCGATAGCCAACGCGTAGTTTTCTGATGCGTTATAAGAGTAGAAAGTGTCGAAGTTTTTACCGACCAAGAAAGCAGGGCCT
Organism: Psychrobacter sp. NPDC078501; assembly: GCF_044900935.1. Taxonomy (NCBI): domain Bacteria; kingdom Pseudomonadati; phylum Pseudomonadota; class Gammaproteobacteria; order Moraxellales; family Moraxellaceae; genus Psychrobacter; species Psychrobacter sp. NPDC078501. The sequence goes on along the minus strand of NZ_JBJDOS010000008.1, from coordinate 77,063 downwards.
TCCATACCAGCGGGTAACAATAAGCCTGCACTGCTCAAGTCATACGGTAACGGACTGCCATTAGCCAATGTCAGACCTTGGTCACGCCAGTGGCTTATCGATTTTTTGTCTTTACGATTAGAAGCGGCCCAGAACCCATCAGGTAGTTTGACTTCATAGCCCCAAGGCTCGCCAGTACGATAGCCGCGATTGTCCAAGAAGTTTGCGGTAGAAGCGAGTGCATCAGGGACGCTATTGACCAAATCACGACGTCCATCACCATCGAAATCTACTGCCAATTCTAAAAAGGTACTCGGCATAAACTGCGTCTGCCCAAAGGCACCTGCCCATGAGCCTGTCATATCATTAGGTGCGATATCACCGTTTTGCACGATTTTTAGCGCATTGGCGTATTCACCTTGGAAGTAGCTCTGACGACGATCGAAACAAGATAAGGTCGCTAAAGACTCAAATAACGGTTTTTTACCTAACGTTTGACCAAAGTTTGATTCTACGCCCCAGACACCGAGCACGTGTTCAGCTTTTACGCCATAACGCGATTCGATTTGACGTAGAGTTGAGCCCCATTGACGCTTGGCTCGGATACCGTCCTCGACACGCTCTTTGTCTACCAATGCTGATAAGTAGTCCCAGACGTCTTTTTGAAACTCTGGCTGATAATTCAGTGACTGAATGACACTAGGATCAGGCTGACTTGGGCGATAGTTATTAAAAGTATAGCCATCAACACCGCTAAACTTGCTAGAATTTTTTAGATTGTCCAAGCACTGCTGAAACTCGCTATTGGATAAATCAGGTGCTGGCGGCTGCGCGGCTTGAGCAGTGGTAGCAAGGCTGATGCCGACAGCAACACTAAGCAGCGACAAAGTAGAAAAAGGAGTCAAACGCATGAAAATATCCTATAAACGTTAAAATAGTTATCGAAAGGCAAAAAATGATATTAACGTAGAGTAACCAATCTAAACAGTAAAGAAAAGCTGTCGCAGTACCAAGATTATAAATGGTTACGATAAATTGACGCTGCCGTGAGATTAGAAGAGGATTTCATAGAGCTGAAAATGCAAAGCGTTAAACAGTATTTCAACTCGAGGACTATTCCTTAGAAGGTAGAACCTGTTTATTTGGCTAGCACACTATCTAGTTCTTCAATAAAGCTATGAATACGCGCCGCATTTTTGCCCAAATCGCTTTGTCCAACTCGTGACTTACTGCGAATATCAACTAAGCGCTCGCTATCGTTGTCAGCCACACGAATGATCACATCATCTTTGAAACCAAACCAAGCAGTCGTCTCTGTTGCTTCAACGATACCTTTATCTGCATCAGTATTTACAAGCTCCCACCCTAAATTTTCTATGGCTTGTTTGGATGCTTCGATCAGTTCAGACTTCGATTGAGTATAGGTTAATGTCTGCAAATCAGGATAGGCCGTGCGTTGTTGTTCAGCCACTTTTGCGCCCGTATACTCTACGGGATTCGGTGCATCTGCACGTAGTGGCGCAATCGCGACAAACTCAGGCGGATTCATCAGATCGGTAGAAATATCGTGAATAGGCGGTACATTTTTGGCCGTATTCATCATGCCAAGCGGAATAGCGATTGCAGTGACAGCAAGTACGGCTGAGGCTAGTGCGCTCCCGATACTGGCTGTATTTCGTTTAAATAATAGCTGTATAGCCAACAATACCAATGCTGCGATACCAGCAAATAACCCAAATTTAAACCCCGTAAATGCAGTGCCTAACTCTACAACGCCAAACTTGTACAATGGGCCTGCCAGAGCGACTAGCAGAACAGCAATTACACTTATTAGACCGACTATCATTTTCATTCAATTTCTCCATTGCCATTTAGCGACTTGTTAAAGGTTATATGATTTTTTTATTTATTGCTCAATAGCCAAACGTGTTCTGTGACGGTGATATCAGGTGCAGAACCTATAGAAGAAGGCACGCTTGCTAGCTCACCGATTTGGTAGTGGTCGCTATAATATTGCTCTAGTTGGTCGGCATTAATAGAGAAGGGTGGTCCATTCTTTTTAAGCTGATCGTAATTTAGCGTGAGTAAAAGCTGCGGTGTTATTTCATTGTTAGCACCATTAACTTTACTGGTATCGCTACTAAGTTTCCGCACTTGCTCACTATATCTCACACGCATATCGTCTGGCAGGGCGATTAATGCCGCTTTATCATATACTGCATCAATAGAGCCAACATCTTCAAAAGTCAGTGCAAAAATATCAGCGACCCATAAAGTAATGGTTTGTCCCGACAACTGGCTTTGATAGTATCTAATCGTTGGATTGTCTGCCTGTTGATAGACAGTAGGTTCGATGTTTTGCTCAGCAAAAAACTCTTGTACGGCTGTTTCGACCAACTCAACGCCCACCACGTCATAGCCTTGCGTCGCTAGCCAAACCATATCGATAGATTTGCCACAAAGCGGAACGAAGACACGGCTACCAGCAGTTAGATTGAGACGGTTGAAATATTTAATGAATAATGGATTGACCATAGATTGATTGAATCCAATGCGACCTTCTTGCCAACGTTTGTGCCAAAACTCAGGGTTCATGCTGCCATCCTCTATTTGCAAGTTTCTATATATAAGGTTCTAATCTTTATCTGATATATCTAAGGAATAAATAATAAAAAGCCAAACACCTATAGTATAAGTGTTTGGCTGGTATCTAACATTGGGCTAAGAAACTTTTTGAATAAATAATGTCTTATTCAACTTAGCGAACCCTCATTTAACTAACCATATATTTGCTAAATTCTTTACGCAGTTTGGCAAGCTTTGGCGGTATTGCAAAGTTACAGTAAGCCTGTCCTGGGTTTCTGTTGAAGAAATCTTGGTGTGAGTCTTCTGCTTGATAGAATTCAACAGCAGGATGTACTTCCGTCACTACATTGACACCCATATCGCGTAACTTATTGATAGTACGATCAACGGTCGGTTTTTGACTGTCTTCGGTGTAAAAGACCACGCTGCGATACTGACTACCGACGTCATTGCCTTGACGATCCATTGTGGTGGGATCATGCGTGGCAAAGAAGACATCGAGTATTACCTCTAACGGAACGATAGACTCATCAAATTCGACTTTGATGACTTCGACATGGCCAGTTGTACCACTACAGACAGCTTCATAATTGGCAGAGACAGCATCGCCGCCCATGTAGCCTGAGACGACAGATTCCACACCTTTTACCGATAAAAATACAGACTCGGTGCACCAGAAGCAGCCGCCACCTAATACGATCGTTTGCATAATTTTTTCCTATTATTATAAATATGGGTTAAGCGCTATATTTGGTAGTGACGCTCTCGTTTTTCAATGCTTCTTTCAAACGTCTCATTACCCTTGGCACTATTTATTCAGCTTAGCAGGCAAGCCAGAGGCGATAAGTAACAAACAGTAATGTTATAATGGGCTTTTGCTATCTTACTCCTTTATCAACTGATAATGACAAGCAAAATTCACCAAGTAATTCTTAATTTCAGTTCTATTCTAAAAACGAGTCGCCCCATGAGCCAATCCCAGCCTGCTATCAAACATGACACCTTATTTGATAAACCGTTTACCACGCCACTGGATAAGGCCGCACGCTTTTCATTTGATGAGCAAGTGGTGGCTTGTTTCCCTGACATGATTCGCCGCAGTGTACCCGGTTATGGTCAGGTACTGGCGATGCTGCCTATATTCGCCCGTCGTCATTGTAAGTATCGCCAGCAGAGCGATAGTGGTCAGCGTGTTAGTCGTGTTTATGACTTGGGCTGCTCACTGGGTGCAGCCAGTATGACGCTAGCTGGTGAGTTCGACCCACAAGACTTGCAGATTAAAGCAATTGACATATCACCAGCGATGACGACCGAGGCGACCACGCTACTGAGTGAGAATTATCCTGAGCACGATATCGAAGTGATCACAGCAGATATCCGCGATATTGAGCTTGAGCCGTGCGATATGGTGATTCTAAACTTGACGCTACAGTTTTTGCCAGCTGCCGATAGGGTCGCAGTATTAGAGAAGATTTATGCGGCATTGAGCGAAGGCGGCATATTGGTACTGACTGAAAAAACCCATGCGTTTGATGAGCAATATGATGCGTGGTTGGTGGAGCGTTATTACGACTTCAAACGTGCCAATGGTTATACCGAGATGGAAATCAGTGGCAAGCGTAATGCACTAGAGAACGTCCTCATTACTGATACGTTAGATGAGCATCATGCACGATTGAGCGATGTTGACTTTAAACGTCATCTAACATGGTTTCAGTTTTTGAATTTCGTCTCTATTGTAGCGTTTAAATAATTCTTACCTTTAACACAGTTATTTCTTAATCAATACGGTAACCTGCTTTTATGCTCAACGACACTATCATTAACGCCGAACGCGAATTATATTTAACCTTGCTAGAGCTGGCACAGCAGCAGCCGAGCGCTTATGAATGGCTCAAGCAATTACCAACATGGCTAGGTGATATAAAAGACAAAGCTAACTATGCGCACGCGCCTGCCTACCAAGCGTCAGTTGCTCGTTTGCCAAACTTAGCTGTCAATAACGTCGATCTAAACAGCGATACATTGACGATTGAGGCAAATTTAAATGAATCTCAGCGCAAACAAACAACAGCACTATTAAAGCAGTTGATGCCGTGGCGTAAAGGCCCATTTCAAATTGGCGGTCAAATCGGCGATGATGAGTCAGGTATTAAGATTGATACCGAGTGGCATAGTGATTGGAAATGGAAACGTGTTTCGCCGCATTTAAGTAGATTAGACGGTCGCCGCGTATTGGATGTGGGCGGTGGCTCTGGTTACCACGGCTGGCGCATGGCAGGGGCTGGCGCAGATACGGTTATTATTATTGATCCGTCATGTTTGTTTTATCATCAGTTTATGGCGATTCGTCATTTCGTTGGTGCCGCAGATGCTAGTGATACAGGCCGTTACCGTACGCATTATATCCCTGTACCGCTCGAAGCGTTACCTGAGCACAGCCAACTGTTTGATACCGTGTTTAGCATGGGTGTGCTGTACCATCGCCAGTCACCGTTTGAGCATTTACAACAGCTTAAAGGACAGTTGGTCAAAGGTGGTGAGCTGGTACTTGAGACGTTGGTGATTGAAGGTGATGCCAATACTGTACTGGTGCCGCACGACCGCTACGCGCAGATGAATAACGTCTATTTCTTACCATCGGTGGCGGCATTAATTGGCTGGTTAGAGAAAGCAGGATTTTCAGATGTACGCTGTGTCGATGTGGCAGTCACCTCGACTGAGGAACAACGACAAACCGAATGGATGACCTATCATTCGTTAGCAGACTTCTTAGATCCTAATGACTCTACTAAGACCGTCGAAGGATATCCTGCTCCCATGCGCGCGACTTTGATTGCCAAAAAGTAGCATTGATGGTGGTAGCTAACATAAGGAAAGCACTATGAAGACATTGAAGACTTTTATTGTAGCTACCATCAGCTTGCTATCGCTACCTGCTATGGCAGGTTATGGAACTGTATCCGAAGGCTGGGGCTTTGTACAAGACGACTGGCAAGTGGTTTGTGATAATACGCGGACTTGTCGAGCGGCTGGTTACGCTAGTGAAGCGCTCATAGATGAGCCTGCCTCAATATTGCTCACAGCGTTGCCAAAAATAGCTCTACCAAAAACGCAAATTCAGTTTATATCAGAAGTGCCGCTAGATGAGCTTAAGCGTGCTGAGCTTTGGCTTAACAACAAAAACTATGGACTGCTGCAACCGAACAAAGAAGACAGTCTACTATACGACTTATCAGCCAAGCAGATGCAGACCCTGCTTGATCATGCTCGTATAGCGACCAAGATAGAAATTAGAGCGGGCGACAACTACTGGCAGATCAGCGATAAAGGTATGTCGGCAGTGTTGCTCAAACTAGACGATGAGCAAGGTCGGGTAGGGACGCCGATAGCATTGGTTAGTAAGAATAATTCAAATCGTCAACGTCCTAAAGCAGCTCTGCCAAAACCAATCATTCAAAAAGCATTTGCGTATTCAGCAAAAGACAACAAAACACTTGCTCCATCAAAGCTGGCGTATTTTCAGAAAAATATTAATAAATGGGTCGATATTAATGCCGAGCAGCTTATAGGGTCTAAGGACGTGATGGGCGAGTGTGAGCTAATCAACCCAAAAACTGAAACGTATCAGCGGATGTCAGAGTATGGCTCTACGATGCTTGATTGGGACTTTATACCAGTTGATGACAGCTATACGTTAGCCGCGCATACTTGCTGGCTAGGTGCTTACAATTCCAGTAACGGCTATTGGCTCATTGATAATGCAAAACCTAGCAAGCCTACGCTTATCACGACAGCAGGGAATGATTATTTTGATGGTGAGATTTCGGCCACTCATAAAGATCGAGGCATTGGTGACTGCTGGAATCGTACTACATGGACATGGAATGGTGAAACGTTTGCTAAAAGCGAAGAGTCTAGTACGGGAATGTGCCGAGGCTTTGCTGGTGGAGCGTGGGACCTACCAACGTATGTGAGTCAGGTCATAGAGAATAATGCTAAGGCTCAGTAGCTTCTTTGATTTAGAAGACTTTGATTTGAGGGGCTTTGATTCAAAAGACTTTGATTTAAATGACTGACACCTTATCAAGCGCAGCAGTCATAAGCCATATATTACATTTTTAGTTTTGCTACTCATATCCTAAGCGATATCAAAGGATAGTGATGAAAATGGCCAATTAGATTAACCATTTTTTGAACGCAACTTCCATGACTATCTTAAGAATAAAACCAACAGAACCTGCACCAAGTGCTAAGAATATCCAAAAAGTACCAGCGCGCCCAGCATCAGACTTTTTAGAGATATCCCACATAATAAAAAACAAGAAAGCGATGAATATCGGCAACAAGACGTACAGTCCCCAACTGGTGACAGTACTGGCGGCAATAGCAAACATGGCGTAATCCTATAATAGAGTAGTAACGTGTCTTCTATATTTTAGAAGAGCCGTACAAACCATTATTATAACGTGGAAGCAGTCAGGTATAAACGACTGCCCAGTACTGAGCAACAGTAACGCTACAATTCATGTTATGAGTTATTTATCAGTTTTGCATCATTGATATTAGTTAGCCCAAATCCTGATAACGGTAAGATTTTAGTGCTAATTTTGGCGCAAATGGTGCAATAAAGCGCAAAGATTGTTATATTTACAGGTTACTTATCTTTTTACATTATTCTATCCCTGCAATATCGGTCGCTATTATAATAAGCAGTTATCGATTGCTCGCATTCGCACTGTTTTTGTTGTTTATTTAATTGAGTTCAAATTCCTATGTCACAAGCCCAAATTGATACGCTTGCATCCCTATTCAACGATGCAATTCAAACCCTACAAGCAGATGGTACGCTACCAAGCGATTGGCAAAATAACAGTCAAATTACCCGTACAAAAGATTTAAGTCACGGTGATTTTGCCAGTAATATCGCATTAACGGCAGCGAAAGCGGCCAAGGCCAATCCGCGTCAACTTGCTGAAAAAATTGTCAGCGCATTACCTGACAATCAAGATATTCGCCAAGTAGAAATTGCAGGTCCAGGGTTTATCAACGTATTCTTAAACTCGGAAGCTAAGTTTTCTGTATTGGACGATATCTTTACATTGCAAAATCGCTTTGGCTTGAGTAATCAGTTTGACGGTCAAAAAGTTCAAGTTGAATTCGTTTCTGCCAATCCAACGTCAAGTCTGCACGTCGGTCACGGTCGCGGTGCTGCATTTGGCATGAGCGTTGCTAACCTGCTAGAAGCTATTGGCTATGACGTTACGCGTGAATATTATGTCAATGACGCTGGTCGTCAAATGGACATCTTAGCCACCAGTACATATCTGCGCTATCTACAGCTAAATGGTGAAGAGATAACTTTCCCAGTTAACGCCTATCAAGGTGACTATGTCAGTGACATCGCCCAGACGCTAAAAACACAGCATGGCGATAGCTACGTACATAGCTTTGCAGACGTTGCTAAAGATGTGCCAGAAGATGCTCAGTTTGAGATTAATGCTGATGGCGAAAAAACCGTTATCTCAGGTGATAAAGAAGCTCATATTGATGGCTTGATTGCCAATAGCAAATCATTGCTAGGTGACAGCTACGCGTTATTTTTAAACGCAGCCTTGAGCAGTATTTTGGCGGATATCAAAGATGACTTAAATGACTTTGGTGTGAGCTACGAGTGCTGGTTTAGCGAGAGATCTATCGATAGCGAGATTGAGCCTGTATTACAGATACTAGATGACAAAGGCTATCTATACGAAAAAGATGGCAACATCTGGTTTAAATCGACCGATTTTGGCGATGAGAAAGACCGTGTGGTACGCCGTGCCAATGGCCAGTCGACGTATTTTGCTTCTGATATCGCTTATCATAAAAACAAGTTTGATCGCGGCTTTGATAAAGTCATTAACGTTTGGGGCGCAGACCACCATGGTTATGTCCCACGCGTAAAAGCCGCTCTACTAGCCCTTGGTATCGATGCCGAACGCCTTGATGTAGTGCTTGTACAGTTTGTCGCGTTATGGCGCGGTAGTGAAAAAGTACAAATGTCTTCGCGCTCAGGTCAGTTTGTGACCTTGCGTGAGTTACGTGCAGAAGTCGGTAACGATGCTGCACGATTCTACTATGTAGCGCGTAAGCCTGAGGTGCATGTTGATTTTGACTTAGAACTTGCTAAATCACAAAGCAAAGACAATCAAGTGTATTATATTCAGTACGCTCATGCGCGCGTTTGCCGTGTGTTAGAAAAACTGGCAACTTACGATTTGACCGTAGATGATGCCGTTGGTTTGGCACATCAAGACTTGCTAAGTGCGCCAAATGAAGACGAGCTGATTAAACTGTTAGCAGGATATCCAGCGACGTTACTTCGCGCAGCGACTGGTTACGAGCCGCATGTATTGACCAATTACCTAAAAGAGCTCGCGGCATTGTTCCATGGTTGGTATGACACCAATCGTATCTTGCCAATGAGCTTGACATCAGGTGAAACACCAAGTCAGGATGAGCTAGACTTAATGCAAGCACGTTTGCGTCTGTCAAAAGCCGTTAGACAGGTATTGGCAAATGGGCTTAGTCTGCTAGGCTTGTCTGCACCGTCTAGCATGTAGTACTTTTCTAATATGTGACATGAGTATAGACAGCTGATAGCATTAATTCGATGATGATAGTTAAATTCAGTAGGGAGAACGAGATCCATGCTAGCCAAAAAACCTAAAGGCGCAACAGAAAAGCGCAAATCAAGTAGCGTATCAGGCTTATTGTGGATGTTTGTTGGGGCCGTATTGACCCTTATGATCGGGGTGTTTATCTACCTCTCACCATTATTCAATTTCAGCCCCGCTGATGGTAGTGCTGAGAACGATCCTGATCGCCAAGTACAGCCACGTGTGGATACTGATACCGACAATGGTGATTATGAGTTCTACGATATTTTGCCTAATCAAGAGATGGCAACTATCCCTGATGAAGATATCGCTGATATTGATAATGATCAAATAGGTGATATCGGTGCGTTTGAACCAGACGTCGTCGTGACTCAACCAGAGAGCGATGCAGACAGTACAGAAACGGGCAGCTTCGGTGGTTCGGAAAATGCGACTGTCGAACCTGTTGGTGCTAATAATGCTGGGTCTAATGAGGATATCGTTGTCGTTGAAGAAGATGCAACTTATGATGGTACGCCGCCTGCTACTAGTAACGCTACAACTCGCAACAATAATGCAGCAGCAGGTACGGCGAGCATCCAAGCTGCCAAACCTGCGGCGACCTACATCTTGCAGATCAATAGCTTTAGTGATGCAGATGAAGCAGATCGTCGCCGTGCGCAAGTACTGATGGCGGGTGTCGATGCTCGCGTGGTCAAAAACACGACGGGTAATGGCTTGCCAATTTATCAAGTCATCTCGCGTCCTTTGAATAACCGTCAAGCAGTAACGACGGCACAGCAGCGCCTACAGAACAATGGTATAGACTCTATTATCGTTGAACAGCGTCGCTAAATTCTGTCGTTTACAGTTATTGTATTTATTAAAAAAGCGTCGTAATGACGCTTTTTTTATCTCTTTATTTTATCAAAAGCTTTCTAGCTGTTTTATCCTATTAAACATCCATTAAGAGCATGGTTATGACCGTATCTAACTCAGTAACACCGCAAGTAGGCATCATTAAAGCGTTCTTTCAAAAATACTTTATCGATGCTTTTACTGGTATGGCTTTAGGGCTGTTTGTCACGTTGATCGCAGGTCTGATTATCTCGCAAATCGGTGGTTGGTTAGATTTGCCGGCATTGGTCGCGGTCGGGAAACTTACCTCGATATTGATGGGTGCTGGCATCGGTGTAGGTATCGCTTACTACTTAAAAGCACCAACGCTAGTGATGCTTAGCTGCCTCGTAGCAGGTATGCTTGGTGCCCATTCTGAAGCACTAATGGCAGGCACGCTCTTTACGCCGCAAGTGGGTGGGCCCGCAACTTTTGTAGCACTGCCGGGCAATCCAATCGGTGCGTATCTGACTTCTGTATTTGCTTACCGTGCTGGTACTTGGGTCGCTGGTAAGACGAAGCTAGATATTTTATTGGTGCCTTTAGTAGTGTGCGGAGTCGCGCTATTGGTCTGTGCGCTGCTCAATCCGCCTATCGTAGCAGGGGTCGCAGCTATCGGTCAGGGTATTCATGCCGCTACTGAATTACAGCCACTGCTAATGGGCATCGTCATCGCCGTAGTGGTTGGTATTTTATTGACCCTACCAACGTCGAGTGCAGCCATTTGTATTGCCATTGGGCTTGGTGGATTGGCGGGCGGGGCAGCAGTGGTAGGCTGTGCAGCGCATATGATTGGTTTTGCTGTTGCAAGTTTTAAAGACAATGGCGTTAGTGGTGTCATCTCTCAGGGTTTGGGGACCAGCATGCTGCAAATCCCTAATGTGCTCAAAAAGCCTATCGTTCTTCTCCCTGCTGTCATTACTAGCGCTATCGTTGGGCCTATCGCGACCGTTGGTTTTGGATTAGCTTGTACCGCGACAGGCGCGGGTATGGGTACCGCTGGTTTGGTCGGTGTGTTTGGGGTGATTGAGGCATCACAAGCAATTATGAGCACTGGTCAATTATGGGCAGCGATTATTCTCCTGATGTTTGTATTGCCTGCGGTGATTGCAGGGTTAGTGGCTTATATCATGCGCCGTATGGGCTGGTTAGTCGCTGGTGATATGAAGCTGCCTTAATCTTTGAGTATTGAACTGAAATATCATCACCAGTCTCAAAATTCAGTCTTACCCTTCATCAATAATGGCAACTTTCAAAAAGCCCAGCTACGACTATAGCTGGGCTTTTTATATATAAATTCATCAATTTTTCATGATACAAAATATGCTTAGAAAATATTATTCAACCGTCTTTAGCTTCTTATGACGACGTGGTTTTAGTTTGCGGGACATTTGATGGAAGTCGTTCAGCACTTGGCTATAATGTGAGGGAAATACACGTTGGATGGCATCAATCATCTTGGCATCGTTACCAATCAGGCAGCGCTGCTGATTAGTCGCTGCTGCCTGTAGGATAATCCAAGCCGCTTCATTGGCATCGAATTTTAAGAACTTATTAAAACTTCTGATGGCTTTGGGCCCGGTACTCATGCCAATATCATGGATGCTCTCATTGCCGCGCGCACTGTTGGCAATATTGGTTTTAATACCGCCCGGATGGATACAAGTCGCTGATACCCCGCAGTTCTGGATATTTAGCTCTTGGCGTAAACTCTCTGTGAAGCCGCGTACGGCAAATTTGCTAGAGTTGTAGGCTGACTGTGATGGCTGAGCGGTCAAACCAAACAGGCTTGAGATATTGATAATATGTCCATGCTCGCCAAATTGGCTCTGTTTAACGCTGTTTTTGATTAATGGTAAAAACGCCTTAGTACCGTAAACCACACCCCAAAAATTAATGCTCATTACCCATTCAAGCTCACTAATACTACTGCCTTCGACGGTAGAGTAGAGCGCAACACCTGCATTGTTAAAGATAAAATTTACTTTGCCATGATCGCTCATTACGTTATCAGCCCATGCTTCCATGGCTTTATTGTCTGATACATCGAGTACGGTCATAGTGACATTGACATCATAATTTGCAAGTAACTGTTTGGTCGCTGCCAGCTGTTCAGGATTGATATCTGATAGTGCAACATGACAGCCCATTTTTGCTAAATGAATGGCTAGCTCACGGCCCATACCAGAGCCTGCACCTGTGATGGCGGCGACATGGTTGCGATAGTAGGATGCAACATCCGAGTCATCCAACGAGGTACGGTTAGAAGAAAACGGTAAATGTTGGCGCAATGAAGTCGCCATAGCGGTCACATGGTTGAGCATAATAAACAATCCTTTGTCTTATTAATCATATGGGTTGTACGGGCTATATCTTGCGGTATATAGAAATAAAGTATAAAGGTCAAAATAGTCTATCTACATTAGCATGGTTTGCGCTGATGTCTGCTAGCGATTGATAAACGCTGCTGTCATTTCAGGACAGAAGTAATGAATGTCGCCAATTTTCAACAGGCAGGTTATCTAACAGGCAAGCTATCTAACAGACAAGTTGGTTAAATAATAGGCATAAAAAAAGCGTCTTAGCTTATTTAGCCAGACGCTTTTTAGTAGTCGGTTAATGATAACGGACTATTTAAACTAACTATAACTTAAGCAATTTTAGGTACTTTACCTTCATTGATAACATCCGCATCAACCATTACAGTTTTAGCATTTTCCATAGAAGGTAGCTCATACATAGTCTCAAGCAGGGCGTTTTCTACGATAGAACGTAGACCACGAGCACCAGTTTTACGCTCCATTGCTTTTTTGGCGATGGCATCTAGGGCTTCTTGAGTAAAGCTAATCTCAGCACCTTCCATATCGAACAAGTACTTGTACTGTTTTACCAGTGCGTTCTTAGGTTCGGTCAGGATTTGTACTAGGGCCGCTTCATCTAGCTCTTGCAGTGCCGCAAGTACTGGCAGACGACCGATTAGCTCAGGAATCAGACCAAACTTGATCAAATCTTCTGGCTCGACTTCTTGTAGCAAGTCTGAGCTGCGACGGCTGTCGTCTTTTGAGCTGACATCAGCGTTAAAGCCGATACCGCCTTTTTCAGTACGTTGCTGAATGACTTTATCAAGTCCAGCAAACGCGCCGCCAACGATGATTAGGATGTTGCTGGTATCAACTTGGATCAGCTCTTGCTGCGGGTGCTTACGACCACCGTGCGGCGGGATAGCAGCCACAGTACCTTCGATTAGCTTTAGCAACGCTTGCTGTACGCCTTCACCTGATACATCACGGGTGATAGATGGATTGTCACCTTTTTTACTGATTTTGTCGATTTCATCAATATAGATGATACCTTGCTCAGCTTTGGCTACATCATAGTCAGAAGCCTGAAGTAGCTTTTGTACGATGTTTTCAACGTCTTCACCAACATAACCAGCTTCGGTCAACGTCGTGGCATCAGCCATCGCAAAAGGCACATCTAGCAGACGAGCCAAGGTTTGCGCAAGTAATGTCTTACCAGAACCAGTTGGACCGATTAGCAAGATATTACTCTTAGCCAATTCTACCATTGCATCGTCAGCGCCGATCTTGGCTTTTTTGCTGTCGTTGGCTAGCGTCTGGCTAACTTTTAGACGTTTGTAATGGTTATAGACGGCAACAGCCAATGCTTTTTTGGCGGCGTCCTGACCGATGACATATTCATCAAGCTTGGCACGCAGCTCTTTTGGCGTTGGTAGTTTTTTATTAACCCAAGAAGTGTCTACTTCGCTATCGTCATCACCGTGCTCTGCGCTGTCTGCGATTAAGTCAGTACATAGCTCGATACATTCATTACAGATGTTGGCATCGTCAGCAGCAATCAGTTGCTGTACATCGCTTTTGGCTTTACCGCAAAACGAACACTGCGGGGTATTATCTTCTGCCATAAAAGGCGCTCCTAAAATTTAAAACTGGTTAGTTTATTTGTAGTATGTCGATTATCGTATTCATTCAATGGTCATACCTTTCAATAGGTCAGGCATGACATTGATAACGGTTTACTGTACGGCAAATAAACTATAAAAGGTCTTATGACTGCACTCTCAATGAAGAGGCATCACGTTAATGCTTAGATTACAAAGATTCAGGGCGACGCTCTAATACTTCGTCAACCAAACCATACTCTTTGGCTTCTTGTGCATCTAACCAATAATCACGCTCAACGTCTTTTTCGATTTTTTCTACTGGCTGACCAGTACGCTCAGCTAAGATACTATTTAGACGTGCACGAGTTTTAAGGATTTCACGAGCGTTGATTTCGATATCTGTTGCTTGACCCTGCGCGCCGCCTGAAGGCTGATGAATCATGACACGAGCATTAGCAAGTGAGTAGCGCTTGCCTTTTTGACCAGCGGCCAATAGGAATGAACCCATGCTGTAAGCACCGCCCATACAGATAGTAGATACTTCAGGTTTGATGAAGTTCATGGTATCAAAAATAGCCAAGCCAGCGCTTACTGAACCGCCTGGTGAGTTGATATACAAATGGATATCTTTGTCAGGGTTTTCAGCTTCTAAGAATAGTAACTGGGCGACGATAAGGTTAGCCATGTTGTCTTCGACCTGACCGGTCAAAAAGATAACGCGCTCACGTAATAGACGTGAAAAAATATCAAACGAGCGTTCACCGCGTGAGGACTGTTCAACCACCATAGGTACTAATGCCGCTTGTGTGGTCTGTACTTCTTTGTGCGCACTCATCAGCATATCAAAATGCGGGTTGGCAGTGATGCGATCATAATCTGTCATAGAAAAGTCCTATCGATAAATGTATAAAATAAAAATGGATTGAATGATTTTATTGTCTAGTAGTTTTTGACTAATGGGTTGTTTATAAGGGGGCTGCGCTCACTATTCAAGCCTATAAAACGGGTTTGTGCATAAAATAGGTGAAAAAGTGACCCTCCGATATGTCTAGGACTCATTGCTTATATTAAAACTTATACTAAAAATACGTCTAGAAGTAGATAAATACTATCTTATCTATTATCAAGTCGTACAGATATTGATAGTATCTGTATCGACAGTGTCTGTATCGATACAAATAGCGTAAATCATGTTTGACCTGACTTTTTAACATAGAATACCTGATTAATAGCCCTATAATCCACCTATCTTACTGACTAAGCCTGCAAATAGTTATGCATTTAGTATTTTTACTTATCTAATATCCTCAGAGGATATTGCGCTAACAATAACGCTAAAAAATGCACTGTTATGGACAAAATGTACTGTGTTGGTGCAAATATCTGCTGATTTTATAAATGACTGAGGCTCAAAAAACGTTTAGAAAATAGCTGGAAATATACGGTTATTTTTATCATTTAAGTTAAATAGAAAAAGCACAGACAAATCAAAGTTTTGAGCCGGTAAGGTTGTCTATTTGATTATCTGCTATCGAGAGTTGGCACAGTGCTTGTATCAATAAAAACATTGACGCTTTTATTTATCGTGGTGCGCTAGGCACGATAAATGGTGTACGCTGTATTTCTCCGTTATTATTCTGATATTACTGTAGCGAATGAACTGTAGTTAACGATTGGCAATAGAGTTCTTAACACATAGCAAATGATAGCTGTCATACAAAATACTGAAACATATTTAATTAGTAAATGAGTATATAAAATGAGTTGGGCCTCTTCTTTAGCATTAAGCTTTGACACTGTTAGCAGTACAAGTACGGCCAAAGAAGGTACGGCTGATAACTCAAAGACGCGGCTTTATCATCGTAAGCATACGGGTGCCTTGATGGTACAGCGTGCTCTGTATCCTGAGCCAAGCGTACAGCAGGGTATTTGTCACATACTGATGTTGTACCCGCCAGCCGGTATCGCAGGTGGCGATACGCTGTCCATAGACCTAAATTTAGATAGTGGTAGCCACGCTGTTATCACCACACCAGGTGCAGGTAAATGGTATGGCAAAGACAGCGTCAGTCAAAAACATAAAGCTCCGTTGGGCGACGACGTTACTCACCGAAGTATGAGCCAAGACGAGATAGCTGCCTATGCGAGCCAACACGTACAAGCCAACCTCGCAGCAGATACCCGTTTAGAATGGCTGCCGCAAGAGAGTATCATTTATAACGAAGCCAATATGCATGCAGTGAGCCGCTTCGATTTGACAGATTCATCTAGCCTACTGACATGGGAGATTAGCGTATTTGGGCGGCAAGCTTACGACGAGCAGTTTTTGCAAGGGCGTTATCATACTGGATTGAATATTTATCGAGAAGGTAAAGTAATCGTTGCTGAGCGAGTGGCGCAGGCAGCACAAAATCGCTGGTTTACCTCAAATTTAGGCTTAGCGAACCAGCATATTTATGGATCGTTTTGGGCAGTACCCAGCTTGAGCGACGTCCATGACAATCTTGCACTCTCCGCGTCACAAACTACGCAATCGACCGAAACAGCCCAAGCAACTATCAAGCAATCATTAACCCGCTATCTAGATAACTCCGTAGCAGCATTGCGCCAAGTCATTGCTCAAGCACAACTGCCTGTCTACTGCACGCATAATTGCCAAGCGATCAATATCCGCTACATCGGCTCAGATGTACGTGGTTGTTTTGAAGCGTTTTATCAGCTGAGAGAAGTCTTGCGAGATCATTGGTGGCAACTTGAGCCTTGTCGTCCACGTATTTGGGACACCTAATACGGCCACTTTTAATAATGAAACTAAGATATATTGCGACTATTTTTAATCGATATCATATGCTTTGAAAACCCCTAATCTGCTATAAATATAATGATAAGTACAATAAGGAATTGTCATGCACCTGACCCCAACAGAAAAAGACAAACTCATGCTATTTACCGCTGGTATGGTAGCAGAGCGCCGCAAAAATCGAGGTGTTAAGCTTAACTATCCCGAAGCCATCGCTTATATCAGTATGCTGCTGATGGAAGGCGCACGAGATGGTAAAAGAGTTGCCGAATTGATGAGTGAGGGTGCTACGTATCTGTCTGCTGATGATGTGATGGAAGGTGTCGCAGAGATGGTAGATGAAGTGCAAATCGAGGCGACCTTTCCTGATGGCACCAAACTGGTCACGGTACATAATCCTATCGTGTAACGCTGTATACCATTGTTATAGCACTAAAATGCTCACTATAAAATAAGGCGGCTACCATGCAAGCAGGCGAATACCATATCCAAGATGGCGATATTATCTTAAACCAAGGTCGACAGGTACAGACCATCAGTGTCAGTAATACTGGTGATAGACCTATTCAAGTCGGCTCGCATTATCACTTTTATGAAGTCAATGATGCCTTGAGTTTTGAGAGAGAGCAGACTCGGGGGTTTCGTCTCAATATTATCTCTGGGACCGCCGTACGTTTTGAGCCGGGCCAATCGCGGGAAATCGAATTGGTAGCATACGCTGGTAAGCAAGATGTATATGGTTTTGCGGGGCGTGTCATGGGCGCAGCTCATCCCGACGAAGCATCAGAGAGCACTACTGATAAGAAGGTAACCACTACTTCGCAGAAGCGAGTCAGTCGTCGTATTTATGCTGAGCATTTTGGCCCTACCACAGGCGATAAAGTCCGTCTTGCCGATACCGAGCTTTGGCTACAGGTTGAGGCGGATTTAACCAGTCATAAAGATACTGCTGTTGACCAAGCGAATACGTCACGAAGTGGTGAAAGTAGCAGCAAGCCTATTGAAATTAAAGGTGAAGAAGTCAAATTTGGCGGTGGTAAAGTCATCCGTGATGGTATGGGACAAGGACAATTACTAGGCGCGGAAGTTGCTGATACAGTTATTACCAATGCATTAGTCGTTGACTATACAGGCATCTATAAAGCGGATATCGGTATCAAAGATGGTCGTATCAGTGCCATTGGCAAAGCGGGCAATCCTGATATCCAGCCTGCCATCGATATTCCTATTGGCGGTGCTACCGAAATCATCTCTGGCGAAGGCAAAATCCTGACAGCAGGTGGCGTCGATAGTCATATTCATTTTATCGCACCCCAGCAGTGTGAGACGGCGCTTATGTCAGGGGTAACGACGATGCTGGGCGGCGGCACAGGGCCAGCTCAAGGTACGCTTGCCACCACCTGTACACCAGGGGCGTATCATATTGCCTCAATGCTAAAGTCCACCGATAGTATCCCTATGAATATTGGGCTACTGGGTAAAGGCAATGTAAGTGTGCCAGAACCCATTGCTGAACAAATAGAAGCAGGTGCCGTGGGGCTAAAGCTACATGAAGACTGGGGTACAACGCCGCAAGCTATTGATAACTGTTTGAGTGTCGCTGACGACTATGATGTGCAAGTGGCCATTCATACCGATACTTTAAATGAAAGTGGCTATCTCGAGAGTACACTAGCAGCTTTTAAAGATCGCTGTATCCATACTTTTCATACTGAAGGGGCGGGAGGTGGACATGCGCCCGATATTCTAAAGGCCATTGGCGAATCGCATGTGCTGCCATCTTCAACCAACCCAACGCGCCCATACACTGTCAATACTATTGATGAGCATCTCGATATGCTGATGGTTTGTCATCACCTAAGTCCTGCTATTGCTGAAGATGTGGCCTTTGCTGAGAGCCGTATTCGTCAAGAAACCATTGCCGCAGAAGATATCTTGCATGATTTGGGTGCTATCTCGATGATGAGTAGTGACTCACAAGCAATGGGGCGAGTGGGTGAAGTAGTCATCCGCACTTGGCAAACCGCGCACAAAATGAAAGTTCAACGTGGTCATTTGGCGCCAGATGCAACAGCGACCATTGAGGACGAGCAAGAGTACATCACTTTGACAGACTATGACCAAAGCGCGGACAACGATAACTTCCGTATCAAGCGCTATATCGCAAAATATACGATAAACCCTGCGATTACTCATGGTATTAGCGATATGGTCGGCTCAATCGAAGTGGGAAAATGGGCAGATATGGTGCTGTGGTCGCCCAAATTTTTTGGGGTAAAGCCTGAATGCATTATAAAAGGTGGTCTTATCGCTGCGGTACCGATGGGCGATATTAATGCCTCTATTCCTACTCCTCAGCCTGTGCATTATCGTCCTATGTTTGCGACATATCCAAAATCGGTTGCCCAGACTAGCATTACCTTTATGTCGCAAGCGGCGATCGACAAACAAGTAGATAAGCAGCTTGGGCTGACCAAAGTCATTCAGCCAGTACACGGTATCCGCAAGATTCGCAAAAGCGATATGCGCTTTAACAGCTACTGTCCAGATATGGACATCAATCCTGAGACCTATGAAGTACGCGCTGATGGTAAAACACTCACCTGTGAGCCAGCTGATGTACTACCCATGGCACAGCGTTACTTTTTATTTTAGAGCTTATGATGCACGTTTATAGGATCTCTAGGACAGTGAGCCATAAACCATGTATACCAATAGTCAGTTGGTTTCTTGAATGAGATCGTATCTTTATTCCCAACACTTTTACCATCAATACTATTGACCAATAGTTTGAGCAACAACAGCCAGAGAAGAATAATGAAAATATTTAATACCCGTTTAAGTACGCTTAGCGATGTCCAAAAAGCGCAATTGGCAGAACAGTATCAAGCCGATGATTATCTGCTGTTAGACTTTGATACTCGTCAGCATTCTCGCTTTAGAGCCATTACTGTTTCAGGTGAGGCAGTGGGTGTGGATCTACCTCGTACAGGCGTCTTAAAAGGCGATGATGTCCTTATCAACGCAGCAGGTGAGCTGATGCAAGTGATCGCTAAGCCACAAGCTGTGACCAAAGTGACTGCTGACAATGACTTTCTACTAATGAAAGGCGCTTATCATTTGGGCAATCGTCATGTGCCATTGATGTTTGACCACAGTTTTGATCAGGGTGATGGAGGCTATGCGCTATATTTTGAAAACGATCATGTACTTGCACAAATGCTAGAAAATCTTGGTTTACATATCGAGTCTACCTCAGTGCCATTTGAGCCTGAGACGGGCGCTTATCAAACGGGCCAAGGGCATTCGCATAGCCACGCTCACTCCCATGCACATCCGCATAGTGACTCTCATAGTCATCAGGAAAGTCATGACCATAGTCATGATGAAAGCCATAGCCACGAACACAGCCATCATGATGAGACTGTAGGGCAACCAAAGTGATGGTTTATACCAGTGCGCCGTCTGCTCAGCCGGACCAACTTGGACAGCTGCTGATGCTCGCATCGAGCAACTTACCCATCGGTAGCTATACCTATTCGCAAGGTGTTGAGTCAGCGATTGAGTCAGGCTTAATCTCTGATGAAGCCAGCACGCTGGTATTTATGCAGGACTATTTAGCGCTTGCTGTTATCGGCTACGAGTTGCCTGTATTAGGGCTAATAATGCTAGCGCTTGGTCAAGGTAATGATGTGCTAGCCGCAAATCTGGCACATGATTATCATGCGAGCTTAGAGAGTAAAGAGTTTGTACTTGAGTCTCAGCAACTGGCTCAAGCAATGGTATCTTGGCTCAACGAAGTGTTGAGTCTTGGTATACCGCCCGAAATACCTGAAGATGGATTTTTGCCGCTATTTGCTCATATTGCTCAGCATTGGCAGCTGCCATTAGCGCAGTCAATGACTACCTATGGATTTGCGCAATTAGAGAATATGGTGCTCGCTGCTGTGAAGACAGTGCCGCTAGGACAGATGGCAGGTCAGCGTATTCTGTGGCAATTACAAAGCGATTTGGGTGCTCAGGTTGATGCTTTAAGCGATGATGTACAGCATGTCTTTGATGCTCTAGTTATGTCGACAAACACGGCCAATACTGTAGGTAATAGTGAAGAGTCGGACTGTCAGCAGCTATGCCAAGACCTCTACGAATCGCTTAATATTTCTAATAACTTGCCCAATTTGGCTATCCTCTCGAGTATGCATGAGGAGCAATACAGTCGGTTGTTCCGATCATAACTGTACCTTTATTTCTATTTATACTTATTAATATACAAACTGTTTTAGGAAATCAATATGTCTCTAACTCCGCTCAAATCAAAAAACTCTCACGCTGCATTAGACGTACAGACTGATAGCGATAGCCAGAAACCGTCTTCTACTTTATCGTGCTTACGCCTTGGTATTGGTGGTCCAGTTGGTAGTGGTAAAACTGCTTTGACTTTAAGGCTATGCCAAAACCTGCGTGATACGGTCAATATGGCAGTGGTGACCAATGATATCTATACCAAAGAAGATTCAGAGTTTTTGACCCGTAACGATGCCATGCCTGCTGAGCGTATCCGCGGTGTAGAGACAGGCGGCTGTCCGCATACAGCTATTCGCGAAGATGCTTCTATTAATCTGACTGCGATTGCTGAGTTACAAGCCACTTTTGAAGGGTTAGAGTTGATTATCATTGAGTCAGGTGGCGACAATCTAGCTGCAACGTTTAGCCCAGAGTTGTCTGATTTGACCTTGTACGTTATTGATGTTTCTGCAGGCGATAAGATACCTCGTAAAGGTGGCCCTGGCATTACCAAGTCTGATTTATTGATTATCAATAAGACCGACCTTGCACCAATGGTTGGTGCTTCGCTTGAAGTGATGGAACGCGATGCCAAAAAAATGCGTGGCGACAAACCTTTTGTCTTTAGCAACATGAAAACAGGCGATGGGCTAAATGAGATTATCGCCTTTATTAAAGAACATGGCATGCTTGCTTAGCTAGTCGCCCACACCGACAATTAGAATAGTAATAATAAGGAAAAATCGCATGATAAAGACTTTAAAAAACTCTCGCTTCCCACAAGTGTTCTCAGCTCGTCACATCATGTCTGGTTCGGCTGTGATGATGACCTCACTAATGCTGCCGTCATTGGCGCAGGCGCATTCAGGTCATATTCACTCCACTACCACGCAAGCGGCATCGTTTTTAGGCACGTTGCAAGCAGGACTGATGCATCCAGTAACTGGCTTTGATCATCTGTTTTTGGCAGTAGGCATGGGCATGTTGTTTTATGGCCTGCAAAAGCAGCGCTTAGGCATGATGTCGTTGACGGCAGGATTGTCATTGGGTGCAATATTGGGCACGGCTGGCGTGCTGATTGGCGGTATGGCATTTGCTGCATCATCTGGGCTAATTGAAGTGGCAATATCACTGTCGGTAGTCGTATTGGCTATGGTCTTGATGAGCCAAAAAAGCAGACAAGAAGCATTCTCTGTGCAGACTCATACAGCACGCACGCCAAGTATTCAGCAGTTATCATTGTTTGGCTTTGGTGGTCTGGCGGTTTTTCATGGCATGGCACACGCGATGGAAGTACCAGCGAATGTCGGTGTAGGCGGTCAGCTAGGTTTTTATGCAGGGATGATGGTCACGATGCTAGCGCTATATGCAGTTGGTACGCTGGTTAGTCAGCAGTTGCAGCAACGCTTTAGCGATAGCCTGTGGTTACAGCGCGGGCTAGTACTGCTAGGATTGAGCGCCATATTTGCGCCTGTGTTGGTGTAAAGCGCGCTTTATAGTACAAGTACGATGCTTGTAAGTTAGATAGTTGTGGCTGATTTTATCTAGCTATCGAACGCCATAAAAAATGCGCCCCCGATCAAAAGGTCGGGGGCGCATTTTAGTTTTGATAACCGACTACAGCATATCTAAAAAGACAGCTTGTCGTATCAACTACATTGCTTGCTGCTGTTGTTGCTGAGCGGCTAGCAAGTCTTGATAGCTAACTTCTTTGTCAGTTACTTTACCTTGAGCGATCAAGTAATCTACTACTTGGTCTTCTAGTACAACAGACTCAATGTTAGCGCGCTGCTGCTTGTCATTGGTGTAGTACTCGATAACTTCTGCTGGATCTTCGTAGTTTTCAGCGGCTTCTTTGATGAAGGTTTCTACACGCTCTTGATCTACTTCTAAGCCTTTAGTATCGATAACACGGGCAACGATGATGCCAAGACGGGCAGCACGTAGCGCTTGCTCTTCAAATAGCTCATTTGGCAGCATGTCTTTATCGAAGCTATCAGCATTCGCACCGAACTGCTGAGAAAAACGTTGCATCATCATGTTGCGTTGACGCTCGATTTCTTGCTCTAGCATAGCGTTCGGTACATCAAACTCGTTCTTTTCTAACAATGCGTCAAAAGTCGCTTGCTTAACTTGGCTACGCGCAGCGTTTTTGATTTCGCGTTCCATGTTTTTGCGTACGTCTTCTTTCAACTTCTCAACGCCGCCTTCTTTTACGCCGAATAGCTCAAGGAACTCTTCGTTGATTTCAGGTAGCTTAGATTTTTCAACCAATTTTACGTTGATTTTGAACTGAGCTTCTTTACCAGCTAAGTTCTCAGCTTGGTAATCTTCTGGGAAAGTTACGTCGATAGTTTTTTCTTCGCCAGCTTTCATGCCTTTGATACCAGCTTCAAAACCTGGAATCATTTGGTTGCTACCGATAACTAGTTTGAAGTCTTCAGCAGAGCCGCCTTCGAATTTTTCGCCATCGATAGAGCCTTCAAAGTCAAAAGTCACTTGGTTGTCTTTCGCAGCCATGCCCTTTTTCTCAACGAATTCTTCACGTTGCTTTTGTAGGTTTTCGATCATAGTGTCAACGTCTTCTTCACTCACTTGTGCAGTGTGACGCTCAACTTCGATCTCATCGATACCTTGTACGTCTACTTCTGGGAAGATTTCAACAGTGGCTTGATATACCAAGAAATCGTCTTCAAGTTTTACGTCGTCGATGTTAGGCATGCCAACAGCACGGATGTCTTCAGATTTGATCGCTTCAAATACAGTATCACGGATTACATCGTTGATAACTTCTTGTTGAATGCCAGCACCGTACTGAGAGCGGATGTGTGACATAGGGACGTTACCTTTACGGAAACCGTCAATCTTGGCAGTTTTCGCAACTTGGCGAATACGGCCTTCAACTTTGTTTTGAATTTTTTCAACGGGCACTTTAACCGTTAGCTGGGTTTCTTTATTAGATAGCTTGTTGGTTGTGACTTGTAAATCTGTAGCCATGTTAATTACACCTTTAGGATTAAGTAGTACGTTTGATTAATGAAATAGTACTTAGGGTTAAATTGTAATAGACAGACCGCGCCTCAAATTACGGGCATGTACGACGGGCTGCCGTTGAAATAAATAGGGGATAGCGATAGCGCACAACGTCAAATTCAGTGCCAGTAGCAATCGCCGCTGATACCAAAAGGTGAATCTGCTGATGTTGTCCATGCTATCAAATATCGATAATAAACCGTTAATGCACCGCATAATAACGCTTTTTGGTGAATTATACAGCCAAATAACGGATTTCAACAAAATTTTAAAAGTAGAACAGTATAATCTATCTGTTTATTAAAGTAAAAATTATCTCTTTGATGGCATGTTTCCTTATGTTGCTTGCTCTTGTATAGCTTAATTTTATATAAAGAGTTAGCCATATTCATAATCAATAAATAAGATAACGGATAAGAAACAGCGATAAGGTTGTAAGCGCATTATGAGCATTGAGCGCGCTTACGGATAGTTATGAATAGAACAGCTATAAAGTACTTATAAAGGCAGCTGTGCCAATAGCTGCTGGATTGCCTGACCACGATGACTGATGCTGTTTTTATCAGCCGCGCTCAGACTAGCCGCACTGGCTTGCAAATCAGGTAACCAAAACAGTGGATCATAGCCAAAACCGCCGTCACCATGTAACGTATCCAAAATCTCGCCATGCCATAATCCTTGGGCGACAATCGGTAGCGGATCATCAGCATGACGCACCATTGCCAGTACGCAAACGAACATACCTTTGATCAGAGTATCTGGATTTGCTGCGCGGATAGGCTGCAAGTCAGCGATGAGCTTGGCATTGTTTTTACTATCGTTGCCGTGCTCACCAGCATAGCGAGCAGAGTAGATACCCGGTGCATTACCTAGTAAAGGCACGCACAGTCCTGAATCATCAGCAATAGCAGGCAGTCCACTGATACGGCTCGCATGACGGGCTTTGATAATAGCGTTTTCTACAAAGCTTAGACCATCCTCGATGGCGTCTTCAATATCAAGCTGACCTTGCGGGACAATCGTCACGTCCAAGTTCGCTTCGGCAAATAGCCGTTTAAACTCAGCCAATTTGCCTTTATTGTTACTGGCCAGTACCCATTGGTTGCCAGATGTCGGATGAGTAGCAGTTAACGAGGTATCAGTTGTGCTCATAGAGTCAGTCCGTTATATGAAAATGATGAAAAACTATTATTCGAGTAAGTTTTATTTATCTTCTGCAGTGCTAATCGGTAAATTATTTGTCGATTGAAGTAGTTACACTAACAATGATAACGCATGAGTTTAGAGTGGATGCAGTTACCGCTTAATAAATAACCAATCGCTATACAGATTGTACGGGCTATAACATTTGGTAACTGATATTATCGGTCACTATTGCTATAATAGATACCAAGCTACAGTGAATTATATCTTATAGCTTGTGAATATTAAGTTAATAAAAGTCTATAAAGTCAGAGACTTGGCTTTTTGGCGAAGAATAATAGCAATAAGTAACCGCTAGGTTAATTTTGGATTCATAATGATACGTGATACTGTATTGAGCAGTACCGTGTATCAAGCGATAAAGTTCATTTCAAACAATAAACTCAGCCAATTTAGTCCGCTATTTTATAGTGTTTTTTGCGGTGTAAAAATAGCGTAAAATTCAGTTTCTATAAGCAAGTTTTTATAAACTAACGGCTAAACAGCAAGGATAAAATAATTATGTCAAACATTACTTTACCAGACCTACCATATGCAAAAGATGCACTAGAGCCACATATCAGTGCCGAAACGCTAGAGTATCATCATGACAAGCATCATGCTGCTTATGTAAACAAGCTAAAAGACATGCTGCCAGGTTCTGGTCTAGAAGACAAAACTTTGCCAGAAATCATCGTAGCGACTGCTAAAGATGACAGCAAGCAAGGTATGTTCAACCAAGCAGCGCAAGTATGGAACCACACGTTCTATTGGAACTGCATGACGCCAACGAACGGCGGCGGCGAACCTACTGGTGATCTAAAAGCAAAAATCGAAGAAGATTTCGGTAGCTACGACAAGTTCCGTGAAGAGTTCAAAAACGCAGCATTGACTCAGTTTGGTTCAGGTTGGGCATGGCTAGTCGCTGATAAAGTCGGTGGCAAACTGTCAATCGCTAAAACAGCTAACGCTGACACCCCACTTGCACATGACCAAGTAGCGGTATTGACTTGTGATGTATGGGAACACGCGTACTATGTAGATTACCGTAACCGTCGTCCTGACTATGTTGATACGTTCCTAGACAAGCTAGTGAACTGGGACTACGCAAATGCAAAATACAAAGGTCAAGATGCTGGCGTTGAAGAGTAATCTTTAACAACTAAGTATTTGATTGAAAAAAAGGACACCGCGAGGTGTCCTTTTTTTGTGATAACTTTCTATAATAACTTTCTATTTCGATATTTGATTAAAACATATTTTTGATAGAGCATTGCCATTACGATATTAGGCGATACCGCCGTTTGCGCCGATATTTTGTCCAGTAACCCAAGCCGCTTCTTCACTCACCAAAAATGCCACCACACGGGCGATATCGACTGGCTCACCGATACGGTTAAACGGTGACATGCTAGCGAGGCTTTCTACCGTGTCATCTGCTTTTCCTTCATGGAACAGCTCAGTATCGGTAGGGCCGGGTGACACTGCATTAACTGTAATTCCTCGCGTGCCAACCTCTTTAGAGAAGATTCTGGTCAGCTGATCTACCGCGCCTTTGGTCGCACAGTAAGTGCCGTAACTAGGTAGCAGCATACGAGTGGTTGTACTTGAGAGATTGACGATACGGCCGCCGTCATTAAGTTTAGTCGCTGCCTCACGCAATGTATTAAACGTGCCTTTTACATTAATAGCAAATATACGGTCAAAGTCTTCATCGGTAGTCTCGGCAATGGGTTTATTAATCATTATGCCTGCGCTATTTATTAAGATATCTGGCTGACCAAACGCGCTGATAGTGGCATCAAACATTGCTTCGACTTGTTTGGCATTACTGACATCTGCTTGCACAGCGATGGCTTCACCGCCTGCGGATTTAATCTGACTTACGATATCATTGGCTGCTGAATCATCATTTGCATAATTAATGACGGTTTTAGCCCCTGATTCTGCAAGTGATAAGGCTATCTGTGCGCCGATGCCTTTTGATGAACCGGTTACAATCGCGACTTTATTATTTAGTGTTGTCATCGATACTTTCTCCAATAGTATAAGTGAATATCAGTACGCTTATACGGCGTTTTGACTGATGTCTCTTGATTAGTAGGATATAAGTTAACAGTGTGCCAGACCAATAAGTAGAGCGATTCTGTATGCTTGTTTTGGATAAATTTATCTATTGTGTCTATGCGGATGTAAAGCATAGAGTTTAAGAGGTTGGCGTGGAAAGTTAGTCTCTAGCTATTGAGAGTTTGGATGAGAAAAAGGATATGGCGAGGTATTATTTTTTTGTTTGTATACCGTTTAAAACGGAGGGATTTCGGTTTCGAGCATAGTGACTGGGCTTACTTTATTTTCAATTAGTGACGTCAAACCTTTTGCTTTAACAACCAACTCTTTCAATATATCTACTGATAACTCAACTCTAATATTTTCTTTGTCATAACCTGCTCGATGTACACAATGGTGTCTAATTGCAACAGCTTTAAATAGCCAGCCAATATCGCCAAACTCGCAATTTAAAACATCCCTATACATTGGTTTTACTTTTTCAAGATCATGGAATATTAAATTTTCTAAGTAAGTAGCAACGGTAAGCTTTAATTTTTCTTGTTCTTCAAAAATCTCTTTAAGAGTAAATTTTGTTTTTGAAAAGCTAGGATCAGTTTCAATAAGTTTTCTAGTTAACTCTTCAGAGTTGGTTACCTTCTGTATAAAAGTAGAAGATAAATAGGCTTCTACCGCAGCAACTACATGACCATACAGCATAACTAATAAGCTAAAATAAGCTTCTTCATCAATATCAGCTTCAAGAATTTTCTCAACACTTTTTATATGATTCTGAAAAATATCAATTTGAGTTTCGTTTTGAATCAACCATGCCAATTCATCTTCATCTGACTCTGAAAAATAGGGCATGTCATAATTTACATCAGTACCTCCGTAATTCACAGAACAATCTGCTCTGTCAAATGTGTTCACCACATACACTTCATGTTGTGTGTTACATGATTTACAGCAAATCTGGTCAAAATTTTCTACGCCACTATCTTTATTTTTTTCCGCTGTAAAATTAGGCATCGGAACATCAATGGTTTCTTCTATTTGCTCACCACATTCACATAAGAATGATATATCCATTAGCATCATCTGATAAGTATTCCTCTAATAACAGTTTGATTCACGTATTTACGCGACCTTAAATGATAAGTTGTGTTCTAATAAATGTAGTCTACAACACCTCAAACCCAAACTTGCCCAACGCTTCACGCAGCATCGCAATATTATAATAAGCATGTGCATTGACGGTATTTTGAAAGAAGATATATAGCGTATCGAAATGCTGACGCTGATTAGCAATCGCTTGTGCCCAGTCCTGCATCTCAGCTTCGCTATAGCGATAATCATGACGATCAGCCGCACTCATCGCATCCCACCAGCCCGTATTATTGCCGTGCATGCGCAGATAGCCAGTGCGCTCAGTAAATATCAATCGTGACGGTGGCAACCCGCTGACTTTGGGGTAATCAACACTACACCAAATGAGACCTTGTTGTACAAAACTATCGACCACTTGCGGCGTGTGCCAGCCGTTATGACGAAACTCAATGGTCAGTGGATAGTCTTGAAACCAACTGACAAGCTCTGCCAGATAAAGGCGATGCTCACGAGTACGGTCAAAGCCATGTGGGAACTGAAGTAATAAAGGTGCCAAAGCATTTGCTTCGATAAGCGGTGATAAGGCGTTTAGAAATGCCTGTGCATGTTCGGCAGTGCCTTTACGTGCATGAGTAAAGTCTTGATGCAATTTGACGGCGAACTTCAACTGGCTGTCGGCTTGTACATAAGCTTTATCAACCATCCCAGCAAAGGCTTTTTGTCCGATGGGCGCATAAAAGGTGCTGTTGATTTCTACTGCGCCGTATTGTTTGGCATATTCACGTAAGAAATCGTTTTTTTTGGTGCCGGTGGGATACAGCGTACCGAGTAGGTCGGTATCGCTATAGCCACCAGTGCCAAGGTAAATGCGCGGGGTAGGGGAACTATCCATGTTGACCACTCACTGCCGTTTTGGGTAATGAAATTTACTAAGATATCTGCTTTCAGCTGCTATTCGACAAGCTACTTTTTACGAGACCATAGCCATTCAATCAGTGCCAGTAGCGCATCATTATCTGTGCCAACGGCATATTCATTGTCGCTAAACTCACGACTATGTAGTTCATGAGAAATGGCTGCGCGTCCGTCATTAAATAGCGATTGCGCATAGCTGGTGGCATTATCGACACCCATTAGTTTTACATAGGTAGATTTGTCTAGTTTTTCATCGCTACCCGCAGGCTTACCAAGCGTATAAGTCGTCATGGTGACGTCTAGCACATCGTCTTGGACTTGAAAGGCCAGACCGATATGTTGCGCGCACTCTTGTAATGCCATGCGCTGTGGGGCCGTTGCACCAGCACAGACGCCGCCCATGAGCATTGCCGCTTCAATCAACGCCCCTGTCTTATCACGGTGAATGGCTTCCAAATTATCCTGCGCGATATTGGCACTGGCTTCGGCATTGAGGTCTAGCATTTGACCTGACACCATGCGTCTGGCGCGCGGAGCAAATATTGCCATGAGCTGACTTGCGATAGTTGCATCGAATGGCGCAAAAGTTGGCATCTCTGCAGTTAGTACTTCAAACGCTAGTGTCTGCAATACATCTCCTGCCAGCAGAGCCGTCGCTTCATCAAAAGCGATATGCGCAGTCGGCTGACCACGGCGAAGCTCATCATCGTCCATACACGGCAGGTCGTCATGTACCAGTGAGTAGGTATGTAGTAGCTCTACGGCCAATGCAGCACGGCGCGACATATCATAGTCTGAGTCGTTTTCTAGTAGAGTGTCCAGATCAGCATCGAGAGTATCGATATCATCATTAAGCTCGTCTGTACGTTCATTATTACTGCTATTAATACTGGCAAAAGCGCTGGCAACCATCAGTGGACGTACCAGTTTGCCTTGACCCGTCATCACATAACGGCAAGCATCTACTAGCGGGCTAGGGAGCTTGGCATAAGCGAACAAGACCTCGATATCTTGCGCCAATTGCTCGCGCACAGCACCATGAAACTGCTCAGTGCTTTGAAAAGAGACAAGGTTAGAAGGGATAACGCCAGTAGAGGTAGTACTAGAAGTAAGGGAAACAGTCATAATCCAACCATTTATCAGGGATACAGTAAAACTTATTAGGGATAAGATAAAAACGCTATTAGTGTAGCATGATAGGTCATATTGCTTATGTGTCACACGGTATCAATTGATTGTTTTTTGCATTTTTCTACCGAAGGCTATTCGAAAGTAGAGCAATCTTAGCTGCAATATAACGACAAGATTTCGTTACCGATGGATGATGTCACTCTCTGGTTGAATATGTTCTGATAAAAGAGCAAGCTAGGCTGACACGTTAATTTTATTACCGTAGAAAAATGGTACTTAATAGCCATCACTAACCAAATAGCATTTATTTAGTAGCGCTAACGGACAGTCGTTCCAAAGACGGCATGCATGAAGTCAACGACACGAAATAAATCTAAATTAACAATTCAGTATACATTTATTCACTAAAACACTTTTATCGCAAGGTAAATGCCTGCAAGTGATTTAAGAGTGACTTGCGAGTATGGTATTAGCTTGTGACAGTTAGGGGCATAATCCCCTACACTAATTGACGTGAAAATGGTCTGATGGTGACCCTACTGGGTTTTTTCTCAGGATGTTCAATCGTCGATACCGAGTGTTAGACCAAGTCTCAGTCAATATTTTGAACATCAGTACCTGCAACAGCAGTATATAAATGAAGCGTCATATGATGTCATGTAAGAGACGCAAAATACGTGCATCATGATGAACGCTGGATAATAAAGACATCTTCACTTGTGAGCTGGTTATATGTTTGTCTTTATAACATGACAAGCGCACAGTGCTATTACCCATTTTACTAACAGTAACTGGCTATTTATTTTAATTCAAAACGTAGCTTTCGTTATATAGAAAGGAGTTTCAAATGGTATACCAAGGAAATCGCATCACGGTGACAATGCTAGAGGATGGCATCGCCAACATGCAGTACAACGCCGAAAATGAGAGCGTGAACAAATTTGATGCCGAAACCAACAAACAGTTTGGTGAAGCAGTTAGTGCGTTAGAAAAAGCCGACAACGTAAAAGGTCTTATCGTTACTTCAGCCAAAGGCGTGTTTATCGCTGGTGCTGACATCACAGAATTCGTCGGTTCTTTCAAAAAATCAGAAAGCGAGATCAAAGATTGGGTCGTTCATGTTAATGACGCTTTCAATCGTTTTGAAGACCTACCATTCCCGAAAGTTGCGGCTATCAATGGCGCGGCGATGGGCGGCGGTTGTGAAATGACTTTGGTTTGTGAATACCGTGTCATGAGTGACAAAGCCATCATCGGTTTGCCAGAAACTCAGCTAGGTATCTTCCCAGGTTTTGGCGGTACAGTTCGTAGTACGCGTATCATCGGTATCGATAACGCACTTGAGCTGATCGCGACTGGTAGCCCAAAGAAAGCATTGGCAGCATTGAAGCTAGGCTTGGTTGATGCGACTGTACCTGCTGATGATTTGCAAGATGCAGCAATTGACCTAGTCAAAAAATGTATCTCAGGTGAGCTTGATTGGAAAGCAAAACGTGAAGAAAAACTGGCTCCAGTTAAGCTAAACCAGCTTGAGCAAGCGATGGCGTTCAACAGTGCTAAAGGTGCTATTTTCGCTAAAGCCAATCCTAAGCAATACCCAGCACCAGCAATCGCTATCGAAACGATTGAAAAGCACGTTAATTTATCACGTGACAAAGCAATCGAAGTAGAAGCTGCTGGTTTTGCAAAAGCCGCTAAGACGCCACAAGCAGAAAGCTTGGTTGGTCTATTCTTAAACGATCAGCTAGTCAAAAAACTGGCCAAAAAACACAGCAAACAAGCACATGACATCAGTGAAGCTGCGGTACTAGGCGCTGGTATCATGGGTGGCGGTATCGCTTATCAAGCAGCCAGCAAAGGTTTGCCAATCATCATGAAAGATATCAAGTCTGAGCAATTAGACCTTGGTATGGGTGAAGCGAGCAAACTGCTTGGCAAAATGGTAGAACGCGGCAAGATGACCCCAGCAAAAATGGGTGAAACCTTAAGCCGTATCCGTCCTACTTTGAACTACGGTGATTTTGCTGAGACTGATATCGTTATCGAAGCGGTCGTAGAAAATCCAAACGTGAAGCGTGCGGTACTAAAAGAAGTAGAAGGCTTGGTAAAAGACGACTGTATCCTAGCGTCAAACACTTCGACTATCTCTATTACGTTCCTAGCAGAAGCGCTTGAGCGTCCAGAAAACTTCGTTGGTATGCATTTCTTCAACCCAGTACACCGTATGCCATTGGTAGAAGTTATCCGCGGTGAGAAATCATCTGAAGAAGCCATCGCAACTACTGTTGCCCTTGCTTCTAAAATGGGTAAAGTGCCAGTAGTTGTGAATGACTGCCCAGGTTTCCTCGTAAACCGTGTATTGTTCCCATACTTTGGCGCGTTTGACTTGCTACTGAAGCAAGGTGCTGATTTTGCTCATGTCGATAAAGTTATGGAAAAATTCGGCTGGCCGATGGGTCCTGCTTACCTAATCGACGTGGTTGGTCTAGATACTGGTGTACATGGTGCAGCAGTGATGGCTGACGGTTTCCCTGATCGTATGAAGCCTGATTATAAAGGTGCTATCCAGCATCTATATGACAATGAGCGTCTGGGTCAGAAAAACGGTATCGGTTTCTATAAGTACGAAATGGACAAGCGCGGCAAGCCAAAGAAAGTTGCTGACGAAGCCACTTACGAGCTGCTAAAAGACACGACCGATAGCGAAAAGCAAACGTTTGACGATCAAGCAATCATTGATCGCACTATGATTGCCTTCTGCAACGAAACCGTTCGCTGCCTAGAAGACAACATCGTGAGCACGCCAAGCGAGGCCGATATGGCGATGATCATGGGTGTAGGTTTCCCTCCATTCCGTGGTGGCCCTTGCCGTTATGTCGACCAAATGGGTCTAGATAACTACTTGGCACTATGTGAAAAATACGCACATCTTGGCAAAGCTTATGAAGCGCCACAAAAGATTCGCGACATGGCAGCCGCAGGCGAGACTTTTTACGCAACAGCGTAATAGTCAGTCATTACTAGGATGAAGTGCAGTACGTTTGCTATTTTGCATGAAAGCAATTGAGACATGAATCGTCTCCAATAGCGAACGTACGATTATAGTTGGTTCAGTTTAATGCTAGTACGAGGAAATCAAGCGCAAATGTACCTATTGTACTTTGAGCAAGATTAACAAGGTAATAGTCGTAAATTGGGCTGACTACACTGACAATAAAAATTGAAAAGGAATATGGTATGACAACTTTAAGTCCAAAAGATGTGGTCATCGTAGATGGCGTACGCTCGGCAATGGGCAAAACCAAAAACGGTATGTTCCGTCATGTACGTGCTGACAGCATGTCAGCGGAACTAGTACGTGCGCTAGTAGAGCGTAATGACTTTGACACCAATGATATCGAAGACATTATCTGGGGCTGTGTAAACCAGACGCTAGAGCAAGGCTTGAACATCGGTCGTAACATCGGTTTGCTAGCTGATATCCCAAAGACTGCTGGTGGCCAAACGGTTAACCGTCTATGTGGTTCTTCTATGCAGGCGCTACATACTGCTGCTGCACAAATCATGACCAACCAAGGTGATGTATTCATCATCGGTGGTGTTGAGCACATGGGTCACGTCGGCATGATGCACGGTGTTGATTTAAACCCTGCTGCTTCTAAGCATTATGCAAAAGCGTCAAACATGATGGGCTTGACTGCTGAAATGCTAGGTCGTATGAACAATATCACGCGCGAAGAGCAAGACGCGTTTGGTCTTGAATCACATCGCCGTGCATGGGCTGCAACCACTGAAGGTCGTTTTGACAATGAAATCATCGGTATCGAAGGTCATGATGCTGCTGGTCGTCTGCAACTATGTACGGTTGATGAAGTGATTCGTCCAGATGCAACGATGGAGCAAATGCAAAAGCTACGTCCAGCGTTTGATCCAAAAGGCGGTACAGTAACAGCGGCAACCTCATCTGCATTATCTGACGGTGCGTCAGCGATGCTAGTAATGAGCGCACAAAAAGCCAAAGATCTAGGTCTAAAGCCACGTGCCCGTATCCGTAGTATGGCTGTTGCTGGTTGTGATGCTGCTATCATGGGTTATGGTCCTGTACCTGCTACACAAAAAGCATTGAAGCGTGCTGGCATGAGCATCGATGACATGCAAACCATCGAGCTAAACGAAGCATTTGCTGCTCAAGGTCTATCAGTATTAAAAGGTCTAAACCTATCTGATAAGCAAGACATCGTTAACATCAACGGTGGTGCCATTGCTCTAGGTCATCCACTAGGATGTTCAGGTGCTCGTATCACAGTGACATTGCTAAACGCGATGGAGCAGTCAGATACTGAAATCGGTCTAGCGACAATGTGTATTGGTCTTGGCCAAGGTATCGCTACTATTATTGAGCGTGTTTAATCTTATTTATATAAACAAGATTATTTGAACACTCAATAAGTAGCTACTCGCTAATAAAAAACCTCTAGTCATAACGGCTGGAGGTTTTTTTATGTTCAAATTAATAGTTAGCCAGTTAGTAAATCATAGAGTCGAAAAACACAGTATTACGGCGATTAAAAATTATCTCCATTGACGCATTCACGAAACTATGACTAAATAAGAGAAAGATGAACCATGGCACTGTTTATGATAATTCTAAAATAGTTTTTAGTTGCAACTGTCAGCCGTACAAGGAGTGTACTATGTCTACTATGATTAATGATCGCACTTATCGAATCGCTCGTGAGAATACCCAAGCAATGATTGTTGATGTGCAAGAGCGCTTAACGCCGCATATCTACGATCACGAAAATATCGTCAAAAAAACCGTTACCTTGATCAAAGGGTTGCAAGCGCTCAATATTCCAGTCATGCTCAATGAACAATATAAAAAAGGATTGGGCGATACCTTACCAGAGCTGCGCGCCGTACTCGAAGGAGACAATGCCAAGAGCTTTGAAAAGGTTACCTTTAGTGCCTGCGACAACAATGATTCATGGCACCATTTAGCGCAGCAAAACCGTAGTACCGTATTGCTTTTTGGTGCTGAAGCTCATGTTTGTATTATGCAGACAGCACTAGATTTATTGGACAATGGTATGCAGCCTGTCATTATTGGGGATGCGGTGGGTTCTCGTTTTCCTTATGATAAAAAGCAAGCAATTCGCCGTATTCGCCGTGCGGGCGGTGTAATTAGCACTGTCGAATCAATCTTATTTGAACTGTGCCGTAGCAGCGAAGATCCTGCATTTAAAACCATTATTAATTTGATCAAGTAGGTGGTTAAGGTTTAGGTGCTTAAAGACTTGGATAAATAGGGACTCAATTTAACCATTTATCTTCTAATTTATAATAGATAGCGCTTGGTAAAATAAGCGCTATTTTTTTGATAACTATGATAGTCTTTTGACCATTGCTAGATATCAAACTAACTATAATACCTTGAGCAATGAAACTTAAAATCGCTAGAACTTATCAACATTGAAAACCAATAACTAGAGAAAACCAGAGAAAAAATAATGTCGCAAGCCAGCTCTATATCACTCACTCATTCCGAATCTACTTCACATATCGACATTGACGATGTCACTCATTTCTTGTTGGAGTTAGATGCGCTCAAACGCGTGAACCGCCGCAGCTATGTGACACAGACCACTCGTAAAGAAAACTCTGCCGAACATTCTTGGCATTTAGCGATGGCCTGTTGGTCAATTGCTGAATTATTTGCGTTAGATGTCAATCATGAAAAGTTGCTGAAGATGGCACTGGTTCATGATTTGGGTGAGATTGATGCGGGCGATACTTTTTTGTATGCTGATACGCGTACTGATGCACACGTCGAAGAGCGTGCAGGCATTGCTAGATTGCAACGTGAGCGAGGCAATGGCATTAGTGATTTGGGTGAGGTTTGGGAAGCGCAAGAAACAGGAAGTAGCAAAGAGAGCCAGTTACTCAGAGTGGTCGATCGCTTATTGCCGTTTTTACTCAATCTAAATACCAACGGTAAAACGTGGATTGAGCTTGGTGTTACGCGCTCGCAGGTGGCGGGGGCTCATGCATTTATCAAAGACAGCTTTCCTCCTATTCATGATTGGCTCTCACGTAATATTGCATATGCAACTCAGCAAGGCTGGCTGATTGACGCGTAAATCTACACATATAGCAGGTATGAAAAAGCCCAATTAAGCATGATGATTTACGCTTAACTGGGCTGATATTTTCAGTACTCTTATACAGGCGTGCTATTGAGCGTTTACCATTCCTAGCAATTGACCCATTTGCACGACGCTGTTGGCTTGCATACTATCTAGCCAGTCAGCCTTTGCTGCTTTTGGTAATACTACGATAGCCGTTGAGCCCAAATAAAAGCGTCCAAGCTCTTCGCCTGCTGCAAACTGCATATCGTGATCCGCTTCCTGTATATCATCCGTGCGGGTAATTTTGCCTGTCGCGACGGTTTCAATACCAGCGACGATCATAGCACCAACCATCACGACAGCTGCTTTGCCGTACTTGGTATCAAACATACAGACCAGACGCTCATTACGCGCAAACAAGTCTGGCACGTTAGCCGCCGTAGTATTGTTGACCGAAAACAGGGTGCCAGGTACATAGCGAGTCTTGGTTAATGTGCCAGTAAATGGCATATGTACACGATGATAATTACTAGGTGCTAAGTAGATAGTCGCAAAACTGCCATCAGCGAAATAACCGCCATCTTCACTATCAGCAAGCAGTTGGCCGATATCATAGTGACGCCCTTTGGCTTGTAGTAGTTTATGGTCTTCGATTTGTCCTAGCTGAGAGATAATACCGTCTGCAGGACTCACGATACCGTTTGGCGTGGCGTCGATAGTACGAGCGTCTTCTTTTAACTCACGGGTAAAAAAGTCATTAAAACTCTCATAGGCGTTGAGGCTTTGGCGTTCGTACTCATCTAAGCTGATATTATAAGCTTTGGCAAAGCTACGAATAAAGGTGCGTTTGACATAGGGATGTCTACTGGCGGCCAAACGTCCAGCGACTTTACTGAGCTTTTGCTGTGGCACAAGCTGTTGTAAGGTGGTAAATACATTCATAATAAGGCTACCAAAATAAGGTGTAATGTAATAGGGGCGTGTTGGAAATTCGACCATGGCACTGACAGTGGCTAAAATTGCGCCATACTACGTTGTAAATCTAGATAAGGCATGAGCATTATCGTCGTTTTACGCCTTGTCTGGAACAGCTTTAGCGATCCGCAGTGCCTATTTGTGAATATCAAACACGCCCTAATAATAGTTAAGTTAATGACGGTATTTTATCATGGACAGCATATTATTGTATGGCCATAATCTGTTAAGGAATTAGTAAATGAAAGCACTCATACAACGGGTGAAGCACGCTAGTGTGGTCGTCGATCAGCAGTGTATTGGCGAGATTGAACATGGGGTGTTGGCATATATTGGCTTAGGGCATGAAGACGATTTCGCCGCTGCCCAGCGTATGATTGACAAAATATTGACCTATCGCATTTTTGAAAATGACGATGATCCGGCCAAATTTGGTAAACTGGATAAAAACGTTCAGCAGGTTGCTGGTGGGCTATTATTAGTTTCACAATTTACCTTGATGGCAAAAACAGACAAAGGTCGCCGACCAGACTTTGGTGGTGCGATGGCACCAGCTGCGGCACAAGCATTATTTGAACAACTGGTCGACTATGCCAAAACTAAGCACCCGAACGTGGCAACTGGTCAGTTTGGTGCTGATATGCAAGTGTCGAGCGTCAATGATGGGCCGCTCAATTTTTTACTAGAAATCTGATTTTAGAGTGTCATCAAGCTGTCATAATTAATCCGTTTAATAGGTAGAGACTGGTGAGTATATATCGCCTTTTTACATGCTAGATTTTGTCCTCTAACACCGAGAATGTCCTATGTATAATGAGCAAATTTTGATTGTTGAAGATGAGCCTGCGATTCGTGAAATGGTTGTCATGACGCTAGAGATGGCTGGGTTTGATAGCTTACAAGCGGCTGACGTATCAGAGGCGCATCAGCAGGTGGTCGATCATAGACCATCACTGATACTGTTAGACTGGATGTTGCCGGGTGACAAGAGCGGTGTGGATTTTTGTCGCATGCTAAAAAATGATGAGCTGCTCTCTGAAATACCAGTCATTATGCTAACGGCAAAAAGTGAAGAGGACAGTAAGGTGCATGGTCTTGATGCAGGTGCAGATGATTATATGACCAAGCCTTTTTCGACTCGTGAATTGATCTCCAGAATCAAAGCCGTACTACGCCGCAGTAGTGCTATGAGTAGCGATAAACCTATCGAAATTGGACAGTTAAGTCTAGATACTAAGAGTCAGCGCGTGACAGCTGCAGGTAAAATCGTTGATGTTGGGCCCACAGAGTATCGCCTATTAGCATTTTTTATGAGTCACCCTGAGCGCGCCTATACACGAACGCAGCTGCTCGATCAGGTATGGGGCGGCAATGTATATATCGAAGACCGAACCATCGATGTGCATATCAAACGTCTACGTAAATTACTGCGACCTTATGACTGTGATACATTGATACAGACGGTACGTGGAACAGGCTACCGTTTTTCTAGCCTGATTGAGCCAAGTTAATCTTGTACAAATAATGCCGCAGCGATATAAAGGCCGCGGATAGTGGTAAGGATAAAAAATGGACAAGATAGCGCCAGCACAACGTGAGCAATCAGCTCTACTAGAGCAAATATCTACTCAAAGTACAGCAGAGCAACTCAAAAAAATCGGCAGTGCACTACGAGCCCTGCGCGATGCAGTGATTTTGCTCAACAACAATGATGGTCTAGAATGGTGGAATCAGGCGGCACAAGACTTATTGCTGCTACAGCCAGAAGATAAAGGTCAGAACATTTTTGACTTTATTACTGTACCTGAGTTCCGCCAGTACTATGAAGGTACAACGATACCTAACGATGGCGTCCATATAGAATCATGGCGAGATCCTAGTCGCTACTTAAAGTGCGAATTGACCCCTTTTGGCGATGAAAAATTGCTGTTTGTATATGACGTGACTCGCCTGCGGCACTTAGAGCAAATGCGTCAGGATTTTGTGGCGAATGTCTCGCATGAGCTTAGAACACCGTTAACTGTGATGATGGGCTATCTGGAAAATTTCTCCGATCAGCCAGATATGCCGCCGCAATGGCGTCGCGGTTTTGAGCTGATGACGCAGCAAACAGCCCGTATGAACAGAATCGTGAACGACTTACTGCTACTCTCTAAGATTGAAATCGAAGAGTCACACGAGCTGCATTATATAGATATGACTAAGCTACTGACCAATATCTATGACGATGCACAGGCCTACAACCAAGCGTACAAACATATCATTCATTTGCATATAGATACGTATGATGGGCTGTATGGGTCAGAGATGTACTTGAATAGTGCGCTATCCAATCTAGTAATCAATGCGATCAAATATACGCCAAAGGGTGGCAATATCACTATCAGTTGGACAAGGACGTCTGATGGCTGCCGTTTCGCGGTCGAAGATGATGGGATCGGTATTGCGTCAGAGCATATCGCCCGTTTGACAGAGCGTTTCTATCGTATCGACAAAGGTCGTAGCCGTGCAACAGGTGGTACAGGATTGGGGTTAGCGATTGTAAAACACGTACTGCACCAACACGAAGCGCAATTGCAAATCGATTCAGTAGAAGGGGAAGGGTCGACATTTAGTGTGGTATTCCCTTCAAATTATGTCAGATCTGTCACAGCCAATTAATACAATTTCTGGCTTATATTAGCGTTGTTTTTTCGGCTTAAGTTTTTTGATTAATCTAAACCTATCATTATTTCAAATTAGGTTAACGACATACTTTTCTGTATTCGTTAATCCTTTTGCAAAAGCGGATAAGGATTGACCGCACTGCCATTAATATAGATACCATAATGTACGTGTGTCGGTGTCCCTTTTGCATTACCGCTATCACCCACATAACCTATTACATCGCCCTGATTGACCCAGTCATTGGGAGAGATGTCAGCATAGTCTTCTAGATGAGCATAGTAATGTCCTGCACCACCAGGCCCTACCACCACGACCACGCGCCCACCCAATGTGTTTTCACCAACCTTGCTTACCACACCTTGCGTAGTCGACTGCACGGGAGTATTGCGCGGTGCAAAGATATCGATGCCTTCGTGGGAGCGGCCTTGGCTACGTGCCGCGCCCCAAGTGTCTGTCAGGTCTCGTTCTGGTAGTGGATTGGGCAAGCTGTTTTCGGTCGGCAGCTCTTGTTGCAATAGACTTAATTGTTGCCATTTGGCAACCACAAATGACTGCGTCTGTTGGCTAATACTGGGTAGTAGCTTATCGAAGACAAATAACAGTGCTAGCAATACGACAGCCTTAATCAATAGGCTTATTAGACGACTGAAAAAAGAAGGTCTGGGAGGTTGGTTATTTCCATCTGCTAGCATTGATGTCTCATATATATTTTATGTCATTTGAGTTTTTATTATAAAAGCTTCGTCTGATAACGTATGTATCGCATTGTTATCTATCGTTTTTACCCCCATAGATATTCTTATGGTTAAGGATGTAGACAGCAAATACAGTTTTATCTACTTAACATTTCTGCTGAGCATAGACAGTTGCTACTGATGGTTAATACTTTATGAATGATGCTTTTAAGCCTGCTGATATTTCTGCCACGCGCGAAACGGCGTTGGTTATCGATACCGAAACAGATCAGGGTAGTGACCCCAGACCTATCCAAGTTGCAACTATCAATGTAGCAACTGGTTTTGAGTGGATGAAATACTTTAACAGTGGTCGATCTATTTCACCCATTGTCATAAAGGTGCATGGTATTACCGATGATGATGTGGCTGGACTTGAGCGTTTTGAGTTGGAGCAGTTTGAATTACCGGAGTACTTGATTGGTCATAACGTACGTTTTGATTGGCGAGTGATTGGCAGTCCTTCTGCTAAGCTGATTTGTACGGTGAGACTTGCGCGGGCAGCCTTTCCAGAATGGCGTGCTTACGGTCAGTCCAAGTGTATCGAGAAGTTATTGGGCAAAGGTGAGGCGAGTGCAATGACAATTGCCGCTCATGACGCGCTTGGCGATGCTCGAATGTGCTATCTGCTGTATCAAGCATGCTGCGAGCGTCTAGAAATTGCGCCGACAGATTTTGCAGCAGCACATGCTATCTCCAATAAAGCGACTCCTGTGAGCAAAATGCCGTTTGGTAAGCATAAAGGCAAGCCGATCAAGGACGTGCCTATCAGCTATGTTAAATGGATGATAGGCAATATTCATAATATGCAGCCATCCCTGTATTCGGCACTGACTAAACGCTTAAAACTAGATGAAGCAGAAAACGCAGAAAAGTAATCTGAGTTGTTACGTAGCTAATATATAAGGGGCTACATGACGATAAGCTTATGGCTGTTCGTGCAACCATGTCACCGCCATCTGCCATAGCTGCGGTGCTTTGATATTGGTCTTACTGCTAAAATAGCGCATATGACCGATATGATTTAGTCCAAAATCTTCAGGGTCTAAGAATCGCTTTTCGACGGGCATTTTTGTAAATACCCTTATCATATCGTCCATATTTTCACTGTTGGCGATATCATCATCGCTAAAGCCAAGCCATAGTGCTGGCATGCTGAGCTCATCATAGAAATGCGTATGTATGCTTTTGCCAAATGCGGTTTTGATATAGCCCGCGCCATTGCACCATTCACGCCATTGACGAGCCACGCCGCGTGGCAGTGGCTCACCCATACCGATTTTGTCTGACGGCGTATAGCCCAGTGTTAAATTAGTGAGTGGAATAAACGCATCCATAAAACCCATGGCTTTGAGCT
This sequence comes from Psychrobacter sp. NPDC078501, assembly GCF_044900935.1. Lineage (NCBI taxonomy): Bacteria > Pseudomonadati > Pseudomonadota > Gammaproteobacteria > Moraxellales > Moraxellaceae > Psychrobacter > Psychrobacter sp. NPDC078501. Next base: position 34,694 of record NZ_JBJDOS010000008.1, on the reverse strand, counting down.
TATAGGGCATGCCCATATTTTTGATACGCCCTGACGAGCAAGCGACATTGAACACTGACCCAATCGCCTGATAGTTAGGCATCAAGCCGATGAGCTGACCACCTGCGCTATGACCGATAAGATGATAAGAAGCCCCAGGAAACTCATCTTGTAAGGCATCAAGTACAGCTGGCATGTCATGGCGCCCCCAACTGATCAAGGAAGCGCTACATTTTGCTAAATCGGTCGATAGTGACTCACCGATTCCTTCGTTATCAAAGGTTAGCACCCCAAAGCCGCTTTCTGCTAGGTAGGTCGCAAAATTATGATAAAAGTGACGCTTAATACCTGTGGCAGGTGCCATCATGATGGCTTTTTTTATTGCGTCTTTAGGGCGATAGACAGTGGCCGCCAATGCTTGGTTGCGATCGGTCATGATGCTTAATGAGTAAATATCAATATTGCTCGCATCAGGCACATTACTTTTATTAGTGAGATTGCTATTAATCACAGAGCTTGATGGCTCGGCAGTAGGAGAGGCGTTGTGATTATCCATGGGTATACCTTAGCATTTTTATTAGTAGATAATGAATATTGAACTATGATGAACAATAAATGCGCATCTTGAAAGTGTAGTCGTTGCGTAGTGATAAATCGTTGTGACTATGTGGTAGCATTGCTTATGTTAAGATAAATGCTGGCAAGACAGTTGCGCAAATATGACTTCCAAGTTTTATATAGCTTGGCTGAGTTTGTCTTATGAATCATGTGCATGACAATATAAATGATAGGTGTCGGTATGCAGCCTTCACTAATAACAAGCACTCAATAAAAACTGACAGGTAATTAAGGAAGCTATATGCAAATGAAAATCAACGATGATACTTATGACTTAATCACAAGCAAAGACATTACCAATATCGAAAAAGCAGTCGATAAGTCTACCTTATCAATGCCGCTCGTGGCTGTGTATTGCGGTTCACGCTTGGGCAATGGTGACGTATATGAACAGGCAGCACGCGAGCTCGGCAGTGCATTAGCAAATAATGGCATGGGGCTAGTATATGGTGGTGCTAGTATCGGTCTGATGGGCGCAGTTGCGGATGAAGTAATCAATGGCGGCGCGCAAGCAGTGGGCGTGATTCCAACCTTTATGCTCAAGCATGAAATCGCTCATGAGCATCTGACTCGCTTGCATTTGACTGACACTATGCACACGCGTAAGACCGTTATGGCAGAGTATGCCGATGCCTTTATCACGCTACCAGGAGGGCTAGGAACGTTAGAAGAGATTATGGAAATCGCCACGTGGCGTCAATTGTACCAACACGTAAAACCAATGATTATTTTGAACATCAATGGTTTTTATGACCGTATGATTGAGCATTTGAAATATACCACTGAGCAAGGCTTTATGAAGCAGGAAGATTTAGATCGTCTAGTGGTGTGCAATACCATCAGTGAAGCGATCGATATGCTACAAACAGTAGTGACCATAGATGATTCTGTGGATACGGAGAAAATGGCTGGTAGTAATAGTTAAGCCGTATAGCTATTAATACACAGCAAATGCTTAAATATTAAAAGCTACGATGAAAAAAGGAGCAGATAACCAAATCTCGGTTATCTGCTCCTTTGTTATATGTATTACAAACCTATCAGCGAATCATGTCTATTAGGCATCAGCAGGCGTGAGATCGTCCAATGCTACTTCACGAATACTATGATTAACATGAGCCATCGCGATTGGGAATCCACGCTGTTCAGCGAGCTCACGTGCAACCTCATCGACAGCGAGGCTATCGTTATGGACAAGGTACGACCATTCATGAGCATAGCGACTACGATTCAGAGGTGTATCGTTCTCTATCAAGCCTAGATCTGTCAGCTCATTAACGATTTGATCAGCGGCAATCAAGGTCGAAGATGCTTTGACGTTTTCTGCACGGGCATAGCGTATATTAGAGTATAAACTCACATCAGCGACTCGCAGCGTATCATCCTGTCCAGGAATCTGCTGTCCACCGTATAGCGCGTTACCAACAGTACGTGCGCTGTTAAATGTCGGTACAAACTCCGCCACATACTCAATCGCTTGCTGACTACGTGCCTGTAGGGGTGCTTTATCCCAACCATCTTCAATATAGTGCACATATTGCTGTGGCAGTTTGGGCTGCGCACTGTCTTCACTCGATGCAACAAGACCATCATCAAACAAAGTAATGGCTTTACTCATACCATGAATCTGAAAATATCCACCAGGGTAGGGAGTAAGCTGCGCCATGCCTTCTGGCGTACCTCGTTGACCATAGACGATAATCTCTGGTATCTGTCCACCAGCATCGCCCCAATGAGTCACATAAGACGATTTGAACTCAACCATACGCGTAACTTCGACACCAACCATATCGTCGATGACACCCGTACGGAATCCGCAAGCATTGACTAGGTAATCAACTTCGATAGACTCAGGCTGAGAGGCAAGTTCTTGACTATGAATCTGTTGATAGTCGATACGCCATTTGGTGACATGATGGTCAGCGTTGGTACAGTTCTCACAATCTACCGGCACGACTTTTTGCACAGCAGTTTCAGTAAATACATGCGCATTGTCGTATTCTTCGAGCGCAAGCTTAGCAGAAGCGGCTAAACGAAAAATATTCCAGCCATATTCTTGAACAACAATTAACGGAAATTTAACTTTGTTCAAATCCAAGTATCTAGCGACTGGAATCATCCATTCATCAACCGTACTTGGTACAGCGACTTGCTCACGTTCAGCCAGCTCAATCAATTGCTCATGGCTGTAGAGTTGATAGTAATCTTCAGGCTCACCCAATACTTTATTATTAGCATCTTGCTCGATCAGCTCTTGATAAGCATCGGTCAAAATATCTAAACGCGGCAGTAAGTCTTCAGGCAGTCCTTCGTCACGTGTCGGTACGGCAAACACCGTAGGACGAACGTCAATAGTGTGCGGATACAAACGCAAAATATCGATACATTGCTTGAGCAAGGCTACGCAATCCTCGTCCGGTATTTCACGGTACAAATTACCACCTGCATGCAAATGACACATAGGTGGTCCATCAATGAGTGATTTTTTCTTCTCAAATAGGTAGGTCTCTAACCCTAATGCAGCAAGTCGAATCGCAATCGTTGATCCCGCAGTACCGCCGCCCAAAATGCCAACACGCTTTTTAGGTTGAGTGTTTTTTGTCCCGTAAGATAACACCTCAGAATGAGCGTCACGATTAAAGGATTGAGCGTAGTTTTTATCAAAAGACTGAGTCATTGTCGTCGTTGTATCCTTAATAGCATCTGTATTAGGCCGTGCTCGGTATATTTATTCAATGTTCCATATTTCTTGATATGCGTGCGAAGGTAATTAAGTTCAACACACAAATCTGAACTTCAATAGTCATCTTTTCTATTGTTTAGCCATTCTTCATCTCTATAGGTTTATTTTACGAAGAACTACAGACAATATGATGGGAAATACGTAAGAAGATGCATGAGTTTTGTCAACGAAGCGCTATATGTGTGAAGTTTTTCAGATGAACGAGTCTGTCTAAAAATAGAGTAAACGAGAGAAGTGGCAAACTTGTGAAATCGAAAATAAGCTCGTTTTATTGTTTTGTAAAATTCGACCACTTTTGTAAGCGTGTATATTGATTACCAAGATAATATAAAGCCATATGCTATATTTATTTTGCTTAACAAGAAGCATAGGTTCTGTTTTGATGACTGTTTAAAACTACAAATATCAGAATTAACAAAAGGGACAGTCGATAAAGTAAACGACCACAAGCTTATTGCTATAAAAAATACGACTAAAATTACAAGGAAGTTATGATGAAAAATATAATGATGCTATCAGCCTTAACAGGTGTATTGGCACTAACTGGCTGTACTACTTTAAAAAACGTAGTCGGTAACGATATGTCAGGTACGCATGAAGTACAGGCAACGAGCAATAATACAGTGCCAGTCACTAGCAAGAATGGGGTGTTGGTGGATGCTACCAACCATATGACGTTATATACGTTTGATAAAGACGCTATGAACCAGTCAGATTGTGGTGCAGCCTGCCAAGTTGTGTGGCCAATTTTCAAAGCGCCTAGTGATGCTAAAGCCTCAGGTCAGTTCGCTGCATTTAAGCGTGAAGATGGAAAATATCAGTGGGCAATGAACGGTAAGCCTTTATACTTCTATGCTAATGACACAAAAGTTGGTGACAAAGACGGTGATGATAAACTTGGCGTTTGGCATGTTATCCCAAGTAAATAGTATGCACTAGATATAAACTGAATCGAAAACGTTAAGATAAAAAAGCAGCCTATCCTAAAGTATAGAGGCAAGCTGCTTTTTATTTGCTTAGGGTTGCCCTTTACTGTATTAACAGTAGCGTTCATATATTCTCTAATAATAGATGTGACCTGTACTATGTTACATTTGCTAAAGGCTCAATCTAAATGGTCTCTAGCACTTCTTCTTTGCTAGGCTCTTTTCTATATAAAGGAAAAAAGTCTGAAAGCAGATCACTTTCCGTGAGCCAGATATCAGCTACTAATTCTGTATATTTCGTTGCGTTGACAATGAGTCTATAAGTCTTGAATAGTAACTCTTGCGAGCTAAAGCCTTTCTTATACTCATATAAAGAATCTAAGTTGGAGCCAACGCCGCCGCCAAGATGTAGCACTTCATAACGGTTCTCTCGTCCCCAATTGCGAGCGACATGAGTGATAAGTTTAGAAGGTTGCAGATGCGTATAGGCGTTCAGCGTGCCGCCAAGGTGGAACTGCATAATGCCAGACTCTTGGCAGAGCGTATATATAGAAGACCCAATTGGTTTATCGTCTTGATAGGCGGTTATCAACAGTATCTTTTCTTGAAGGTTTTCAAGCAAATTAAAGAAATAATCATCATCAAAGAAGTAATAATCACTGGCCTTGACGTGTCGCATTGTCTCTTTATAAATGTCTGAGAACACCATCGCATTCTGCCTAGTCAAGAATTCTGTTTTTGTCACGACATCCATCTTTATGGCTTTTTTGATACCGCGGCGATGTCGATTTTGTGTTTCGCTCCAATGCTCTTCTTCTGACTTACTCAAATCAGACATCAAGGTCAGCCCGTGAGTCAGTGCTTTGCCAACTGTAGGTATCCATTCTTTATTAATAATCGGGTGTAACCGCATAAATAAAGACACGCAGCCTCTCTCGCAAAGAAAAGCTCTTATCTCATCTAGTACGACGTCTAACTCGGCATCAGTGAGGGTTTTGTCCATCAACGGGCCACCGTAGCCATAAGTGGAAGTAGCATCCCAGTGCTCTGAGTCAATGTCTCTAATTATAATGGGTAACAATACTTCTTTATTTTTATAATGAGCGATGACGCCTTGAGGTTTGCCCTTGTCGATAACAGCTGAGGCCGCAATCCAACCAGATAAGTGATATATATCAAAATGATGATTTGATACCTTCTTATCCCACTCAGCATCTATCGCTATGTAATCAACTTGTACTGTATCCACGTTGCTGCTCCCTCAGTGTTGCGTTATATATTCGTAAATCCGTATATACGAATATAACAACAAAGTATGAAGCCTTCAAGTATATAAAAACCTTTTATGTAAAATAATGAATATATAATTAGAGCGTAGAAGAATCTATAGAAAATAAAAAAGCAGCCTGCCTCTATAAATGAGGGTAGGCTGCTTTTCTCGTTTTTGTCGAAAGCTATTAGAGAGCTATAAGCTTACTTTGATTTTTTTTCTACTAGCTCGCCATCGATTTGGATAGGAACGTTGGTCGTGATACCGTCAGCGTAAGCGGTCATACCATAAGCAGCGCGATCAAGTGTACCAGTGGCACGGAAACCAACGACTGGCTCTTTGGTAAGAGGGCTATTAGCGATTTTGTTTAACGTGACATCTAAGGTTAGTGGTTTGGTTTGACCAAGCAAAGTAAAGTCACCCGTTACTTTAGCCTGCTGCGGATTGATGAATTTGACCTGAGTAGATTTGAAAGTCATGGTTGGATATTTTACAACATTAAAAAACTCATCTGTCTTTAAGTGTTTGTCACGAGCATCCCAATTGGTATCGATACTGTCAGTCGCAATGGTAAAGTTCATGCTGGTTTGATTTGGGGCTTTCATATCATAATTCACCATACCCTCGACATCATTGAAGTGGCCCATGGTGGTTGAGAATCCCATATGACTCACAGAAAATCCGACGCGAGTATGTGAGTCGTCTAATTCCCACTGAGTTGGTAGTGCAGCGCTTGCCATGGTAGTAACTGCTAATGCTGAGCCAATAAATAGTGCTTTGGTAGCCGTGCTTATTTTAGTATTTATCATTAAATGATCCTTATTTAATCTAATTAAGTTATGGGTGATTGAGAAGTAAATGAGTTGCTAGTAGCGATGTTTAAATGGAGTTTGTATCGCGTAGCTGTACCCTTTAAGCATACTATGTATAATTAATAGCTAAGGTTGTATTTAGTTAGATTATCTACAATAGTGGATATCATTGATTAATTTAACTAACTTTATTACTGTACTAAAATCAATCATCTATCTCAACACTCTCGACCTTTCAGTGACAACTTATCACATATCTCTATCACAACTGCTCCTTGCGTCTTACGTCAAAAACCGTTAAAATCGCGGTTTAATTTTCCCGCTGGGGAAAGGCTAAGCGAACAGAAGGGTGGTGTTGGGTGCTGGAATAAGCCAGTGACGCAGTTGCCATACTTGTAATGTCCTTAGTGCCTCAGTTACGTATGTCATTATTTGTTTGATACATCATCGATGATGCTGTATTTAGACGTTGTACATACATCGGACCTAGAGAGTATATTATGCGTAAAGATATCCATCCTAATTACCAAGAAGTTTTATTCCACGACACTAACGCTGACGTGTTCTTTTTGACTCGCTCAACTGCTAAGACTAAAGCGACTCGTGAATACGAAGGTAAAGAATACCCATACTACCCACTTGATATCTCAAGTGCGTCGCATCCGTTCTATACTGGTGAGCAACGTAAAACTTCTACTGAAGGTCGTGTTGCAAGCTTCAACAAACGCTTTGGCGCATTTGGTGGCCGTAGCAAGAAAGCTGCAGACGCTGCTGAATAATTTGCACTTATGGTGTAAATATATTTCGCTAAGCAATAAAAAACCGCTGATTATTCAGCGGTTTTTTTTGGTTTAATTTTTTATAATCTAAATAATAATCTATCCAGCTTTTTAGCGCTCAAACTCAGTGGTAGATGAGTCTAATAACTGAACAGAATCTAGTAACTGAATAATAGTCTCTACGATCTGCTGCGCCCAATAGCCGTACATCAGACTGCTAGGATGAAATCCATCACTGGCAAACATCACATTGATATCGATAGCCGAGCCATTTGCATGCTCTTCTAGCATCCGTGTAAAGTCGGTTGCCATATAGGTGACACCAGCATGAGCCGCACAGACCTGCTGCAATATTCCATCCAGTACCGATGCTTTTGCACCTACAAAGTTATTGAGCGGGGCAGGGATTGCAGGCATTTGTGCCATCGGCGGCAAACTTAAGAAAACCAATTCTCGTACGCCAAATTTGCGCTGTGCAATATTGATAATGTCTTCAATTTGCTGTTGCCATTTATGTGTAGAGACATTGGACGTCGTGTCATTGACCCCTACGCTTAGCAACATCACATCAATAGGCTGTTCAGGAGCAGGTAAGACATATAACCTGCGTAGAATATCAAAGCTGGTATGACCTGTTGTCGCTTGCAATGACCAATTGAGTCGAGCAAAGTTTGCTTGGATAGCTTCGTTTTGTTCCAGTATCGGTATGAGCTTACCGACCAACGCTTCCTGCTGCGTTTGGCTACCTACACCTGCTGCTGCTGAATCGCCAACAACCATGAGGTTAAATGTCTTAGCGTCTTGCGTTGATGCTTCATCATTCACTTGAGGCAGCTCAATCATGCCGTGCCTTTCGCCATGTGGTTCAGGCAAGCGGACTGTATCACGCTTGATTTTTCGACCTTGATAGAGGTAGACAGGGGCAAGTAAGACGTCTCTTGCGACCGATGTCAGCTTATTAGTGTCTACCATCCTGCACGTTCCCTGATAGTCGTGAGACTGTCTTCAATTAACAATTTACCATCGACGTAGACATCGCGTAATAGATTGTCATTTTGGTCGCCTATCTCATTTTCTTTGACAGTTGTTAGCTGCCCGCTGTCGTCTTTTACCAGTGCCAATCGCCCTTTTTTCGAGCGTTTTGAGCGGCTGGTAACAGGATCTTTATAAATATCCTTCCATGCACCATCGATAGAGATAGCGCTAGATTTCATCGCCCAACTCATGGTGTCGCGGTTGACTTGCTGCAATAGACCACCGCCCATACCAAACGTCACGTTTTCTATGCTAAAGCCTGCTTTGATGACCACATCAATAATTTTACTTAAGCTTTGCGAGCTGATGCCATCACCTTGGATGATGCGTACGTAGTCGGGCAGCACTTTATAGCCCTTGCTGTTTACCGTCGTACCGAACTTCACTGCCAAACGCTCCAACGCTTCACGGACGACTTTGGTAGGTTCGCCGCTGTCTGGTCGAATGACCAAAGTGCCGCCCATATTTTTGACTTCGTCTTTCAAGGCGTCGCCCCAGATATTGTCGATGGCATTCCATAAATCATAACTATCTGAAACGACTGAAAAGGCTTTGTCTTCGCCGCCAAACTGCTCGATCATATTGTGAAAAGCAGCAGTCTCGCCATCACGTCCCCAAGCTGTCATCGTACTGTGCTCGGCTGCTGGAATAGAGAATGCAGGCATATCATCACCCATTTGATACCAGCGACTAGCAGCAATAAGCGCTGTCATCGAGTCAGTACCAGCAAAGTTGACCAAATGCGCTAAGCTACCCAGTGCAACCGTTTCTTGGCTCGATGCCCCACGCGCACCAAAGTCATGCAAGCGAAAAGGTAGGGACTCTGTATTGTCCGCTGATTTTTCTAACGCTTGACGGATAATGTCTTTGCAATAGTGAGAAACGCTAGCGACCGTGGATGGATACCAAATCGCACGCAATAATGCTGTTTCGATATAGCTGGGTAGCCAGTAAAACTCAGGATCGGTATTGATTACTTGGCAGACTACATTGGACACTGGCACTATACTGCCTTCGGGCACGGCTTGGATACGCAATGGCAAGTAGCCGTCGTGTTTTTCGATCAAATGCTCCCAGCCAGCACGATTAAAGGTTAGGCCATGTGCTTGAATGACCTTTTCGGCTTCATCGATATCTTGATGAGTGATAGGAGTACTTAGATATTCTTTGATAAAGGCCTGCAAGCCAAAGAACACCACATCGTAATCACCTTTGCGCGCCTCAATGTAGCTTGACAGATACTCACTACCGCTTGGGTATTGCACCCAATGTGAGGTCTTATAGCTGTCGCTATTTAAAATTAAATTGTTTAGATTACTGGTGTACATCACAGAACTCCTCTGCTTTGAATTGCCGCAGCTGTCTTAATAAAAGAACAGTGGCGGCAGTTGATTGCCGTCTATCGGCGTTGGAATCAGGTTATTAGTGAGATATTTAGTGATAGTTGTTATTGATGATAATTTGCTCAAGTCGCTATTAGAAAAAGCTACTAAAAAAGACTACCAAAGAAAGCTACTAGAAAAAATGATTAGCAGCGAACTACAACCCAACCATCTTAGTAATAATTGCATAGTGATCTTCAAACATCATCTTCGCATCGAGCTCAGCTAAGGGTAGCCAAAATGCTTTGGTCGCATCATCGCCACCTTTTACTTTTGGCAGACCTTTTGGATCGTTTTTGAGCTGAAAATAAAACGCTTGAGTAATGGTGCGACCACGCGCTGAGCGATATGGATCGTCAAAGGTATGCTGGCTATGGCAGGAGCCGCGCAATACTGGCTCGGGCACTTTGAGGCGAGTTTCTTCGCGCAGCTCACGGATACAAGCATCAAACAGTGTCTCTTTTGGATTCAAAAATCCACCAGGCAGCGCCCACAGTCCGCGTCCTGGCATACTGCGTCGCTCAACCAGTAGGATGTGTCCTGACTGTACAATTAATGCATCGGCAGTCATAAAGGTCGGTGGATAGGGTGCTGATTCCCACTGTCTTTTATATTTATCGATAAAGTCTGCTTCTTCATGCAGCTGATGATAATCGTCAGTTTGTTTGAATGCATCGAGGACGTTACGCGTCGACTCTGGCGTACGCTCAGGTGTTGGCGTGGCACCCATCAGATAGCTGTCGCGAATCGGCGTGGCTGATAAGTTATGATAATTGGGCACTGACACAGAGTCCCAGTTGGGGAACAGTGACAGATAGTACGATGAGCTGTCTTTTGAATGACCAATCAAGCCAATATCCGTCTGCAAGTCACCAGTGACAGATTTCACACCTGCCTGCACATACTGTAGCCAGCGGGTGTCATTGTAGAGTGCGTCATCTAAGCCAACACAGTGAATGCGTGCGGCTTCTTCTTCAGAGTAGGCACCTTTGATCATTGCGGCACGCTCAGCGACGCTAAATGGATTGCGTAAGCTCCGTGGCAAGTTGGCTGAGCCAATGAGCATAATCACTTCGTCTGAGCGTTTTAATGCCTCATCGATGACGGCTTTGTGACCAGCATGAAACGGCTGAAAGCGTCCGATAAAGACTAGATAACGATAGTGCTTACTGCTTTTTTGATCTAGGTTTTGCTTATCTGACTGTTGCTCTGATAATTCACTCATAGACGCCAACTTCCTACGACTTATTTTTATTGATTAAAAATTAATGACGCTAATACTGACACAGCCCATGACTTTCTGACAAGTATAAAGATGTTTAGGGGTGTGTCATTATCGAAACCGTCCAAACGACACCTCTGCTTTAACTGGCATGCTTCTCTATCCATGCCGTTACTGTTGGCCAAATCTCTGTAGCAGCATTGCGGCTAACCATAATGCGACTGTGCGTATAATCATCTAAATCGCCATTACTAAGCGAATACTCTCGAAAGATATTGGACGAGTTATTAAAGCCTTCAAAAAACAAACGACAGCCACAAGTAGGGGAGATAAACTTATCGCCTTTTGCGCTAATAGAATAAACAGGAATGGTAATCTGTGACATATGATGACGATAGTCGATAAAGTCATCGCCAGTACTTTTCTGCTGATTAATGCCTTCGTTCACTTCGTCTATATTCGCTCTACCTTTATCGAAATTAGCCTTATTCAAAAAACTACTTTTAAAGTTTTTACCCAAATTCCAATCGTACCACTGGGTCATCGTATAGTAGCTTTCGTTAAAAGGGCCTACCTTTAACTGCTTAGCTGGTATAAAGCCGATCAACCGAGTGACTATCTTGGCGGTAAGGATTTTCGTGTAGCTGGTCGAGTCTTGCGCCGCGCCAAAAGCTTGGCAGGCAAACATACTTATACTATTGACCTTATCGATATAGCTTGGGTTTTGGACGAGAAACATGGTCAAGCCAACACCGCCACCACTATGAGTAACGCAGTGCAGGTTATCGAGTTTTAATTCTTTAAAGAAATAGCGAAAAGTCGCTTCATAGTCGTAAGTGGCGACAGTCTCAAAGTTGAATTTTTCTTTTGGTAGTGAGCTATCACCATGTCCACGCCATTCCATGATGTAGCAATGATGACCAAGCCCTGCAAAATATTCGGCGATTTTGAGGCAAGTTTGCTTGTCAGAAAACGTACCATGTGTCAAAAATATGTTTTGCGGTGTAGTGTTAGGCAGGCTGTTTTCTGATGTGTTAGCTATCGTATCTTCTTCTGAATTATCAACTACTTTCCAAACGGCAATTTTCTCATCGTCCTTGGTAGTTACTAGGTGCAACGTCCGTGTCATCATAAAATGATCCTATCCAAAAAACACATAATCTTTATACAAGCTGATATTTATACAAGACAATTAAAAGCTACCATGCTCATAACACTAATGCATAAAATCATTCAAATTATCAATACTACGTCAAAACCAGATGACTTGCTCGGACTAGATGTGAACGGTATGGCATATCGAAAATGCTGAGCGCGCTTGATAAATGGCACAGCTGTCTTTATATAGAGAATAACTTGTCAGCCGACTTAATAATTTAGTGTGTTTGTGGTTTCTCATCTAAATATAAAGTTACTTTGGCAACTGTCAGCATCATTAAAAAAACCAATGACGACCATTTGCAACAGCCACGGTTCAATTCACAGTAGCGTGGTCGGAATTGATGCTTGATTCAGGTATAATGACTGCTATAGACCGATTAAACTTTATACTCATGTCGGCCAATGGCATACAATAATAAATATCAATCATTGCCAGTCTGCATGTCTTACATAAATCGTAAACATTTTAAAAATCCAAATTCACGACACAGTAGCCATAATAGATATAGCGTTTGTGTCATAACGCATAGGAAACATTATGAGTGAGCAAAACCAAGCTGATAACCAACTAGACCAAACTGCTGGCTATGAATCAGCCCTAGATACCGAGCAAGTTGAAGCAAAAAGCAACATCACTATCACTGAGTCAGCTCAGGGCTACTTGGCAGATTTGTTGTCTAAGCAAGATACCGATGGTATCGGTGTGCGTATCTTCGTTGAGCATCCTGGTACGCCGCGTGCAGAGTGCTGCATGGCTTATAACCAGCCGGGCGAAGAAGACAGCGCTGATTTGCGTTTTACGTATGAAAACTTCTCTGCCTTTATTGAAGCGGCGTCAGTACCTTATCTAGAAGACGCGGTCATTGATTATAATAAAGATCGTTTCGGTGGTCAGCTGACTTTCCGCGCACCAAACTCTAAAGTGCCTAAAGTAGGCGCTGATGCCAGTGTCGAAGAGCGCATCAACTATGTATTGCAGTCAGAGATTAACCCTGGCTTGGCAGCGCATGGTGGTGACGTACAGTTGCTTGAACTGATTGATGAAGAAGGTATTGGTTTAACCGCTGTATTGAAATTCGGCGGTGGTTGCCAAGGGTGTTCAGCGGTTGATATGACTTTACGCCAAGGCGTTGAAGTGCAGCTGAAACAGCAAATTCCAGAATTGACCCAAGTGGTTGACGAGACTGATCATACTCGTACAGAGAATGCTTACTACAAATAAAATGAAAAATAGTTAAAAGCAATTGGCTGCTATAAAGGTGGCCATATCTCTAGTATAGATATGCCTGTTTGGTTTGCTGCTTATGAATATTTGTCATGAAGAGATGAGTATTTTGCTATTCTTTTAATAAAGAAGCTGAGTTATGATGAACTCAGCTTTTTTTATTGCTATGATTTAGCAGACAGTTTTTTAAGGTGACTTTAGGCGATACGTCGTCAACAAATCATCTTTTATCAAAATAAAGGAATGTACTATGAGTGACGGATCAGCAGACCAGCAAGCAGCCCAACAGCCAGAAACCCCTCAACGTCTTGAGACCTTAGCGATTCATGCCGGCTATAGTGTAGAGCCAACGACCAAAGCAGTCGCCGTGCCTATTTATCATACCAGTTCATATGCGTTTGATAATACTCAGCATGGTGCAGATCTGTTTGATTTAAAAGTCGCAGGCAACATCTATACTCGTATCATGAATCCGACCAACGCGGTGCTAGAAGAGCGAGTCGCAGCACTAGAGGGCGGTATTGGGGCGCTTGCCGTAGCCTCTGGTATGGCTGCCATTACTTATGCGATTCAGACTATTTGCGAAGCAGGCGACAATATCGTCGCTGTATCAACGCTATATGGCGGTACTTACAATTTATTTGCTCATGCATTGCCGCGTCAAGGTATCGAAGTGCGCTTCTTCGATCATAAAGACCCAGAAGCCATTCGTGACTTGATTGATGACAAGACCAAAATGGTGTTTGCAGAGAGTATCGGTAACCCGCTAGGTAATATCGTCGATATTCAAGCGCTCAGTGATGTCGCTCATGAATACGGCGTACCTGTCGTGATTGATAATACGGTGGCGACGCCTGCGATATGTCGTCCATTTGAGTTCGGTGCAGATATCGTAGTTCACTCATTGACCAAGTATATGAGCGGAACGGGTACTTCAATCGGTGGTGCGATTGTCGATAGTGGCAAGTTTGCTTGGGGTGATTACCCTGAGCGTTTCCCACTGTTGAATACGCCAGATCATAGCTATCATGGGGTAAATTTCGTAAAAGACGTAGGCGCGCCAGCCTTTATTGCCCGTGCCCGCGTTGCGCCACTACGTAACACTGGCGCAGCACTTAGCCCGCTAAATGCCTTTGGTATCTTGCAAGGTATGGAGACGCTAAGTCTGCGTATGGAGCGTCACGTGCAAAATGCACAAGCCGTTGCAGAATACCTGCGTGACCATGATAAAGTTGCTTGGGTGAAATACGCAGGTCTGTCTGACCATCCTGAGCACGAGCTTGCCAAAAAATATATGAAAGGCACGCCTTCTGCTATCTTGACCTTTGGCGTCAAAGGTGGACTAGAAGCTGGTGCGCGCTTTATCGATGCGCTGCAACTGATTACTCGTCTGGTAAACATCGGTGATGCGAAATCATTGGCCTGTCATCCAGCGACGACGACCCATCGTCAGTTAAATGAGCAAGAGCTAGAAAATGCAGGCGTTAGTACGGATATGGTACGACTATCGATTGGTATCGAACATATCGAAGATATCAAAGCCGATCTCGCGCAAGCATTAGCTTCTGCTTAATATAAAGAGCGCTTATTAAGTTGAGCAAACTGTTTGAGCAAGTCCAATATAAAAAAAGCCCATATCGATTTGATATGGGCTTTTTGTTTTGCGTCCAACAGATGTGTTTAACCATTAAGCAGACAGTACACGCTGCGCGATATCTCGATAATCCTGCGAAACAAGACGCGGTCCAAACTGTTGAATAACTTGTGCTGATATTTCGCTGGCAAGACGACCGCATTCTGGCAGACTATACTGCTGCGATAATGCATATAAGAAAGCACCAGCGTAGTTATCGCCTGCACCGTTGGTATCGATGACGTTGGCCACTGCTGGCGTTGCAACGTCATAGACTTCAACTTCTGACTCGTCATTAGGCTGGTGAGCGATGACCGCACCATTGGCACCATCAGTGACAACTGCTGTTTGGCAGTATTCAAGCAGGGCACGTGCTGCTGCTTTGACTTGTTTTTTGTCCGTAAATAGCTTGGCTTCTTCGCTATTACAGAATATCACTGCGACTTTGTTGCCGAGCATATTAAGCAAGCCATCTTTGGCAAATTTTACTACCGCAGGGTCAGCAAAGCTCACCGCGATTTTTGCATTATGGATACCGGCTTGTTGACGTAATTGAGTCATCGCTGGTTGGATGCTCTCAGACATCGCCAGATAGCCTTCTATATATAGCCAATCTGCTTGTGTCAACGCGTCAAAATCAACATTGTCAGCGGCAATCTCACTTGAGGTGCCAAGATAGGTCTGCATGGTACGCTCGCCATCTTCGGTAACGGCAACCACACATGAGCCGGTCACGCCGCCTGCATGAATAGATTTGTCTGAAGTCGCGACACCTGCTTCGTGCAAGTCTCTGAGATAAAACGCCCCTTGATCATCATCACCAACGCGGCAAGCATAAAAAGGCTTACCGCCTAAGCTTGCAAAGGTAAACATAGTATTGGCTGCAGATCCACCGCCTGCTTGTTTTGATGGCTCAATCTCAGCTAGCTTGAAGTAAGCCAGTAGTTGCTGCTGCTCTTCAATACCAGCCAGCGTCATATTACCTTTGGTCAACTCGGTCTCTTCTAGTGCCGCATCTGACAGCACATATTCGTGATCAACCAACGCATTACCTATTGCCATTACATCGTACATTGCTTATCTCTCCTCAATTCATTTATAAATGGTTATCTTTTTATTATTAAAAACTAGTCTGCTTGCAACTCTAGTAGACGCTGATAAAGCGCATTTTTCTTCACACCAGTGATATCAGAGGCCAGCGCGGCTGCTTTTTTGACTGACAAATCCTCTAACAAACGCTGTAGCAATTTGTCATGCGTACTGATGTCGTCAGTATCTTTTGCCACACCGACGCCAGCGACGACCACGACTATCTCGCCGCGTTGCTGATTGTCATCTGCTTTGACAAACTCGACCAACTCGCCAAGGGTGCTCTTGTGTACTGTTTCAAAAGTTTTGGTTAATTCACGGCAAAAAGTCACCGCGCGGTCTGCACCAAATATCGTTGCCATGTCTTCTAGACTAGCTACGATACGATGCGGCGCTTCATAAAAGATTAAAGTTTCGGTACGTGCGATTAGATCGCTCAGCTGTTTTTGACGACCATGTGTTTTGGCTGGCAAAAACCCAATAAAGCTAAATCGATCAGATGGTAACCCTGCTACTGACAATGCGCCAATTGCAGCAGAAGCCCCAACGATAGGTGATACGGTCACGCCAGCTTCATGCGCGGCTTGCACCAGTTGATAACCTGGATCGCTGACTAGAGGTGTACCTGCATCACTAATCAAGGCAACCGAATGACCTTGCTCAATCATTTCAATAATTTTGGGCGTTTGAATGGCGCTATTGTGTTCATGATAGGCCCATAGCTTATTGTGACCTTTTTGCTTTGTGGTCGTGTCATCATTTTCGATACTGCTTTTGGCAGGACGAGTCTCTGAGTCTTTTGTCTCGTCAGCCTTACTGCCTTTGGTATCGATGCCAAAATGTGACAGTAGTTTACCTGAGGTGCGGGTGTCTTCGCAGGCAATAATGGCGACCTGCTTTAAGACATCAATTGCATGCGTTGTCATGTCGGACATATTGCCAATCGGCGTGGCAACGATATAGAGACAAGCTGGCATCGCAGTAGGGGTAGACATGAAAACCTCGGGTCGTTAAAAAGACGTTAGAAAATAATAGTGCGCTAGTATGTACAGTCGTTGTCTATGGTTTTTCAATCAAATAATGAGTGAAGAAATCGATAGATTGCGAGAGTAGAAGGCGCAGAAGTGGCTAGTTTAGCATGTTGTGCTATGATAATTCTCAAATGTTAATCAGACCAATTAACCTTATGCCTAATCATAAGCCCTTAATCTTAACCTCACCAAAACAACGCCAAGGTAGTCGGTTTGAGCAGCAGGCGTGTGAGTATTTACAAGCGCAAGGGTTGAGGCTGGTTGCGCAAAATTGGCAACAGCCAAAAGTAGGTGAGTTGGATCTGGTCATGATTGAGACAGGTTCAGCATGGTCAACATTAGTATTTGTTGAAGTTCGCCAGCGCAAGTCCTCGAATTATGGCGATGCAGCACTCAGCGTGACAGCAAGCAAACAGCGTAAAGTGATTAAAGCAGCGCAATCCTTTTTGCAGCAGTATCCTGAGTATGCTCATTATGATTGTCGGTTTGATGTCATTGCTTACAACACGATGAATGAGTCGAATCTAAAAGATGAGCAGTTAGACAATCAACCAGAATGGATTCAAAATGCTTTTATAGCCAGTGCATGGTAATAGAGTAAATAAAATAGACTCTGCCAAGTGAAGCATCTAACCACATCTGATAAGTAAGGTTCGTTACTAAAAAGCTAACCGCTGATGGCCAAAATTAAGTAAAGTAGCGGTTATAGTCAACTTCCTATAAATCAGATAAAGTATTAGCTTATAGCTATTTCTAGCTCGTCACTACTAGAGCGTATTTTCTTCAAAATAAAGACACGACCTAGATTAAGATTTGTTCAATTTATAAAATTGTCACAACCATGTTCTAAGAGGTAAATAATGACACGGATGCATTTGCGCACTGCTATTTTTGATTCATCACGCCGTATTACGACTGGCATTATGATTGCTGCCTGCGTTGTCAGTACAGGTTGTGCCACCAATTATCTGACCAACAGTACAGAAGGGACTTATGGTGTACCAATGACTGAGCGCACGATTCCGCAGCGTCTGCTCGATCGTAGTATTGAACATACTGCCAAAATCAATATATACGGGCTAAAAGAAGACTTGCAGCAAACCAGTCGTATGGGTATCGATAGCTTCAATAGCGAAGTGCTGCTCACAGGTGAAGTGCCAACTGAAACGCTCAAAGCAGAAGTGGAAAAAGTCGTTAGCTCTATGCCAGATGTACGCCGTGTCTACAATGAGATGGAAGTGAGTGCGTCAAAAGGGTATAGCTCAACGGTTCATGATGGTTATATCACTTCAAAGCTACTGGCGAAAATAGCCGCTAGCGATGGTGTGAGTGCGTCACAAATTAAAGCCGTTACTAATAATGGCGTGGTCTACATTATGGGCCGTATGACACCCACTCAGCAGAGTCATCTGATTGATATCGCTAATGGCACCGTTGGGGTCACTGAGTTAGTATTGCTGACAACTGTCGTTGACGATAGAGGGGTGAAAATAAATAATGATGACATCATGTATGAGAATAATTTGGCCAATCCTGCAGTAGCGCCAACTGCTCAAGATAATACTATCAGCACGGCAACGCCTATCGTCATAACGGAAGAAGAGGCCACTACTACGCAGCCGTCTTCAAGCCCTTATATTGATCTTTATCAGAACCAGTAAGAACTTTTAGTTCGCCAAGCGATAAATGACGTTAATCACAATAAGCCTAAATAGTGATAACAGTAAAGGCACGAGAAATCTTCAGCCAGTGAGTACTATATCAATAGTAAAAGGTAGCAGAGTCAGCGCATTAGCCAACGATACTAATATCAAACACATCATTGGCTAATGGATGAACCATTATCGCTGTGAGTCTGTTACTACTGATTGATAAATAAATATAATAGGATACTGGTCATGAAGGATTTACAGGCAAATATACAACCAAATGAAGAGACGAGTGCCATTGGTAATGTAAGACTACATAACAAGCCTGCTCATAAGAAAACACGCACATTGAGATTTGGTGGTGCGGCAATATTGGCATTGGGCAGTATCGCGTTAGCCACGCAAAACGCACAGGCATTATCACCGCTGGCTATCGTCAATGGAATTACTTCTAGTGGTGGCGTTGGGGTGAGTAAGGATATCTTATACGGTGATCAGCCTTCACAAGACTTAGATATCTATTATCCAAAACCGCTAGCACAAGCAATGAAATCTCAAAGTGCTATTAATACTAGCTATCCTATGGTGGTATTTGTCCATGGTGGTTCATGGGAGAGCGGCAATAAAGAACAATACGCCTTTGTCGGTCAGAGCTTAGCCAAAGCAGGGTATGTCACCGCAGTAATTAATTACCGTAAAGCGCCTGAACACGTCTATCCTGATTATGTCAAAGATGCAGCTCAGGCAATTGCTTGGAGTATTGAAAATGCGTCCAGTCTCCATGCTGACCCGTCACGCCTAGCGGTGATGGGGCATTCTGCTGGCGCGTTTAATGCAGTAGCAGCCGTTGCCAACGAAGACTTTTTGGCACCTTATGGTATTAAGCCAACAGATATTGCAGCCGTTATAGGGATTGCAGGTCCTTATAGCTATGATTTCCGTAAGTTCAGTAGTGCAACAGCGTTTGGTCCTAATGCTACGCCCGATCAGGTGATGCCAGATCGCCAGATTAAAGGCGCGCAGCCACCGTATTTATTATTAACCGCAGAAAAAGACAAAATTGTACATGTGACGAATACAATCAAAATGACAGAAGCGTTTAAAAAAGCAGGCGTCACCGTTGAAACGGGCGAAATAGAAGGGGCCAGTCACGCAACCAGTATTGGTGCGATGGCACCGCCGCTACGCTGGGTCAATGATGTACGTGCGCAAGTGTTGACCTACTTGGATAAAACGCTCAAATAGCTTATTACTATGTATATCAACGATTTTTGACTGTTTAATTGATAGCACTGTCTTAATGCTTAAACACACTTGAGTAAGACAGTACTGTAAGATATGCAAACTCTTGTTATAATGTCATCACTTTAAATCTATACCCTATTCTAAACTTTAAGGCAGACTATTCTATGAGCATGAACGCTGACGATTTGATCGCATTTTTACAGACTCACTTCCCAGACGCTTTTATTCAAGCTGCCAACCAAGGTAATAAGTTTGACGTACGCGTGGTCGATGCCAGCTTTGAAGGCAAACGCGCGGTTCAACGTCAGCAAGCAGTATATGCGTTAGTCAATGACAAGATTGCGAGTGGCGATATTCACGCACTCAATATCCAAGCGCTGACGCCTGCTGAGTGGGACGCTCAATCAAAAGGCTAATCAAATAGCTGTCTATATGACTAGATATTACTGAATCGGCCATATGCATGGTTGAGAGTTGTAGTTCTGGTTTTCATAATTTTCTATACTCATCGCTAGGTTGTCACCTTTATGGATCAATTTTTAATCACTGGTAGTAGTCGTATCGCAGGGGAAGTCACCATCTCAGGCGCCAAAAATGCCGCTTTGCCGTTACTCGCAGCTATGATATTGGCTGAGACTCCAACGACACTGCATAACGTGCCGTCACTACAAGACGTGCGAACGTTGATTGAATTGATCGGTGGCATGGGTATCAAAATCCAAAAGCAAGATGATACGGTCACTTGCGATACCAAGAGTATCGATAACTTTTATGCCCCGTATGATTTGGTAAAAACCATGCGCGCGTCAATATTGGTGCTAGGGCCGTTACTGGCACGTTTTGGTGAAGCCGAAGTCTCATTGCCAGGTGGTTGTGCGATTGGTTCACGTCCTGTTGATCAGCATCTAAAAGCGTTTGAAGCGATGGGTGCCGAAATCAGTGTAGAGAATGGCTATGTAAAAGCCCAAGCACCAAAAGGTGGCAAGCTATTAGGCTGTAATTTCTCATTTGATATGATTACCGTTGGCGGTACTGAAAACGTCATCATGGCAGCAGCATTGGCCAAAGGCACAACTGTCTTAGGCAACTGTGCGTTAGAGCCAGAAGTGGTTGATTTGGCCAATATGTTGGTTGCAATGGGTGCCAAAATAAGCGGTATCGGTACATCAACGATGACCATCGAAGGGGTAGAGCGTCTACATGGCTGTGAGTACTCAGTTGTCCCTGATCGTATTGAAACAGGCTCATACCTAGCTGGTGCCTTGATGACACGCGGCGATGTATTGACCAAAAAAACATCTGCTCTATTATTGACGCCAGTGCTAGAGAAGTTCGAAGACATGGGTGCGGTTATTACTACAGGTGATGACTGGATTCGCGCGCAAATGAAAGGCCGTCCAAAGGCGGTTGATATCCGTACTCAGCCACATCCTGGTTTCCCAACGGATATGCAAGCTCAGCTAATGGCGATTGCTTGCTTAGCGGACGGTACAAGTACTTTTATTGAAAATATTTTCGAAAACCGCTATATGCATGTACCAGAGCTCAATCGATTAGGTGCTTCTATTCAGGTCGATGGTCACACTGCCGTAGTACGAGGTGTCGAAAACTTTACTGCAGCACCAGTGATGGCGACGGATTTACGCGCGTCTATGTCATTGGTAATGGCAGCGGCGACCGCTGAAGGCGAGAGCTTAATCGACCGTATTTACCACATTGACCGTGGTTATGAGCATGTTGAAGACAAGCTGCGTAGCTTAGGCGTGAACATCGAGCGTATTAATACCAACGCTTAGTATTGATTGACTCAATATCGACTGTTACCCATATTACGTTATAAATTAAAAACTCCCCTTTCAATAGGGGACTGCACATGGACACGATGTCATTATGACTGAGACAAGCAAATCTTTACCAGCCAGCGGTTTATTAAACGAAGTAAACGATGAGTTTTCAGGTCTAACCTTGGCTTTATCAAAAGGCCGCATTCTAGAAGAGACCATGCCACTGCTACGTGCAGCTGGCGTTGATCTTTTAGAAGATCCTGAAGCCTCACGTAAACTTATTTTTCCAACCTCAAATCCAAATGTGCGTGTATTGATTTTGCGTGCCAGCGATGTGCCGACCTATGTCGAACATGGCGCTGCTGACTTTGGGGTGGCGGGTAAAGATGTGCTGCTTGAGCATGGTGCCAATCATGTTTATGAATTGCTCGATTTGCAGATTGCCCAGTGCAAACTGATGACTGCGGGTGTGAAAGATGCACCGCTGCCAAATCGTCGTCTGCGTATCGCGACCAAATATGTCAATGTCGCTCGTGCTTATTTTGCAAGTCAAGGTCAGCAGGTTGATGTCATCAAGCTTTACGGTTCGATGGAGCTTGCGCCATTGGTCGGTCTAGGTGATTTAATTGTCGATGTGGTCGACACAGGTAATACATTACGCGCCAATGGACTTGAAGCCCGCGATCACATTTGTGATGTTTCATCACGTCTGATCGTCAATCAAGTCAGCTATAAGCGCAAATTTGCACTACTAGAACCAATCTTAGATAGCTTTAAAAATAGTATCGCCAATAGCTAATTATCCAGTGCAAGTCATTGGTAATATAAAGCATGGTTATACAAATTTTTAAACCAGTTTAGCAGGCTATGAGTGACGTAGCGTGCTAAACTGGTTTTGTTGTCTTAGCTTGAGAAAACATAAAATCACCGTAAAATTCAGACAAGAAGACATTGAATAAGTCGCAATACTTTGAAAGATAAACCTACTTTACTTAGTTCCAAACCGTTCATTTTTAGCACTACTTTATGCTCAGATATAGGATTAGGTCATGCGCCAGTTAAGTACCCAAGATGCCGATTTTGATAGTCAATTGACACAGTTGCTTGCCTTTGAAACAGTCAATGATGCTGAACTATTACATACCGTCGATAATATCATCGCCCAAGTACGTGCTGATGGTGATAGCGTTGTATTGGCATTGACTCAGCAGTTTGACCAGCATCCAGCAACGTCGATGCAAGAGTTAGAGTTGTCTAAAGAAGCGCTTGCTGAAGCGTTTGCCAATCTTGATGAAAAAGTGAAGACAGCGTTGACCACAGCAGCGACTCGGGTACAGACATTCCATGAGCGCCAAGTACAAGAAACCTGGCAGTATGAGGATGAGCTAGGCAACCGATTGGGTCAGAAAGTCACGCCACTTGATCGCGTTGGGATTTATGTACCAGGCGGTTTGGCTTCTTATCCATCGTCAGTATTGATGAATGCTATTCCTGCTAAGGTAGCTGGCGTCACTGAAGTTATCATGGTCGTACCAGCGCCTAAAGGCGTGCTCAATCCGTTAGTATTAGCAGCGGCCCATCTGGCCCAAGTCGATCGCGTTTTTACCATTGGTGGCGCTCAAGCAGTAGCAGCTTTAGCTTACGGTACTGAGACGATTCCAGCCGTGGACAAAATCACAGGACCAGGCAATAAATATGTCGCTGCAGCCAAACGCGCGGTATTTGGTCAAGTTGGTATCGATATGATTGCCGGACCTTCAGAAGTATTGGTGTATGCAGAAGGCGAAGCACAAGATAGAGCGGACTGGCTCGCGATGGATCTATTGTCTCAAGCTGAGCATGACCGTATTGCACAAGCTATCTTTGTGACGACTAGCGAAGAGCAGCTCAACGAAGTAGCACTTGAGATAGAAAAAGCACTGATTGAGCTGCCAAAAGCAGATATCGCGCGTGACTCACTGCAGAACCGCGGCGCACTGATTTTGGTAAAAGATCGTAGCGAAGGTATGGCACTTATCAATCGTATTGCTCCTGAGCATTTAGAGTTATCTGTTGATAATCCTGACGCACTGTTAAACGATATTCGTCATGCGGGCGCTATCTTTATGGGTCGTCATACGCCTGAAGCTATTGGGGATTACTGTGCAGGACCGAACCATGTACTGCCAACATCAGGTACGGCGCGATTCTCTTCTCCGTTAGGTGTTTACGATTTTCAAAAGAAATCATCCATCATTTATTGTAGTGAATCCGGCAGTAAGCCTTTGGCTGAGACAGCTGATATTTTAGCGCAGCGTGAGGACTTAGAAGCCCATGCGCGTTCAGCTCGTTATCGTTATCAGTAATTGATTTTGAATTTTTAGCTTTTACTTTTGATATTTATTTTTAATAGTCTTTGTGGCTAATAGTAGGATAATTTATGAGTGAGTCAAAGATAGACACCAGACTGTGGTCGTCTAAAGCGCGCAACTTGTCACCTTATATTCCAGGTGAGCAGCCGCAACACGACAATCTATGCAAACTAAATACCAATGAAAACCCATTTCCACCCTCGCCAAAAGTAGGGGAGGCTATTGCTAAGGTTTTAGAGCAGCAAGCTGATGAGTTACGTTTGTATCCTGCTCCTGAATCTAATGACTTGCGTGCTGCATTGGCACAGTCATACAACCTCGATATGAATCAAGTATTTGTCGGTAATGGTTCAGATGAAGTCTTGGCTTTAGTCTTTGCGAGTTTCTTTTTAAAAGAGCGTCCGCTGCTATCACCTGATATTGGTTACAGTTTTTATCCTGTATATGCACAGACGTTTGGTGTAGAGCTCGTACAGATTCCTCTAGAGGAAGACTTTAGCATTGACCCTGATGCTTATCGTCAGCCTTGTAGCGGTATTATCATCGCCAACCCTAATGCGCCAACGGGCTTGCTATTATCACTTGCTGATATTCGTAAACTTGCGAGTGAGCATTCTAATGCGGTCATTGTTATTGACGAAGCGTATATCGATTTTGCTCAGATAGATGAAAGCAATGCAGACGCTCCAGTCTCAGCAGTTAGCCTAATCAATGAATGTGATAACGTTATCGTGACCCAGACCTTCTCAAAATCACGTTCGCTTGCTGGATTGCGGGTTGGTATGGCCTTTGGCAATGCATCGTTGATTGAAGCACTGACACGGATGAAAAACAGCTTTAACAGCTATCCGCTGGATAAGTTGGCTCAAGCTGGGGCGACTGCGAGTGTGTTAGACACTGAGTATTTTGAGCACATCCGTCAGCAAGTCATTGATTTACGTACGTCGCTAACAGCAGAGTTGACGACATTGGGCTATAAGGTCCTACCGTCACATGCCAACTTCGTATTCGCTCGTCCAAAAGATGGCAATGCAAGTGCTGTCGCGAGTGCATTACGCGAGCAAGGCATTATCGTTCGCCATTTTGATAAGCCGCGTATTGCAGAGTACTTGCGTATTACTATCGGTACAGCAGAGCAGAATAACCGCTTGATTGATGCTCTAAAAGCACTGCAAGTGGATGCTAGCGTTGCTGCTGAATAGTATTAGATTGATAGCTTAATATAGAATATTGATAGGTGAGTCTCTTTATTCACAACACGCACCACTATCAATAAGTCTTAAAAAAAGCCTGCTAACGTTATGTTGGCAGGCTTTTTTAATTTCAAATTAGCAATAATATTTGAGTTCGCTATCTTAGGTTTTTTGAGCCAAGACTGATAACAAGTTACCTACTTTATCTAAGCATTCTTGGTATTCAGCATCACAATCAGACGCGACCGTAATACCACCACCTGCCCACAGGTTGATGTGTCTTTCTTTATCAAGGCTGTTATCTGACGAAGCATTGGCTTGCAATGTACGAATGAGCACGTTCCATTGACCACTACCATCAAAGTTCATATAACCCATAGTGCCGCAATAAGCACCGCGTGGCGTAGATTCCAGTTCAGCAATGATCTCAACGGCACGTTTTTTTGGTGTGCCAGTGATAGAACCAGCAGGCAGACTACCAAACAATACAGCTAATGGATGAGTATTAGCTTTTAGCTCAGCGGTAATAGTACTGACCATGTGATGCACGTTGCTAAAGCTCTCAATCGCAAATAATTGTGGTACTTTTACACTACCAATTTTGGCGTATTTGCCCAAATCATTACGCAGTAAATCTACAATCATGACATTTTCGGCACGGTCTTTTTCGCTATTGACCAATTGCTGTTTATAGTGCTCATCTTGCTCGTTAGTACCACCTCGCGGCATGGTTCCCTTGATAGGCTTGGTGCGAATAGAATGTCTGCCAGTATCAATTTCTCTAGTGAATGTAAAAAACAACTCAGGTGAGCAGCTTAACAATTCAAAATGATTGCTATCTGCGTTAAAGCTGCTGCTTCTATTTAGGTAATCACCATCATTGCTATCAACGCTCATATATCCTGCAAAAGGCGCTTTTGTATTGCGATATAGCGCAGGCAAATAGTCAATAAGCGAAAAAATTGATTGAACATCGTTATTTTTACACGCTAAACTGCCAGACCATTTCTGTGTCAGGTTTATCTGATAGCAGTCACCTTGCTGTAGATAGTCTTGTGTGCGATTAAATGCTTGTTGATAATCAAGCTTACTCCATCGCGGACTTAAAACTAGAGGAGTGATGTTTGATACATCTTTAAACTGTGGTTGATTGAGATGTTTATCAGACAGTTTTTGATCCAGTTCATCTAGGTAAGAGGTAAGAGTATTTATAAGAATATCGTTTGTCTCATGATCGGTATTCTCAGAAGCATCATCGTTAGTTAGATGAGTTTTTAACGTCCAACCTATATCAGCATGTGCCGTAGGTGTTAGATAAATATCATAATGTGCCAACGAAGCACACGGCTGCATTGCCAATTCAATTCTATCGGCAGGACTTAGTTCGAGAGCTGTAATATCATAACCAATAAAACCGATTAGCCCATGATGATAACTGGGTTTTGGGCTTTCTTCGTTATTGATATACGAGGTGTCGTGATTGACTTCTTGAGCATTGCTATAAGCGATTAGCTCCTCTTGCCACTCTAGATAGCTCATATAAGCTGTCGTGCTAGCATAACTATTATCAGCGCTATTTACATCAGTATCGCGGCGCACGTCAGTACTGCGACAATTTTTAATCACCTTATAAATATTGGGTGAACTATTAAGAGCTTGCTTATCATTGGAATATACAGACCAGCTGACTTTTGGGAGTAAACCAATCACGGGTCGACCATCGTTATTAAGCCAAACAAGTTGCCAGTTTGCTTTAATATCTTGAGCGAGCAAATGACGCTGTAGTTCAGGCATCAGCTCTGCAGCAGACAAATCACCAAAACGCCAGCTAGGTTTGCTAGCTGGCGATGGCGCAGAATCTGTCTGCTCAGTTGTATTGTGATTTGATACAAGCATGGGTTAAGCGTCAAACTTTTTGATAATTAGCGTAGCGTTAGTACCACCAAAGCCAAAGCTATTACTCATCAAGGTCTCAAGATTTGCTTCACGCATTTCAGTGACGATATCGAAACCTTCAGCAGCAGGATCTAAGTTGTCAACATTGATACTTGGAGCGATAAAGCCGTCCTGTAGCATCAGCAGACAATAAATCAGCTCTTGTGCACCAACAGCACCTAAGCTATGGCCTGTCATTGATTTGGTTGAGCTGATAGCAGGTACTTTACTGACGTCATTATCAAATACTTTAGCGATCGCTTTAAGCTCAGTAATATCGCCCAGTGGTGTACTAGTACCATGGCTGTTGATGTAATCGACACTTTCTAGCCCCGCTTCAGCCAAGGCTTGTTGCATACAGCGAACTGCACCTTCACCGCTTGGCGCAACCATTTCTGCACCATCAGAGCTGGCACCGTAGCCAACGATTTCAGCCAAAATATTGGCACCGCGTGCTTGAGCATGCTCCAGACTCTCTACAACAACCATCGCGCCACCAGCAGCAATTACAAAACCGTCACGGTCTTTGTCATAGGCTCTTGAGGCAAGTTTTGGTGTGTCGTTATACTGAGTACTGACTGCACCCATGGCATCAAACATACAAGACTGTGTCCAGTGTTCAGCTTCA
Organism: Psychrobacter sp. NPDC078501; assembly: GCF_044900935.1. NCBI lineage: Bacteria > Pseudomonadati > Pseudomonadota > Gammaproteobacteria > Moraxellales > Moraxellaceae > Psychrobacter > Psychrobacter sp. NPDC078501. The sequence continues at coordinate 7,004 of NZ_JBJDOS010000008.1, read as the reverse complement.
CTACCACCAGCCAATATCACATCGGCTTTACCCAATTGGATAAGCTCAGCAGCATGACCGATACAGTGTGTCGAAGTCGCACAAGCGGAGGCGAGCGAGTAGGAGACGCCTTGGATTTTGAGACCGGTTGCTAAAGCGGCTGATACCGAGCTACCCATTGTCTTTGGTACTGCCATTGCGCCGACACCGCGTAGACCTTTTTCGCGCATAGCGTCGATAGCATTAACGATGTTTTCTGTTGATGCGCCGCCCGAACTTGCCACTACACCCACTCGTGGGTTGTTATTGATAGTATCAAGTGACAGGCCTGAGTGCTCAATCGCATTTAGCGCACTAACATAAGCATAGAGACTGGCGTCACTAAAGAACCGTTTCAGCTTACGATCGATACCACTGGTATCAAGTTCTGATTGATTGATACTACCGCTCACGTGTGATTTAAACTCGTGCTCAGCATAAGAATCATTAAATGTGATGCCAGACTGACCTTCTTTTAAGGCAGTGGTGACAGTATCTAAATCATGTCCAATACAAGAGACAATCCCTGCTCCAGTAATAACGACGCGGCGCATATGCTATTCCTTATAAGTAACGACTTGCTAGCAGTTGGTTGCAATAATCGTGGTAAATCTATATATGATGTTTAACTATGAGTTAATTCGAGCATTATAATGAAAAAATAGTCTATGTAGATAACGATAGCATGAATTTAGGTAACGAAATTCTGTTAACGGTCTATCAGAGGCAATATAAACTCAGTGTACAATTATGCTCTCAGTTACGGCACATGATAACGTATCAAGCACTGAAAATCTTTGGACAAGTGTAAAATAACGACAAAATAACACTTATGACTGAGTTTTGAGTAAAGAGATGAGAAGTAAGACTAGCTACTGACTATGGACGGAATTATACTTTAGATACAAAATTTGTGATTCTAATAACATTGTTCGCACTGACACCAGTTACGATAACTGGCTAAAATAATAGATTCATTATTATTAATAATTAACTATTATATTAAAATACAATTACATTAAAAAACAACTCATCATATTAAGGACATCACGATGGCAAAGCGTAGTACTCTTTCTAAAAGCATCAATACCATTGGCTCTTTCACTCGAAACAATTTAGAGCGCGTAGGGGCTATGATTGATAGCGTAAACGCCAAAACAGGCAAACCGCGTCAATATAAAGCCGTAGACCTAGGCGATGAAGACTACCAACAAGATTTGTTTCGTGAGCAAACATTAAAGGCTACGCAGCAACTTTTAGGACCACGCTTTGCTACTTATGGTAAATACGCCAAAAAAGTCGTGCCAAATAGCTTCTTTCAATCGACAGTTGACGGCGCATTTGCCCAAGTTGCCAACCTCGCTGCGAACTGGAGTCAACTAGACTTACCTAATGAGCATCGTTTTGCCAATATTGCTACTTTAGATGACGAAGAGCGTTATGCGCTAGCCACTGATATTGCTAATCAAAACCGCGCGCTTGCAATGATGGGTGGTTTGACGGGTCTGGCAGGTCTACCAGGTCTGCTCGCTGATACATTATGGCTATTACTGGTTTCATTACGTACGGTTTATCAGATTGCTGCTGTATACAATAAGCCGCTGACAGGTAAGCAAGGCGTCAAGATGGCGTACGAACTACTATCAAACGCTGATCTGAGCAAAATGCAAGAAAAACAAGCCCTACTAGCTGGTCTAGGTATTGGCAAAGGTTTGCTTGATAATGCTCAAAGCAATGGACTACATAGTGAACTTAAAAATCTCGGTTTGAAGAATAAAAATGTAAATTTCTATGCTGAGCAAATAGACAAAGTCGCCAGTCAAGTAGGTATTGATTTAGATCAGATCAACTTATCATGGGTTCGTCGTTTTATTCCTGTCACCGCAGTAGCGATCGGTATGCACTATAACAGCCAGTTGATTGACGAAGTGATTGGTGTTGCTCAAGCGACTTTTGCACCAGAAGCAAAATTAGCCAATCGTGCTATTACTGATGACAGCAGTAGTGAGGCTAAAGTAGAAAAGGCTGATACTGATGAGGCGAAAAAAGACACAGAGCGCAAAGAAAAAAGCAATGATTCAGCAGAAGAAACTAGCAGTAAAAAAGATTCAGACAAGCAAACGTCTGATAAAAAAGCCAAGTAATAGACATATTATTTGCTAGTTGGGTTATATATTTATAAGTACGATGGTATTTATCTTAGTTTGATTGAGCAACATGACTTGAAAATTAGGATAAATACCACCACTTAGTTACTATCAAGTACCATTTCAATGTTAAACATCTTTTCTTAATGATGCTTGAGCTCACTTTGTTTACTTTATTTCTTATGCTATTTTTCGGCGAAAAATCTATAAAGTGATACAATGAGAGGCTGAATGCATATCTATCAAATGTTGTAAAGCGAAACCATTCATAAGTGGTTGAAATAGCAGCAACAACTCTTTATAATACACTGTCCTAAAAATGGGTGCCCCGAAATCTGCAATTATTGTCAGATAGATGGTGCATTGGCCCATTTTTTTGTTTTATACCAAACGGGAGAAGGATGCCTTATGGCAACAACTAACCAATTGATTCGTAAAGGTCGTAAAACCATCAAGGAAAAGTCAAAAGTTCCTGCGTTGGAAGCGTGCCCACAGCGTCGCGGTGTATGTACTCGTGTATATACTACCACGCCAAAAAAACCTAACTCTGCCATGCGTAAAGTATGTCGTGTACGTTTGACTTCAGGCTATGAAGTATCAAGCTACATCGGCGGCGAAGGTCATAACCTACAAGAGCACAGTGTTGTTCTAATCCGTGGTGGTCGTGTAAAAGATCTACCAGGTGTACGTTATCACACTGTTCGCGGTGCATTAGATTGCGCAGGCGTTAAAGACCGTAAGCAAGGTCGCTCTAAGTACGGTGCTAAGAAGCCTAAAGTTTAATAACTAAACGTTATTAGATAAGCTTTTTGCACTACCCAATAACTGTGCATGGGTTTGGTGTCAGTAGTATCGCTTTTATATAAATATATATCTGTGATTTGCTATTAAAACATACCACCATGCAGTAAGGCTAACTGATAACTCACTGCTATATCCTAATGGTAAGTAGTCGATGTTGTGAATGTTAGACACTCCTGAAGATAAGGAAATTTATTATGCCAAGACGTCGCGTCGTTGCTGCCCGTGAGATCCTACCGGATCCTAAGTTTGGTAGCCAAACTGTTGCAAAATTCATCAACCATGTAATGAGTGATGGTAAGAAATCTACTGCTGAGCGTATCGTTTACGGTGCACTTGAGACAGTAAGTGAGAAGCGTAAAGTTGAAGATCCAGTATCTTTCTTCGAAGAAGTGCTAGAAAATGTACGCCCAATGGTAGAAGTAAAAGCTCGCCGCGTTGGTGGTGCAACCTATCAAGTACCAATGGAAGTACGCCCCTCCCGTCGTACTGCATTGGCTATGCGTTGGTTAGCTGAAGCTGCTGCTAAGCGTTCTGAAAAATCAATGGCTTTGCGTTTAGCTGGCGAATTGAACGATGCTGCTGATGGCAAAGGCGCTGCTATGAAAAAGCGTGACGAAGTTCACCGCATGGCAGATGCTAACAAAGCATTCTCTCATTACCGTTTCTAAGCTACTTTTTAATAGTAGCTTGAGATTAGAGGCTCATGCCATTTAATCTTACATTGTTGTTTATTCTATTGATTGCCGCCATCATCATTCGGTCATATATAAATGTTATTTATTGATGACTGAGGTGGCGGACATCTATCCAGATGTCTCTCTTAACAAATACAGTTTTTGCTGGAGAGCATCCCAAATTTGATGCCGCACTATTCTTAGTATTTGCTCTTTTTTTGTCCGTATTAGGCTCAATAATCAGTAAGTAATATTACGAAGCTGAACGCTTTGTCATAGAGTATGAGGTAGAGACACAATACATTATTATATACACGACTTTTCCTAGGAAAACACTATGGCTCGTAAAACTCCCCTAAAACGCTATCGCAATATTGGTATCTCAGCGCACATCGATGCTGGTAAGACAACCACTACAGAGCGTGTTTTATTCTATACCGGTGTTAGCCACAAAATTGGCGAAGTACATGATGGCGCAGCCACTATGGACTGGATGGAGCAAGAACAAGAGCGTGGTATTACTATTACCTCAGCGGCAACAACTTGTTTTTGGTCAGGTATGGCTAAACAGTTTGACGAACACCGTATCAACATCATCGATACCCCAGGTCACGTTGACTTCACGATCGAAGTTGAACGTTCTATGCGTGTACTTGATGGCGCTTGCATGGTTTACTGTGCAGTAGGCGGCGTTCAGCCACAGTCTGAGACCGTATGGCGTCAGGCGAACAAATATAAAGTACCACGTCTTGCATTTGTAAACAAAATGGATCGTGTTGGTGCTGATTTCTATCGTGTTATCGAACAGATCAAAACTCGTTTGGGTGGTAACCCTGTACCATTGGTTATTCCAATTGGTAAAGAAGATGACTTCGAAGGCGTTGTTGATCTAGTAACCATGAAAGCTATCTATTGGGACGAAGCGTCTCAAGGTATGCAATATGATGAGCGCGAAATCCCAACCGAACTACAAGAAAAAGCAGCAGAATACCGCGAGCACCTTGTAGAAAGTGCTGCTGAAGCCAACGAAGAGTTGATGAACGAATACCTGGAAAACGGTGAATTGACTGTAGAACAAATTCACGGTGCTATTCGTCAGTTAACTATCGATAACGAAATCATCCCGCTTCTTTGTGGTACTGCCTTTAAGAACAAAGGTGTACAGAAGATGCTAGATGCCGTTATTCAGTATCTACCTGCACCAATCGACGTACCTGCTATTAAAGGTATTCTTGATGACAAAGACGAAAGCGAAGGCAGCCGTGAAGCATCAGATGAAGCACCTTTCTCAGCACTAGCGTTCAAAATCATGAATGACAAATTCGTTGGTAACTTAACCTTCGTACGTGTTTATTCTGGTGTAATGAAGCAGGGTAGCAGTGTTTATAACCCAGTTAAGATGAAGCGTGAGCGTGTTGGCCGTATCGTACAGATGATGGCAAACTCTCAAGAAGAGCTTGCAGAGATTCGTACTGGTGATATCGCAGCTCTAGTCGGCATGAAAGATGTGACTACTGGTGATACGCTATGTGATGAAGACAACGTGATTACTCTTGAGCGTATGGAATTCCCAGATCCAGTTATCTCTCTAGCTGTTGAGCCAAAGACCAAAGCTGACCAAGAAAAAATGTCAATCGCTCTTGGCCGTTTGGCAAAAGAAGATCCATCGTTCCGTGTACACACTGACGAAGAATCTGGCCAGACGATCATCAGTGGTATGGGTGAGCTACACCTAGAGATTCTTGTTGACCGTATGAAACGTGAATTCAACGTTGAAGCAAACATCGGTGCACCTCAGGTTGCTTATCGTGAGACGATTCGTAACACTGTTGAACAAGAAGGCAAATTCGTACGTCAAACAGGTGGTCGTGGTAAGTTTGGTCACGTTTGGTTACGTCTTGAGCCACTTGATCCAGCTGGCGACACTGAGTATGAATTTGCTGAAGAAGTTGTTGGTGGTACTGTACCAAAAGAATTCCACGGTGCTGTTGACAAAGGTATCCAAGAGCGCATGAAAAACGGCGTACTTGCAGGCTACCCAGTAGTTGGCGTGAAAGCGACCTTGTATGATGGTTCTTATCATGACGTTGACTCTGATGAATTGTCATTTAAGATGGCTGGTTCTATGGCCTTCAGAAAAGGTTTCTTAGCAGCTGATCCAGCGCTACTTGAGCCAGTAATGAAAGTAGAAGTTGAAACACCTGAAGACTACATGGGCGACATCATGGGCGATCTTAACCGTCGTCGTGGTTTGGTACAGGGTATGGAAGATCTACCTGGCGGTACTAAACAGATTCGTGCTGAAGTACCATTAGCGGAAATGTTTGGTTATGCCACTCAAATGCGCTCTATGTCACAAGGCCGTGCAACTTACTCAATGGAATTCCAAAAGTACGCTGAAATTCCAAAATCAGTTGCTGCTGAAATCATCTCTAAGTTCAACTCTAAAGATGATGACGAGTAAATAAAACTTACTGAAAGTGACAATATAGAGTACGTCTGTGTATTGTCACTAAAGAATACGCCAATAACTTGTTAAAAGACTTGTTATTGGCCGCGATTTTCTTATAATATCTGCACATTAGTATGTGCAACCTTTTAACAATTATCTTAATGTGGTCAAAATCGTCTTAATAATCATATTTATATGAGTTAAGTATTGAACCCCAAAAAAAGAGGAAATACCCATGGCAAAGGCCAAGTTTGAACGTAACAAGCCACACGTCAACGTCGGTACAATCGGACACGTTGACCATGGTAAAACAACCCTTACCGCTGCAATCGCAACCGTAGCTGCAATCACCTCTGGTGGCGAAGCCAAAGACTACGCGTCTATTGACTCAGCACCAGAAGAAAAAGCACGTGGTATCACCATCAACACCTCACACGTAGAATATGACACAGACAGCCGTCACTACGCACACGTAGATTGCCCAGGTCACGCCGATTATGTTAAAAACATGATCACTGGTGCTGCCCAGATGGACGGCGCAATCCTAGTCGTATCTGCAACTGACGGCCCAATGCCACAGACTCGTGAGCACATCTTGCTTTCACGTCAGGTTGGCGTACCGTACATCATCGTATTCATGAACAAATGTGACATGGTAGATGACGAAGAATTGTTAGAGCTAGTAGAAATGGAAGTTCGTGAATTATTGAACGACTATGACTTCCCAGGCGACGACACTCCTATCGTTAAAGGTTCTGCTACTGAAGCCCTAAAAGGCTCAGAAGAAAAATACGGCCAACCAGCTGTTGTAGAGCTACTAAACGTACTAGACACCTACATCCCAGAGCCAGAGCGTGACATCGACAAAGCATTCCTAATGCCAATCGAAGATGTATTCTCAATCTCAGG